>PNJO01000036.1 GCA_013821905.1 Sphingopyxis sp. | reverse complement strand
TCGGGAGTGTCGAAATCGGGCTCCCCCGCTGACAGGCCGATCACATCGACGCCCGATGCTTTCAGCGCCGCGACGCGCGCGGTCATCGCGAGCGTCGCCGACGGCTGGATACGGTTGAGGGCGGCGGACGTGTGCGGCTTCAGCGACATGGAGAGGCGATCCTTCGCGAGCGAATTGACAGGAAATTGCGCGGGGCTGCGCCTAGAGCCTTCGTTCGCAATTCGCAACCCGCCGCGGGCATAATTTACCTATGCGTCGCGCCGCTCAGGCGGCGACGGCTTCCACGAGCCGCGCCGGCACGAGCCCGCGCAGCGAATTGCCAATGAAAAAGCCGTTTTCGAGGTCGGCGAGGCGCAGGTGCGATTCGACCGCGCGGCCCTTTTCGATCAGTTCGGCGCGCAGCACGCCGGGCAGCAGCCCGAGCGACAGCGGCGGGGTGAGCAGCAAGCCGTCGCGTTCGACGAAGATATTGCTCCAGCTGCCTTCGGTCACGAACCCCGGCTCGTCGACGAAGATCACCTCGACCGCCCCGCTGGCGAGCCGTGCCGCGTCATAATGCCCGCGCAGGCTGGTCTTGTGCGCCAGGCGGAAATCGTCGGCGGCGACCGGCGCCGGATGGACCGCGACGGGCACCGGCAGCTCGGCGAGCCGCGGCATCGGCGACACCTCGACCGCGAGCGCGCCCGACGCGGCGAGCCGCATCCGCACCCGCGCCGCCGCGCGCAGGCGGAAGGTCGCCGACTGCAGATTGTTGCGCGTGCCGTGGCGGTCGAATTTGAAACCGAGCGCCTCGGCGCTCGCCTTCATCCGCGCCAGATGGCCTTCCAACCGCTGAATCCCGTCGACCGGGTCGAAATACATCGTTTCGAGAAGGTCGAAGCTGTCCCCCGCTGCGCCCACAAATTCCCCCTTGGCCAGACACTCGCGCCATTCCTCGCCCGGCACGCTGTCGGCGACTATTCCCGATCCCAGGCCCAGCGTGGCGCATGACGGCCGGTCCTGCAAGCCGCTGATTTCGGGAAAAACCAATGTGCGGATCGCGACATTGAACGCCGCGTCCCCCTCTGCGTCGATAAAGCCGATCGATCCGGTGTAAATTCCGCGCGGCCCCGCCTCCAGCTCGTCGATGATTTCCATCGCGCGCACCTTGGGCGCGCCGGTGATCGATCCGCAGGGGAAAGCGGCGCGCAGCACATCGACCGCGCCGGCCCCGTCGGGCAGCCGCGCCGCGACGTCGGAGACGAGCTGGTGGATCGTCGGAAAGCTTTCGACGCGGAACAGGTCGGGCACTGCGACCGTCCCCGGCACCGCGACGCGCGACAGGTCGTTGCGGATCAGATCGACGATCATCAGATTTTCGGCGCGCTGTTTCGGATCCGTGGCGAGCTCGCGCGCGGCGCGCGCATCGGCGTCGGGATCGGACAGCCGCGCCGCGGTGCCCTTCATCGGCCGCGCCATCACCGCGCGCCCGCGCAGCGCGAAGAACAGCTCGGGCGACAGCGAGGCGATCGCCTGGCGCCCCGTCCAGACGAAGCCGCCATAGCCCGCGCGCGCCGTCCGCCGCAGCCGCGCATAGACGGCGAGCGGGTCGCCGAGCAGCGGCACGTCGGCGCGAAAAGCGTAGTTCGCCTGATAGATGTCGCCGTCGCGGATCAGGCGCAGTACCGCCTCGACCCCGGCCTCATAGGCCTCTCGCATCACGCGCGGCGTGACCCGCCCGACCCATGCGCCCGCCGGATCGGGCAGCCGCGCCGGCACCGCATCGGCGTCGATCCGCTCGACCTGCTCGAACAGCCCGAACCAGGCGAGCGGCGGCGCGGCGGCGTCGACCGGCTCCACCGCCCCGCGCCACGCCGGCGCGAGCCCCTTGCCCGCTTCGTAGGACAGATAGCCCGCGGCATGGAGCCCGCGCGCGCGCGCCGCGTCGAGCGCGTCAAGCAACGAAGGAACCTCTGCGGCGCCGTGCGCGACGAGCGTTTCGACCGGATTGGCGAACAGGCGCGCCGGAACCGCCCCGGCGGCGCGCGCGTCGTCGAGCAGGACGAAGGGGGCGCTGTCGCCCCCCGCAAGGCTGATCGGCTCGCCTGCCATCATCGATCCTGCCGCGCCCGGCGCCGCGCGGGCGTCAGCGCTCGCGGCGCACGCGGATGCGCTTCATATTCCCGATTTCGGCAAAATAGCTGCCGATCGCGCCCGGGTAGATCACGACCTTCTCGCCCTCGCGGGGATCGCGCGGCAGGTCGGTCTGGTCGGTCTGCAGCCACACGGCGCCGTCCTCGATCTCGAAACGCATCTTGTTATAGCCCTCGCGCCGCGCCCATGTGATCGTGCTTTCCAGCCGCGTGATCTTTTCCTTGTCGTCGTCACCGCCGCCGAAGAAGGGCAGGTCGCGCAGCGTGAAGCCGAACAACCCGCGCCGTGCCTTTTGCGCGGCATTGCGGTCGAAGAAGGTGATGTCGTTCGCCGCCTGCGCCGCTTCGAGCGCCGCGACCTGCCGGTCGAAACAGGCGAGCCGCGCGGCCGCGTCGGGCAGCGCGCGGCAATCGTAGAGCTGCTGGATCTGCGCGGGGGTTTCGGCGGCTTCCTTGTCCTTCGCCGCGGCGGGCGCCGCACCGAAAGCAAGGAGCGCAAGCGCAGCGGTCAGGATCGTCGAACGCGGTTGCACTAAGGTCATGGCCATCCCCTTGTCGAATGGCGCACGACTAGCCGCCGCGCGGCTGTGCCGCAAGATTGCGAATGGCGCGGGCGCTGCTTAGAGTGATGTCAGTAACTTGGCAGAGAGGTCGCCCCGCCCCGATGAACAGCCCCTATGACTGGTCGCACGATTATCGCCATCCGACGGCCTGGGATCAGAGCTTTCCGCCGCTCACGCTGCCCGACATGATGGCCGCCAGCGTCGCGCGGCGCGGTGCGGCGCCGATGCTCGACTTCCTCGGTCGCCAGTTCAGCTATGACGAGGTCGCGCGCGGCGCGGCGCGGGTCGCGCGCGGGCTGCAGCAGCGCGGCATCGGCAGGGGGCATCGCGTCGGCCTGTTCCTGCCCAACGTCCCCCATTATGTCGCGGCCTATTATGGCGCGCTCGCAGCGGGGGCGACCGTCGTCAATTTCTCGCCGCTCTACACCGTCCACGAACTCGAGGCGCAGGTCGAGGATTCGGGCACCGACACCCTGTTCACGCTGAGCGCCGCGGCGCTGCTGCCGACCGCGCTCGCGGTGCTCGACGGATCGAGCCTGCAGCGGCTCGTCGTCGGATCGGTCGCGGGCGCGCTTCCCGCCGCCAAGTCGGTGCTCTACCGCCTGTTCAAGCGCGGGGAGGTCGCGGCGCTGCCCGACGACCCGCGCGTCATCCGCTTCTCCGCGCTCACCGATAATGACGGGCGGCCCGATCCGGTCGCGATCGACGCCGAGACGGACGTCGCGCTGATCCAATATACCGGCGGCACCACGGGCACGCCGAAGGGCGCGATGCTGACGCACCAGAACCTTACCGCCAATGCGCGGCAGGTGAATGCGATCGATCCCGACCATGATGCCGACGACCGCATCCTCGGCGTGCTGCCCTTCTTCCACGTCTTCGCCAACACCTGCGTGCTCAATCGGACCATATTGAACGGCGGCACGATCACGATGCTGCCCCGCTTCGACGCCAAGCAGGCACTCGAGGCGATCACGCGCACCAGAACGACGGCGCTGCCCGGCGTGCCGACCATGTACCAGGCGCTGCTCGACCACCCCGACCTCGCCAGGACCGACTTCTCTTCGCTGCGCGTCTGCATCTCGGGCGGCGCGCCGATGCCCGCCGAGCTGCGCGAGAAATTCATCGCCGCGACGGGCGCTTCGCTCGTCGAGGGCTATGGCCTCACCGAAAGCTCGGGGGTCGTGTCGACCAACCCCTATGACGGCCCGGTCAAGCCCGGGACGATCGGCCAGCCCTTGCCCGCAACGCACATCCGCCTCGTCGACAAGGAAAATCCGATGCGCGACGCGCCCGCGGGCGAACCCGGCGAACTGGTGGTGAAGGGGCCGCAGGTCATGCGCGGCTATTGGAACCGGCCCGACGCCGACAAGGACAGCTTTACCGAGGACGGCTGGCTGCGCACCGGCGACGTCGCGGTGATCGAAGAGGACGGCTATGTCCGCATCGTCGACCGGCTGAAGGACATGATCGCGGTCGGTGGCTTCAAGGTTTATCCGAGCGTGATCGAGGCGCATCTCCACGAGCATCCCGCGGTCAAGGAAGCGATCGTGCTCGGCGTCCCCGACGCCTATCGCGGCGAGGCACCGAAGGCCTTCGTCACGCTGGAAGACGGCTTCGACATCAGCGGCGAAGCGCTCGCCGCCTGGCTCAACCCGCAGCTCGGCAAGCATGAACGCGTGAATAGTGTCGAGGTGCGGCTGAACCTGCCCAAGACGATGATAGGCAAGCTCGACAGGAAAGCGTTGCGGGCGGAAGAAGCCGGGGCATAGAAACCTCCTCCGCTCCAGCCTGGCCTACCTGCGCAACAGGTCGGTTTTGATGCGGGCAAACAGGCGGGCCATCGCATTTTCAGTCTCCAGGTCCGGCGTGCGGTTCATCAGTACGATGATGGCGTCACCCTTTGCCCGGTCAAAATAGAAGCTGGTGTAAACCCCTTCGTCCGATCCGGCATGGCCGGTCATCCCGTCGCGGTCACGCCAGAAAAACCGCTGCCGGTCGTCGATGCTGGGCGACAGCTGTAGCTTCAGCATCTCGTCGAACGCCGCAGGCGAAAGCAATCGGCTGTCGCCCGCCTTGCCCCCTGCCAACAGGCTTTGGGCCAGCAGCGTCAGATCGCGCGCCGATGCGTTCACTCCGCCATCGGGATAATTGGGATTGCCGAATTGCGGATAGGGTTCGACGCGGCGATCCGCGCGCGCCGGACGGAATATCTTGCCGATCAGGTAATTGCGCTTGGGCTCCCCCGTGCTCGCGCACAGGTCGGTGTAGGGAAGGCATTGATACACCTCGTAACGGGTCGCGAGCTTGCCGGCTGGATAGTCGGCGAGCAGCCATGAACTGTTCGTCATCCCCAGCGGCGCGAATATATTCTCTCGCGCCAAGGCGGCAAGCGGGGCGTCGCCGGCGCGCTCGGCGGCTGCCCCCGCAACGCCCGCGCCGAGGTTGCTATATTCGCGCACCGTCCCGGGCTGGGCGTCAAGATAATGCGCCCCTGCATCGTAACGGGCGCCTGCGGGCGTCAGCAGGCTTCGCAGATACATGGTCAGCGGTGTCGGCGAATCCGCGCCTGGCTGGTAATCCGCGGTGTCATAATAGTCGGCGATGCCGGACGTGTGCGTCGCCAGTTGGCGAAGAGTGATCGGGCGCCCCTTCGCCTGCGGATGAACCACGCGAAACGGCAGCAGGCCGTTGATATCCGCATCCAGATCCAGCCGTCCCTTGTCGCGCAATTGCAACAGGACAATGCCCAGAATAGGTTTGCTGATCGAGGCAATGTTCATCGGCGTGTCGACCGTCATCGGCGTGCGCGAGCGAAGGTCGGCGAAGCCATAACCCCGCATGTGAACGATTTTTCGGTCCTTCACGACGGCAATCGCGAGACCGGGGATCGCATGTTCGTCGATCAGCGCGGTCGCGAAGCCGTCGAAGTTTTTCGCCGCGTCCGACACGATCGGCTGCCTCGGCGCGACCAACCAATAGCCGACGGCGGCGACGACAAGGACGAGAAGGAAGGTGAGCAGCTTTTTCATCATTTCGCAGATCCCAGATCGAACAAATCCCAAAAGCGGTCGGCCATGGTCCGACGGCTGAGGGCAGCGATGGCGATGTCGAGCACGTCGCCAAGGTCGGTGCCGATATCCCGGTTCAATCGCTCGAAAACCTCCGCGGCTTCCATATTATAGGCATCGAGAAGGGCGGCCTGTGCCGTGCCGACATCGGTCAGCACATATTCGATGCGCCGTCGGTCGGTTTCGTCGGCGCGCTTGTCAATGATGTGCAGCTTTCCCAGCGTTGCGATATGTTGCGCGACCGTTTGATGCGGGTGCTGCAACGCACGCGCCACTTCGGTCACCGACGCGGGGCCCCGCTTGCTGAGGAAAAGCAGCGTGGACGAGCAACTGACCGGAAAGATCATGCCTTTGTGGGCATAAACCTCGGTCACTTGGCCCTGTATCAGAAAGGCCAGGTCGAGCAGCTTTTTGGCCGTATAGGCCTTCTGAATGACCGGGTTATCGTAGAAATCGCGCTGGTTCATGCCTGCCCAATAGATTTATGCAGCATATTGCGCAATAGGCTGCATAAATTTTCAGCGCCAGCCGCTCCTCGAAAATGACGGCGATTTCCGACCGCATGCAATGAGACATTGTAACCTCTGTCATGTTATGCCATATCAATCTCCGCAATTGCCCCAACGGAGAATCGGGTGACCCATGTCGCCAGCCCTGCCCCTGTCCAAACGCGCTTCGGCGCGCTGGTCCGGGCTGCGCGCGATTCGCGTCCGCTCACCGCGTTGTCGGGCGACCAGCTCGCGATGGGCCTGTCGGGGCTGTGCCTCGTCCACTGCCTCGCGACGACGATCTTTTTCGCCTCGATCGCATCGGTCGGCGGGGTGTTTCTCGACAATCACCTCTTCCACGAGATCGGGCTGGTCATCGCGATCGGCTTCGCGCTGGTGACGCTCGTTTCGGGCGTGCTCAGCCACGGCTATATGATGCCTTTCGCGGTCGGCAACTTCGGGCTCGGCATGATGGCAGGCGCGCTGTCGCGGCCGCACGACGGCAGCGAAGTGCTCGCGACGATGATCGGCGTCGCAGTCGTCGCGCTCGGCCACGATCTCAACCGCCGCGCGCGCGGCTGACCCCGGCGCCGGAACGGATCGGTCCGCGGCTTGCGGGCACCCCCTAAACAGCCTACATTGCATGAGAGTTGGCGCGGGATTTCCCGCGTATGAGGAAATGCCAATGGGCAAGCATGATCATCCGCACGTCGAGGCCAGTGGCGCCTCGCTCGCCAGGGCGGCGCAGACCGCGCTCGAGGGCGCGGGCGAAGCCTGGACCGACATGCGCGCGCAGATTTTCGACGCGGTCGCCGAGATCGGCAAGCCGGCGAGCGCCTATGAGATCGCCGACATCGTGTCGCAGAAACGCGGCAAGCGGGTGGCGCCGAACAGCGTCTATCGCATCCTCGACCTGTTCGTCGCCAACAACCTCGTCCGCCGCGTCGAGAGCGCGAACGCCTTCGTCGCGAACAGCCATCCGGGCTGCCTGCACGACTGCATCTTCCTGATCTGCGACAGCTGCGGCACCGCGGTGCATGTCGACGACGACAAACTGTCGACCGGCGTCCGCGCCGCCGCCGAAAAGACCGGCTTCGCCGCCGAACGCCCGGTCATCGAGGTGCGCGGCAAATGCGCCGAGTGCCAATAAGGTGAGCCGCCCCGCTCCGCCGGACATCTGACGGATGCTCGGGGGGCTTCAGCAATGGATCGAGACGCAGCGGGCCCGCCCCGCGGCGCCGACCCGCGCCTGGTTCTGGACGCTGGTCTTCGGCCTCGCGACCCTGTCCTTCGGCCTGCATCTGGCACAGCTTTTCCCGCAGGTCGGCCACGCCATCGCCCCCGGCTACGGCGCGCCGGTGCTCGCCCTCGAATTCGCCGGCGGGCAGGACGATCTGGTCGCGGTCTTCGGGCCCGAAAGCGATCCGCGGCAGGTGCCCCGCCTCGCCGCGATGCGCACGGGCAACGAACAGGACTATCTCTATATGCTGCTCTACGCGGGCTTCCTCGCCGGCGGCTGCATCGCGCTGTGGCGCGAACTGCGCCTGCGCCCGCTGCTCGCGGCGGCGGCGCTTCCGGTGGTCGCGGCACTGTGCGACGGCTATGAAAATTATCTGCTTTTCGACATCCAGGCGGCCTTTACCGCGGGCGACTATTCGCCCGCGATGGCGAGCCTGCGCTATCCCGTCGCCGCCAAATTCCTGCTGCTGGCGGCGACCAACGTCGCGATCGGCGGCGCCGCGATGCAGATCGGACGCTGGTGGGCGCTGTTCGGCACACTCGCGATCCTCGCCGCGATCCCGACCGTCATGGCGATCATCACCCCCGCCGCTTTCGCCTGGGCGCTGGTCCCGTCGGCCGCGGCGGGCTGGCTCCTGCTGCTCGCTCTCGCCGTCGCCGGGAGCTGGCAGGCGCTGGCCGCCAAACGCCCGCTCGTCGATTTCGACGACGCCGCCACCGTGCCGTCCCCGCGCCAAAGCGAGCCCGTGCCCGCGCGCCCGATCTTCGGCCGCCGCAAGCGCTAACCCCTTTCCACCCCGCCCCGGCAGGTCTAGGGAAACCGCGAATCCCGCAAAAAGGGCGAAAGGCTGCACATGAACACCGTGATTATCCGCGAGGACGACCTCGTCGAAACCATCGCCGACGCGCTCCAGTACATCAGCTATTTCCACCCGATGGACTATATCCGGGCGCTCGCTGCCGCCTATGAGCGCGAGGTGTCGCCCGCCGCGAAGGACGCGATGGCGCAGATTCTCTCGAACAGCCGCATGTGCGCCGAGGGGCATCGCCCGATCTGTCAGGACACCGGCATCGTCACCGTCTTCATCAAATGGGGCATGGACTGCCGCCTCGACTCGCCCCGCAGCCTGCAACAGGTCGTCGATGAGGGCGTGCGCAAGGCCTATCTGCACCCCGACAACAAGCTCCGCGCCTCGATCCTCGCCGATCCCGCGTTCAGCCGCGTCAACACCAAGGACAACACGCCGTCGGTGCTCAACGTCGAGATGGTGCCCGGCGCCAAGGTCGTGATCGACGTCGCGGCGAAGGGCGGCGGCAGCGAGAACAAGTCGAAGTTCAAGATGATGAACCCATCGGATTCGATCGTCGATTGGGTGCTCGACATGGTGCCGCAGATGGGTGCCGGCTGGTGCCCGCCGGGGATGCTCGGCATCGGCATCGGCGGTACCGCCGAAAAGGCGATGCTGCTGGCGAAGCAGTCGCTGATGGACCCGATCGACATGACCGAGCTGCTCGCGCGCGGGCCGAGCAGCCCGACCGAGGAGCTGCGCATCGAGCTTTACGAAAAGGTCAATGCGCTCGGCATCGGCGCGCAGGGGCTTGGCGGCCTCGCCACCGTGCTCGACGTCAAGATCGCCGACTGGCCGACGCACGCCGCGTCGAAGCCCGTCGCGATGATCCCGAACTGCGCCGCCACAAGACATGCTCACGTGACGCTCGACGGCAGCGGCCCCGCCTTTCTCGAACCGCCGGTGCTCGCCGACTATCCGCAGATCGACTGGGCGCCCGACAAGGCAGCGATCCGCGTCGACCTCGACACGCTGACCCCCGAAGTCGTCGCGAGCTGGAAACAGGGCGACCGCATTCTTTTGAACGGCAAGATGCTCACCGGCCGCGACGCCGCGCACAAGCGCATCGCCGATATGCTCGCAAAGGGCGAGGAACTGCCCGTCGAGTTCAGGGGCCGCGTCATCTATTATGTCGGCCCGGTCGATCCGGTCGGCGAGGAAATCGTCGGCCCCGCCGGCCCGACGACCGCGACGCGCATGGACAAGTTCATGGACATGATGCTCGAGCAGGGCCTGCTCGCCTGCGTCGGCAAGGCCGAACGCGGCCCCGCCGCGACGCAGGCGATCGCGAAGCACAAGAGCGCCTATCTGATGGCGGTCGGCGGCGCGGCCTATCTGGTGGCGCGCGCAATCAAGGGCAGCAAGGTCGTCGGCTTCGCCGACCTCGGCATGGAGGCGATCTACGAATTCGAGGTCAAGGACTTCCCCGTCACCGTCGCGGTTGATAGCGAAGGCCAGAACGTCCACGTCAACGCGCCGAAGCTGTGGCAGAAGCGCATCGCCGACGAGGGGTTGCTGGAGAAGGCGTGAGCTTGCCTTGTAAGGAGTACCGATACAAGGAGACCATTTGGAGCAGGGCCTCGACCTGCTGCTATTGAGGCGATCCCGTAACAAATCAGGGATTGCTCGATGGACATCGAATGGTTCGGCCTGGAGCCCGAAGAAGGCGACGAGGCGGCATGGCTGAAACGCCGCTCACAACAAAATCGTAAGCGCAAAAACTCACCGTCACCCCGGCGAAGGCCGGGGTCCCGCCCTCTCGACCGGAAACCTCCGAAACGGCGAGATCCCGGCCTTCGCCGGGATGACGATGCCGGGTAGGGTCGCATCATGCGCCGGCCCTGCACCTACATACTCACCAACCGCAGCAACCAGCTCTTCTACATCGGAGTGACCAGCGACATCGCCGCACGCATGATGCAGCATCGCGCTGGCGAAGGCTCGGCGCATTGCAGGCGCTACAACATCCGCAAGCTCGTCCACGTCGAATTCCATGTGACGATGCATGACGCCATCACCCGCGAAAAGGCGCTCAAGGAATGGCACCGCGACTGGAAACGACGACTGGTTGCCGAAAGCAATCCCGGCTGGGAGGACTTGTTCGACAAAATCCTTGCGTGATCCCTCGAATGGCGGGATCGTGCGAAGTCACATGCCTCCGGGCGCGCTTCGCCGGGATGACGGGGTGAGGGGATTGCAGCCGTGGCGAAAAGCGAACCGATCGACCTCTACTCGCCCCTCCCGCCCGACCAGATCGCGCGCACGCTGCAGCGGATCATGAACGATCCGATGGACGACGCCGACGCGCGCGTCTTCGGCAATGGCACGCAGCACGAAATGAAGCTGCGCTACGCCCGCCGCGGGACTGAGAATGCGATGGCGCCCGAACTCGACGTGGCAATGGAACCGCACGGCACTGGGACGCGCATCACCGGCACGCTCGGCCCGTCCGCGGCGGGGCGGCTTTTCCCCTATGTCTGGCACGGCTTCCTGTCGCTTTTCGTCATCGGCGGCGTCGCGGCCGCCTGGTTCATTCCCGAAGCATTGCTGTTCGGCGCGATCTTTGCCGGCATCCCGCTGTTCATGATGGTGATGGGCGCCATCGCCTTCCGCGCCGGGGCGGGCAAGGATGGCGAGGACCGCCGCGAGATCATCGCCTTCCTCACACGCGAGCTCCGAACCGGATCCCTCCCATGACCTTCACCCTCACCCCCATCGGCCATGTCCGCGGCGGCCGCGCCGAGGCGATCGACGATGATTGGGGCGCGAGCCGCGCGACCATCGTCCTCGACCCCGCCCGCTTCGCTCCCGATGCGCTCGCCGGCCTCGCCGGCTTCAGCCACGCCGAGGTGATCTTTCTCTTCGACAAGGTGCCGGACGGCCGGATCGAAACCGGCGCGCGCCATCCGCGCGGCCGCGCCGACTGGCCCCTCGTCGGCATCTTCGCGCAGCGCGGCAAGAACCGCCCCAATCGCCTCGGTCTCACCACCTGCCGGATCGTCGGGGTCGACGGACTGTCGGTCGAGGTCGAAGGGCTCGACGCGATCGACGGCACGCCGGTACTCGACATCAAGCCGGTGATGGTGGAGTTTCTGCCGCGTGAGGACGTGCGGCAACCGGACTGGTCGCATGAATTGATGCGGGAATATTGGAACAAGCCATAGCAAAGGGGTTCGCGATGCACGAGACGGAACAGGCGCTCCACACCATGTTCGGGAGGCGCGGGGTGCTGCGCGGCGCGGCGATGCTCGGCGCGGGCGCCGCGGTGATGCATCCGCTGCCGCTGCTCGCCGCGAACGGCCAGAGCGCCGCGATCCGCAAGGCCGCCGAGGCGGGCAAGGACGCCTCGATCAAGCGCATCCGCGACTGGATCGCGCTTCCCTCGATCGCCGCGGAGAACCGCAACATGGCCGAGGGCGCGGCCTATATGGCCGAGCTCGCGAAGGACGCGGGCTTTTCCAATGTCGAGATCGTCCCGACCGACGGCCATCCGGGCGTGTTCGGCACGATCGACGTCGGCGCCCCGCGCACGCTCGGCATCTATTTCATGTATGACGTGAAACAGTTCGACCCCGCCGAATGGTCGTCGCCGCCGCTCGAAGGCCGGATGGTCGAACGCGCGGGTTTCGGCAGCGCAATCATGGGCCGCGGCGCGGTGAACCAGAAGGGGCCCGAGGCAACCTTCCTCGCCGCGCTCCACGCGATCCGCGCGGCGAAGGCGAAGCTCCCCGTCAACATCGTCCTCGTCTGCGAGGGCGAGGAGGAGATCGGCTCGCCGCACTTCCGCCAGATCGCGACCCGGCCCAACATCCTCGCGGCGCTGAAGAAGTGCGAGGGCATCTTCATCCCCTTCGCCTCGCAGGGAAAGAGCGGCAATGTCACCGTCAACCTCGGATCGAAGGGGATCATCGAACTCGAACTGGTCGCGAGCGGCGGGAAATGGGGTCGCGGGCCGAAGGGCGACGTCCATTCGAGCCTGAAGGCGATGCTCGACTCGCCCGCGTGGCGACTGGTGGAGGCCCTTCAGACGCTCGTCACGCCCGACGGCAACACACCCGCGATCGAGGGCTGGTTCGAAAATGTCCGCCCCCTGACCGAACGCGAGAAGGCGCTGATCCGCGAGACGGCGAAGGCGGGCGACGAGGCGCAGCAAAAGGCTGCGCTCGGCGTCACCCACTGGATCGACAATCTTTCCTATGACGAGGCGCTGATCCGCCTCGCGCAGCAACCGACGGTCAATATCGAGGGCCTCGTCGCGGGCTATACCGGCCCCGGCGGCAAGACGATCCTGCCCGGCAAGGCCGTCGCCAAGCTCGACCTCCGCCTCGTCCCCAACCAGACGCGCGCCGAGGCCGAGAAGAAGCTTCGCGCGCATCTCGACAAGCACGGCTTCACCGACGTCGAGGTGAATGTGTCGGGGGGCTATGATCCGACCGAGGTCGCCGAGGACAGCCGCCTCGTCCGCAGCGAACTCGCAACCTACAAACAGCTCGGCATCGCGACGAGCCTCAATCCGCGCATGGCGGGCAGCTGGCCGGGGTCGACCTTCACCGCGCCGCCGGTGTCGATCCCCGCCGCCCATTTCGGCATCGGCCACGGGGCAGGCGCCCATGCTCCCGACGAATATTATCTGGTCGATTCGACCAATCCCAAGGTTGCGGGCCTCGTCGACGCGACGATGGGCTTTGCCGAATTCCTCTACACGCTGGCGGCGATCAAATAGGAGGCGCGCATGACCGACAGGCCCGTGAAAGCCGGACGCCGGCGCCGCCCGCCCACCCTGATCCTCGGCCTGCTTGCGGCGCTGTGGGGATCGGCGCTGGCCGCGCCCCAGTTGCTCGCCTTTCCCTATCGCGCCGAGATCGGATCGACGACGGTCTATTCGGAAGCGCCGCTGCGCGCCGGCGAGATGCGCGCGGTTCTCGATCGTGCCGAACGGCTGGCGCGGCGCACGGGTGTGTCCGATCCGGCGGGCACGCGCCTGTTCCTGACCGATGGCGGCTGGCGCTGGTCGCTGCTGGCGCTGACCTCGCGCCGTGCCTTTGCCTATACGCGGCCGATCTCGACGATCGCCTCCGACGCGGTGATCGTGAACCGCGCCAACCCCGCCGCCGACATGGCGTATAACGGCCGGACGGTCGGCGGGCAGCGCCAGCTGAGCGGGGTGATCGCGCACGAACGCACGCATATCCTGATGGGACGGAAGCTCGGCCTGGTGCGGAGCGCCATGCTGCCCGTCTGGCAGCGCGAGGGCTATGCCGACTATGTCGCGGGCGAAAGCAGCCTCTCCGACGCCGACTATGCGCGACTGAAACGCGCGGGCGCCGTGCACCCCGCCCTGCCCTATGTCGAAGGCCGCAAGCGGATCGAGGCGATGGCCCGGACACGGGGCGGGACGATCGCCGCGCTGTTCGGCGCCGACGGGAGGGAAGGGAAATGAGCGGGCTCAACGGCGTCGCGCATGTCATCCTGACCGCGGGCGATTTCGCGCGCTCGACCGCCTTCTGGCGCGACATGATCCATTATCTGGACCTCAAGCTCGTGCTCGACAGCGACTATATGCTCTACGGCGTCGGCGGCCGCACCGCGATCGGCATCCGCACCCCCAGC
The DNA here is from genome assembly GCA_013821905.1 of Sphingopyxis sp. Taxonomy (GTDB): domain Bacteria; phylum Pseudomonadota; class Alphaproteobacteria; order Sphingomonadales; family Sphingomonadaceae; genus Sphingopyxis. The sequence continues at coordinate 7,777 of PNJO01000036.1, read as the reverse complement.
CCCGAAAACGCCGGCAAGCGGTTCGACCAGGGCGCCCCCGGCCTGCACCACGCCTGCTTCCGCATGCGCGACCGCGCGGCGGTCGATGCAGTGCATGATTTCCTGCAGGGCCGCGGCGACGTCCATATCGTCCACCCGCCGCAGGAAGAACCCTGGGCGCCCGGCTATTATTCGGTGCTGTTCGAGGATCCCGACGGCATCCGCATCGAATTCAACCATGTCCCCGGCGCCGGCCTGCTCGGCGAGGGCGGAGAAATCGGCAGCGCCGCTTCCTTCGACGGCAGCTAGGGTAAGGACCCTAGAAGCCGTAAACCAGCGTGAAGCGCGTGAGCGTATCGACCTTTTCGATCCCTGCCGGCGGATTGGTGTCGATTTCGGCCGAATAGGCGACCCGCGCCGACAGCGCCCCGGTCAGCTTGGCGTTGAGCGCGGTCAGCGAGCTGGTCGTCGTATTTTTCTCGCCGAGGCTGGTCGACGCGACCTGCGTCAGCCGCAGCGCCGGCGACAATTGCCAGCCGAAATCGACGCCCGCGAGCCCGGTGATTTCGCTGTCGTTGAGGCCGCTGGTGAATTCGGTGTACCGCCACGCCGGCCCGCCCTTCAGGCTGAGCACAATGTTCTTCTCATCGACGACCTTGTAGCCGAGCCCGCCCGACGCGTTCCAGCGCTCCTCATAGCCGAGGATGCGGTCATGCTCCCACCGGCCGAGCCCGTAGGCGAAGGCGCGGTCGCTGACCTTATATTGCGGCTCGACCTCGACGAGGAAACGCTCGACCGAGGTGCGGCCGTTGGTGCGCTGATAATCGGCCTGCGCGCGAAACTTGTGGTTCCAGTCGATCCCCTTGCGCGCCAGCGCCAGCCCCGCGCTCAGCCCCTTCGAGCTAGTGTTGCCGGTGGCGAGCGTCGCGCCGATCTGTCCCTCGCCCTTCCAGTTTTCCCAGAATTTGGCCGCGGCCAGCTTGGCGAGCGCGGCCGCCGCGGCTTCGTCCTTCAGCCGCTGCCGCTCGGCGCGATAGGCGACGACGCGTGCGTCGATCTCCGCCGCCTGGTCGGGGTCGGCCGCCTTCGCCAGCTTCGCCACCGCCTCGACATCGCCATCCTTGCCGCTCGCGATCGCGGCGGCGAGCATGTCGCTCACCGGGTTGGGCGGCGCCACCTCCGGGTGTGCGCTGCGATAATAGGCGATCAGCGCGTCGATTTCCCCGACGCTGCGCGGATTGGTCATGCGCGCGAGTTTGATCACCGCTTCGACTTCGCTGTCCTCGCCGCCCGCAAAGGCGGCGTCGATCATCGCGCGCACCGCATCGGGCAGCGGCGGATCGGGCTCCATCAGCTCGACCGGAAGCGGCTGGGCAATCAGCGGATCGACGAGCGCGGGATTCGGCTGCGGCAGCGAGAGCGTTTCCTGCGACGCCCGGGCCGGCGCGGCAACGAGGGCAAGCGGCAGGCAAAGCGCGGCCAGTCGGGGGAGAGAGGTCACCGAAGACGTCCTTTGCTTGGGGGCAGAAGCCGGGTTCGTTCGACCGGTGGCGCGGGCCTGCGCACGACCGATGGCGCCCTATAACCCGAAAGTCGCTGGTATTTCCACCCCGCCTGCCCCATCTGCAATCCTATGCTGATCGCGATCTTCGCCATTTTCTGTGCCGGCGTCGGCAATTTCGCGATGCACCGTGCCTTCATGGAGAGCGACGACCCGCTGGTGCAGCAGATGGTGAAGCCGCTCGCCGACAAGGTCGGGCCGAACATCACCTATATCTTCGAATTTCTGCTGCTCGTCGGCGCGATGGCGATCGCGACGCAGAACTGGTTCACCGGCCTGTTGCTCTATGGCCTCTACACCCTCTTCAACGCGATGGCGTTCAGCTGGATCATGCACCGTCCGCGCTAGGGTCGCGACCCCGCGCGACATCACCAGGCAGGGCCGCTGATCTCCAGTCCCTCGCGCTGGAGCAGGTCGAGGACCCCGTCCTCCTCGGCGAGCACGCGCAAGGGCACGACGGCCAGCGTCACGCCCGGCTGCACCGCCGCATCGCGGATCGCCTCCACCCATTGCTGGCGGATTGCCGGGCCGAAGCCGTCGGTGGTCCACGGCCAGCAGCGCCCGAGCGCCTCCTCGAGCGGATTCGCCATCACCGCGGGCACGTCGAATTCGGTCCAGGCGCGGCCGCGCTCGGTCACCGCATCGCCGCCCGCCTCGGTGGCCGTCATCGCGGCCTCGAGGCACGCGATATGCGCTTCCGGCGGCGCGGCGAACAGATTGTCGAGCATATCCTCGCCGCGCACCTCGGCGACGGGCCGCGTCGGGATTTTCGACTGCCGCGCCGCCTTGCGCACCACGTCCGACGCATCGTCGGTGATATCCTTGTTGAAGGCGAGCCGTTTCGACAGCAGGTCGAATGCGGTCATCAGGAAATTGGAGCGGGCGTATTCCTGCCCGAACCGGGCTTCGAGCGCCGCGAGCCGCTGCATCTGCCCCGCGTCCAGATAATCGCCCGCGACCTTGCCCTTCGGCAATTTGGTCAGCCCGCCGCCGCTGAAGATCAGCCGCAATATATCGCCCGGCGATACCTTCGCCTTGGTGCCGAGGATGACGCGCTGCGCGCGGTCGGTCGCGCCCTCCAGCCGCTCGGGGCGCCACGGCGTCGCCTTGGGCACCGCGGCGATTTCGCCGACGAGGAGGATGACGCCGGCGTCGGTGCGGATCGTCCACATCGGCGCGCCCGACCGGCGCGCGGTGACGACGATATCCTCGGTCGTTTCGGCAGTCTGGATCGCGGCGGCGGACAGGGGTGCGGCGAACGCCGCGGCGGCGACCAGCATTGCCAGCCGTCGCATCACGCGACCCCGTGGTACCACCAGACCCCGCCCCGATCCTCGCGCTTCACGCGCCCCTCGACTTCGAGCCGTTTGAGGTGCGCGAGCGCCTCGCCCGTCGCGAGCCCGCGGTTATGCTCGCCGATCGGACGGTTGAAGAGCAGCGGGAAGCTGTCCACCGCGCGCATCGGCGCCTTCGCCGCCGCTTCGGCGAGGTTGTAGAGCCGCATCCGGTGCTCGTCGCGCAGCGCCATCAGGCGGACATGCAGGCCCCTGAACGGCTCGCCGTGCGCGGGGCAGGTGACGACGTCGGCGGGGATGGTGGCGAGCAATTTGTCGATCGAGGCGAGCCATTCGCCGAGCGGGTCGGCATCGGGTTCGGTGATGTTGACCGAGACGTTCGAGCTGATCCGCGGCAGCACCTGGTCGCCCGACACCAGCACGCCTTCCTTCTCGTTCCACAGGCACGCATGTTCGGGGCTGTGCCCCGAGCCGGTAACGACGCGCCACCGGTGGGCGCCCATGTCGAGCGTCTCGCCGTCGGCGATCCGCACATAGGAACGCGGCAGCGCGAAGATCATGCGCTGGAACATGTTCCAGCCGCGCGTGCGCTGCGCCTCGATCGCCTCCTCGTCCCAGCCCGCGGCGCGCGACTGGACGAGCATCTCGTCGGGCGCAGTGTCGGACGAATCGGCGACGATCGCGCGCGCGGTCAGCATCTCGCCGCGCGTCATCCACAGCTTCACGCCGTGCTTCTTCGCGATCCAGCCGGCGAGGCCGATATGGTCGGGGTGGAGATGCGTGCCGACGACGCGCGTGATCCGCGCATCCTTGAGCGCGCCGGCATAGAGCGCTTTCCACGCGTCGGAACACATGGTCAGGCAGATGCCGGTATCGACGACGGCAACGCCGTCGTCTTCGTCGTCGAGCAGCCAGCTGTTGATATGACCGAGCGAGCCCGGCATCGGGATGCGCGCCCAGCGGATGCCCGGCGCGATACGGATCGTCTCGCCCGCGCCCGGCGCCGCGTCGCCCCACGGATAGGTGAGGCCTGCATGGCTCGTCGCAGTGAAACTGTCGTCCTGGGTCAGCGAGGCATCCGGCGAGCCGCTGGCCGCCGGAATATGGTCCTCGTCACCCCCCGCCATGCCTCAGGCTTCGCCGTCGGCTTCGGCTTCCTCGGCCGCGCGCGCTTCGGCGGCGGCGCTACGCTCGGCGCGCAATTCCTCGAGCAGCGCTTCGCGGTCGCCCTCGAAACGGCTGTCCTCGGGCGCCTTGATGCCGGCCTTCTTCGCGGCCTTGGCGACGAGCGCGTCGAGTTCGCGCTGCGAGCAAAGGCCGAGCGTCACCGGGTCCTTGGGCACGATATTCGCGCTGTTCCAGTGGCTGCGGTCGCGGATCGCGCCGATCGTGTTGCGCGTCGTGCCGATCAGCTTGCCGATCGCGCCGTCCGACACCTCGGGGTGATTCTTCAGGATCCAGGCGATGCCGTCGGGCTTGTCCTGGCGCTTGCTGACCGGCGTGTAGCGCGGGCCGCGGGTGCGGCGGATCGTGTCCTGCGCCTGCACGCTCATCTTGAGCTTGTAGTTCGGGTCCTTCTGGCCTTTTTCGATTTCGTCCATCGACAGCTCGTGCGCGCGGACGGGGTCGCGGCCGGTATATTTGGTCGCGGCGGTCTCGTCGGCGATCGCCTGGACCTCGAGGATGTGGATGCCGCAATATTCGGCGATCTGGGCAAAGGTGAGGCCGGTATTGTCGACCAGCCAGGCGGCGGTCGCGTGCGGCATCAGCGGGGTGGCGTTGGCATTGGCCATGGCTGGGTTTCTCCAAGCGGAAATAATAAGGGCCGCCCCTCGCGGGGCGGCCGGACATTGGCAGGGGATATATGCCGGTTTGACGAAAGGGGCAAGTGCGGGGTTTCGGTCCCGCGGACAGGCCGCGGCGTGGAACGGTTCGGGCCGGTGGATCAGGCGCTGCTTTCGTCACGGCAAGGGCCGCGACCGCCGCGATCCGGTGTTATGGCTCGAACGCCGCCAAAATCGGGCAAGGTCCCTTGTCGCTCGCCGCGCATTGTTCCGCGAGCCGGGCCAGCGCGGCGCGCGTTTCGGTCATCTGCGCGATCTTTTCGTCGAGCGCCTCGATCCGCTGGCGCGCGAGCGCTCGCACGCGCACGCGGTCATCGCTCGATTCGAGCGCGAGCAATTCGGCAATCTCGTCGAGCGTGAAGCCCGACGCCTGCGCCGAACGGATGAATTTCAGGCGCCGCAAGTCGTCCGCGTCATAGCGCCTGATGCCGCCGCCCCACCCGTCGCCACCGCTGCGTGCCGGGGTGACCATCAGGCCACGGCGTTGATAATAACGGATAGTTTCGACCCCGACCGCGCCCGCCGCAGCCAATTTCCCGATCGTGAGCTGCATCGCTTGACTCCGTACCATAGTACAGAGGCTATATGGGCTGCATGGTACAGCAAGCAACCCTCTATCGCATGGTCATGCCGGGCCACACCTGCCCCTATGGCCTCCAGGCAAAACATCTGCTCGAACGGCGCGGCTTCGCGGTCGACGACCGCTGGCTGACGACGCGCGAGGAGACCGACGCGTTCAAGGCCGAGCATGGCGTGAAGACGACGCCGCAAACCTTCATCGACGGCGTCCGCGTCGGCGGCTACGACGATCTGCGCCGCCATTTCGGGCTGAAGGTCGCCGACCCCGACGCCACGAGCTACAAGCCCGTGATCGCGCTGTTCGCGATGACCGCGCTGACCGCGATGGCGGCGAGCCACGCGGTTTCGGGCAGCCCCTTCACGATCCGCGCCGCCGAATGGTTCATCTCGTTCAGCATGGTCGTGCTCGCGCTGCTCAAGCTGCAGGATGTCGGCAAATTCGCGACGATGTTCCTGAACTACGACCTGCTCGCACGCCGCTGGGTGCCCTATGCCAGCATCTATCCCTTTGCCGAGGGGCTTGCGGGTGTGCTCATGACGGCACATGCTCTGCCCTGGCTGTCGATCCCGGTCGCCTTGTTCATCGCCTCGATCGGCGCAGTGTCGGTGTTCAAGGCCGTCTATATCGACAAGCGCGACATCAAATGCGCCTGCGTCGGTGGCAGCAGCAAGGTGCCGCTGGGCTTTGTCTCGCTGACGGAGAATCTGATGATGATCGGCATGGCATTGTGGATGCTGTGGGGGATGGCATGACCGGCCTGATCGACCGCCGCTCGCTGCTCGTCGCCGGAGGCGCCGCCGCGCTGATGCCCTGGCTTCCGGCGTGGGCGCAGCCGGTGTCGGCGGGCGTGCCGACCGTCAGCGGCGACGACATCCACCTGAAGATCGCGCACCGGATGCTGACCGTCGACGGCAGGACGAGCCATGCGATCGGCATCAACGGCACCATCCCCGGCCCGCTCGTGCGGCTGAAGGAAGGACAGCAGGCGCGCATCCACGTCACCAACGCGCTGACGGACGAGGACAGCTCGATCCACTGGCACGGGCTGATCCTGCCCTTTCACATGGACGGCGTGCCGGGAATCAGCTTTCCCGGCATCGCGCCGGGCAAGACCTTCACCTATGAATTTCCCGTCCGGCAGTCGGGCACCTATTGGTACCACAGCCATTCGGGGCTGCAGGAACAGATCGGTCATTATGGCCCGCTGGTGATCGACCCCGCGGGCGCCGACCCGGTCGCCCATGACCGCGAGCATGTGATCGTCCTGTCGGACCACAGCCCGCTGCATCCGCACGGCATCTTCAAGAAGCTCAAGCAGATGGGTGGTTATTTCAACCGGCAGAAGCAGACGCTCGGCGGCCTGCTCGCGGGCAAGGACCAGTCGCTGAAGGAGCGCGCCGAATGGGGCGCGATGCGGATGGACCCGACCGACATCAGCGACGTCACCGCGACCGCTTACACCTATCTCGTCAACGGCCACGGGCCGCAGGACAATTGGACAGGGCTGTTCCGGCCGGGCGAGAAGGTGCGGCTGCGCGTCATCAACGCCTCGGCGATGACGACCTTCAACGTCCGCATTCCGGGGCTGGCAATGACCGTGGTGCAGGCCGACGGGCTTCACGTCCGCCCGGTCGAGGTCCGCGAATTCCAGATCGGCGTCGCCGAAACATATGACGTCGTCGTCACGCCCGGCGACCGCGCCTACACGCTCGTCGGCGAAAACAGCGACCGGTCGGGCATGGCACGCGCGACGCTGGCGCCGCGCGCCGGCATGGTCGCGCCCGTTCCGCCGCTGCGCGAACGTCCGCTCGCGACGATGAAGGATATGGGCATGGGCATGGGCGGCATGGATCATGCCGCCATGGGCCATGCCGCAAGCCCGGCCGCGATGGAGCATGGCGGCGGTCACGGCGGCGATCGGGGCGGCATGACCCATTCCATGCGCGACATGAGCCTCGCGCCCACGGTCAAGGACACGCCGACGGTCCAGACCATCTCCCCCATGCCCGCCGATCGCACCGGCGAGCCCGGCCAGGGGCTGGAGGGGGTCGAGGGAGCGCTGACCTATCGCGATCTCGTCGCGCTCGATCCCAACCCGGACACGCGCGCGCCGTCGCGGCAGATGCAGATCCACCTCACCGGCAATATGGAACGCTATATGTGGGCATTCGACGGGGTGAAGATGAACGAGGTCAAGGCCCCGATCCCCTTTACCCTCGGCGAGCGGGTGCGCGTCACATTGGTCAACGACACGATGATGGCGCACCCCATTCACCTGCACGGCCACTTCTTCGAGCTGGTGACCGGCAAGGGGGACCATGCGCCGCGCAAGCATACGGTCAACGTCCAGCCGGGCGGCAAGGTCACCTTCGACCTGACCGCCGACGCGCCGGGCGACTGGGCGTTTCATTGCCACCTTCTCTATCACATGCACGCGGGGATGATGCAGGTTGTCACGGTGCGCGCGCCGGAAGGAAAGGCGGCATGAGCCTGCTCGCCCTCCTGCTGATCGCCGCGC
>PNJO01000035.1 GCA_013821905.1 Sphingopyxis sp. | reverse complement strand
ATCTGGGGCCGCCCGAAGAGCCCGGTCAACCGCCGCGAATATGGTCCCGGCCAGCACGGCCAGCGCCGCAAGGGCAAGATGTCGGACTTCGGCATCCAGCTCCGCGCCAAGCAGAAGCTGAAGGGCTATTACGGCGACATCACCGAGAAGCAGTTCAAGAAGAACTATTTCGAGGCTTCGCGCATGAAGGGCGACACCGGCCAGAACCTGATCGGCCTGCTCGAGCGCCGCCTCGACGCGGTCGTCTATCGCTCGAAGTTCACCCCGACGATCTTCTCGGCGCGCCAGCTCGTCAGCCACGGCCACGTCTATGTGAACGGCGTCAAGTGCAACATCGCCAGCCGCCTCGTGAAGCCGGGCGACGAAATCACCCTCGGCAAAAAGGCGCAGGAAATGGCGCTGGTCGCCGAAGCGCAGAGCCTGCCCGAGCGCGACCTGCCCGAATATCTGGCGGTCGACGGCACCAAGACCACCTATGTCCGCGTTCCGACGCTCGACGAAGTGCCCTATCCGGTGAAGATGGAACCGAACCTGGTCGTCGAATTCTATTCGCGCTGATCCGGCGGTTCATCGCAGGAACAAAGGGGCGGTCCGGCAACGGGCCGCCCCTTCTTCGTTTGCGAAGCGCTGCGCTATGGCAGTTGCAGCGTCTTTTTCAGAAACAAATCCGACCGGCGCAGCATATCGGCGCGAGCGGTCGAGTCATAAATCTGGTGGTCGAGGCCCGGATAGGTCACGAACTCGACCGACTTGCCCGCCGCCTTCAGCGCCGCTTCCATCAGTTTCGACTGCGAAATGTCGACGTTCAGATCCTGGTCGCCGCTGAACAGCAGCACCGGCGCCTTGATCTTCGCCGCCTGCTGCGCTGGCGAGCCTTCGACAAGATGGGGGCCGGTCCCGATGAAGTCGCTGACGATCTTTGCATTGGTGAAATTGCCTGCCCGGCCGACGAGTCCCTTGAGGTCGGTCACCGGCGCGATCGCGACGGTCGCCTTGAACAGATCGGGGTCGAGCACACCGGCCTGGAGCGCCGCATAGCCGCCATAGGACCAGCCGACGACGGCAAGCCTGGCGGGATCGGCAATCCCTTCCTTCACCATCCAGCGCGCGGCGTCGTTGACGTCGCCGACGGCGACTTTCCACGATTTGAATCCGTTTTCGACATACCAGTCGTCGCCATAACCCGCCGAGCCGCGGAAATTCGGCTGGATCACGGCATAACCCTGCGCCGCATAATATTGCGCGAGCCAGTCGAATCCCCATTCGTCGCGCGACGAGGGACCACCGTGCGGCATCACGATGGCCGGCAGATTTTTCGCGTCGCGGCCCGGCGGCAGCGTCAGATAGGCGGGAATCATCGTGCCGTCGCCGGCGGCGTAGCTGACCGGCTTGACTGCGGCCTGCGTCCGCCCCTCCAGTTCGGGCCGGGCCAGTGCCACCTCGTTCAGCTTCCGGGCGGCCTTGTCATAGACATAATAGCGACCGGGATCGGTATCGCTGCCCGCGAAGAGCAACAGCCGGCTTTCATCGCGACTGGCGTCGACGAAACGGATGAGCGGCAGGCCGGGTAACGCCTTTTGCAACTTTGCCGCGAGCGATGCATATTCGGGATCGAACAGCTTGAATTCGGGCTTGTCGGTCGAATAACCGACACCGATCACCCGCCCCGTCCGCCCGATCCGCAGCACTTCGCCGGCGTCGACCTGGTCGTGGGCGAACAATAATTCTTCCGACGCGGTTTCGCCGAGCGTCACGGCATAAACCGCACTGCGCCCATCCTTGTCCTTGAAACCATAGGCCAGATTGCGTTTGCCATCCACCGCGACGGGCGTGAAGGCGTCGCTGTCGCTCGTTACGCGCGACAAGGGCTTCCAGTCGCGCGAGCCCGGCTTGCGATAGCTGTAGATCATCAGGTCGCGCTGCATCCCCTGTCCGTCGGTCGCTCGCACGCCGACGATGCGGACGGCGCCCGTCTCGTCGGCAAGGTAGCGCGAAGCATCGATACGCGGCGATTCGATGCGCCGGACGCGCAGGCTCGCGGTGTCGATCATGTCGACGCCCAGCCCCTCCTCGACGTTCGAGAGCCGCGTGTTGGTCTGTTCCTGCTGCCGGTATTCGCGCGTCATCACGACCTGCCCGTCGTCCGCCGCGGGCCAGGCGATGATCTGTCCGTCGAACTGGTGCAGGCCATAGGCACCTTTCAGGCTATTCTGGCCGAGCTGCTTGATGTTGCTGCCGTCGGTCCCGACCGCCACCAGCCGCGTAAAAGGCACGGGGTGACCGACCCCGGGATCCGATACGCCATATAGCGTGCAGACCAGCCGCACATTCGACGCCCAGTTGCACCCGGCAAGCTTCCACGGCGCGCCGTCGGACTGAAAGACCGCTTTCGGCGCTCCGCCTTCGACCCCTGCGACAAAGAGAACCGATCCGCGGTCGCGCGCGGGCTGAATGAACGCCAGCTGTGTTCCGTCGGGAGACATGCTGATATCGCCGATGCTTTCGCGCGCGCCATAGCGCGCGGCATTGTCCGCTTGCGCAACAGCCGGCGCCGCGTCGCACACGACAAGCGCGCCAAGCAAAATCCATTTTTTCAGCATGATGCCTCCCCCGGTTGAAGCAATATTTGACGGGCAACGGCGGCAGGGGCAAGGCCAAATCCTGCCGGATCGGCGACATTTCCCCCATCTTGCATCGGCGCGCCGCGGCTGGCACAAGCCCGCGGTCGAATACGAAAAACCGAGGAATTTTCATGCTTCGTTTCCCCCGCTCGACCGCAGCCCTTGCGGTTCTCCTGACCGTTGCCGCGTGCAACGGTGCCGACAAGGCGGCGACCTCCGCCACCGCCATCCCCGACGTCCAGATCCCCGAACTGTCGCTCGCCACGCTGCAGGAAGTGACCAAGGAACTGTCGTCGGACGCCTTTGAGGGCCGCGCTCCCGGAACGCCGGGCGAGGAAAAGACCGTCGCCTATATCATCAAGAAATATCAGGAAGCGGGGCTGAAGCCCGGAAACAACGGCAAGTGGACGCAGGACGTGCCGCTGGTCGAGATCACCGCGAAGAACGCGACCCCGCTGACCTTCACCGGCGGTAAGACGCCGGTCACTGCGCAATATGCCAAGGATTATGTCGCGTTCAGCTGGCGCGTGCAGCCCAGGACCGAGATCAAGGACAGCGACGTCGTCTTCGTCGGTTACGGCATCAACGCCCCCGAAAAGGGCTGGAACGACTATGCCGGGCTCGACGTGAAGGGGAAGACCGTCGTCGTCCTCGTCAACGACCCCGACTGGCAGACCCCCGAAACCAAGGGCGAATTCAACGGCCGCGCGATGACCTATTACGGCCGCTGGTCGTACAAATATGAGGAAGCCGCGCGACAGGGCGCTGCGGCGGTGCTGATCGTCCACGACACCGAACCCGCCGCCTATGGCTGGAACGTCGTCGAAAGCAGCAACACCGGCACCCAATATCTGGCCGAGAGCAAGGATGGCGGCGCGAGCCAGACCGTCGCCAACGGCTGGATCCAGCTGCCCAAGGCGAAAGAACTGTTCGCAAGCGCCGGCCAGGACTTCGACAAGCTCCGCGCCGCCGCGGGCAAGAAGGGCTTCAAGCCCGTCGCGCTGACCGGCGTGAAGGCGAACTTCGGCTTCGACAACGAGATTGCGAAGAAGATGTCGCGCAACGTCATCGGCGTCCTGCCGGGCGCCAAGCGTCCCGACGAATATGTGCTCTACACCGGCCACTGGGACCACCTCGGCCGCTGCACGCCCGTCGCGGGCGACGACATCTGCAACGGCGCGGTCGACAATGCGAGCGGCATCGCGGGCCTCGTCACGCTGGCGCAGGCGTTCCAAAAGGCGGGCGCCCCCGACCGCAGCATCGTCTTCCTCGCGGTGACCGCCGAGGAATCGGGCCTGCTCGGTTCGAAATATTATGCCGAAAACCCGGTCTTCCCGCTCGCGCAGACCGTCGGCGGCGTGAACATGGATGCGCTCAACGCGATCGGCCCGGCGAAGGACATCGTCGTCGTCGGCCGCGGCAAGTCCGAACTCGATGCCTATGTCGCCAAGCTTGCCGAGATGGACAAGCGCGTCATCAAGGACGAGCCGACCCCCGAAAAGGGCTTCTATTACCGGTCGGATCATTTCAGCTTCGCCAAGCTCGGCGTGCCGATGTTCAACTTCGGCAGCGGCGACGATCTGGTCGAAGGCGGGGTCGATGCCGGCAAGAAGGCGGCGGAAGACTATGAAAAGAACCGCTACCACGCGCCGGGCGACGAATATGAGGCGATCACCAACTGGAACGGCATGCTGTCGGACCTGCGCCTTTACTATGCCGCCGGGCGTATGCTGGCGATGACCGACGCATGGCCGAACTGGGTCGAGGGCGACGAATTCCGCGCCGCCCGCGACAAGTCGCGCGCCGGCAAATAAGACTTCGTCATTGCGAGGGCAGCGAAGCAATCCAGAGCGATTTACGCCTACTCTGGATTGCCGCGTCGCTTCGCTCCTCGCAATGACGAGTGAGGACTAGTGCTGATGACCCACCGCATGCCTGCCGAATGGGCGCCGCACGCCGCCGTCTGGATCGGCTTTCCGCACCTCGCCGAGGAATGGGCGGGAGCGATCGACGAGGGACGGCGCGACGTCGCGGCCTTCGCCAACGCCGTCCATGACGGCGGGCGCGGCGAAGAGGTGCGGCTGGTCGTCAACGATGCGCGGCAGGTCGATATCGCCGCCGCGCTCGTCGATCCGGGCGTGAAAATCCTCGTGCAACCGCTCGGCGATATCTGGCTGCGCGACACCGGCCCGATCGTCGCGGGCACGGGCGCCGCACGACGCGCGCGCAATTTCGAGTTCAACTGGTGGGGCGAGAAATTCGTCATGCCCGGCGATCAGGAGATCGGCGCGGCGCTGGCGCGCGAAAGCGGCCTGCCGGTCGACGATCAGGACTGGGTGCTCGAAGGCGGCGCGATCGACGTCGACGGCACCGGCCTCTGCGTCACCACCGAGGAATGCCTGCTCAACCTCAACCGCAACCCGACGCTGACGCGCGAGGATATCGCGGTGCGCCTGCACCAATCGCTCGGCATCGAACGGCTGCTGTGGCTCGGCAACGGACTGGTCGGCGACCATACCGACGGCCATGTCGACAATCTCGCGCGCTTCGTCGGCGAAGGGCGGCTCGCGCTGCCCGTCGCGGCGGGCGCCGACGATCCCAATGCCGCCATCTATGCCGACGCGCGCGCGCGCACTGCGGCGTTCGGCGGGGTCGAGATCGTCGACCTGCCCTCCCCCGGCCGCGTCGAAGTGGGCGGCGAGGTCGCGGCGGCGAGCTATATGAACTTCTACATCGGCAACACGACCGTCGTCGTGCCGACCTATGGCGCCGCGAACGATCAGGCGGCGATCGACACGCTCGCGGCCCTCTTCCCCGATCGCCGCGCGGTCGGCGTACCCGCGCGCGGGATCATCGTCGGCGGCGGCAGCTTCCACTGCTCGAGCCAGCAATTACCATGCTGACCGCGAGCTTTATCTTCCGCGCGATCCTGTCGGGCTTCATCGTCGCTGCGATCGCCTGGATCGGACGCCGCAACGCCGCGGCCGCAGCGCTGCTGGCATCGCTCCCACTAGTTTCGCTGCTCGGCATATTATGGCTCTGGCACGATACGCACGATCGCGATCGCCTCGCCATTCATATGCAGGCAACCTTCTTTTACGTTCTGCCTAGCCTGCCAATGTTCCTGATCACGCCCATACTGCTTCGCGCTGGTGTCGATTTCTGGGTCGCGCTCGGCGCCGGTTGCGCGCTTACCGTCATCCTCTATCTCTTGACCATCACGCTCGCCGCGCAGTTCGGCATCAAATTGTAAGGCGCACGCCATGACCCGCACCATCACCGTCGCCGCGCTGCAGCTCCCCCTGCCCGGCCCCGTTGCGCCCAATATCGAAGCCGTCTCGGCGCTGGTCGAGGAGGCCGCGGAGAAGGGCGCACAGGTCATCCTGCCGCCCGAACTCTTCGAAGGTCCCTATTTCTGCCAGGTCGAAGAGGAGGAATTGTTCGCCACCGCCCGCCCGACGACCGGGCATCCGAGCGTGATCGCGATGCAGGCGCTCGCCGCGAAGCGGAAGGTCGCGATTCCGACGAGCTTCTTCGAGCAGGATGGGCCGCATTATTACAACACGCTCGCGATGATCGGTCCCGATGGGGCGATCATGGGCACCTATCGCAAGAGCCACATTCCCGACGGACCGGGTTATGAGGAAAAATATTATTTCCGCCCCGGCAACACGGGCTTCAAGGTCTGGGACGTCTTCGGCACGCGCATCGGCATCGGCGTCTGCTGGGACCAATGGTATCCCGAATGCGCGCGCGCGATGGCGCTGATGGGCGCCGAACTGCTCTTCTATCCGACCGCGATCGGCAGCGAGCCCTATGACGCCGACCTCGACACCAGCCGCATGTGGCGCCGCGCAATGCAGGGCCATGCGGTGTCCAACTGCATGCCGGTGATCGCCGCCAACCGCATCGGTGCGGAGGGTGACGCCAATTTCTATGGCCACAGCTTCGTCACCGACGAATGGGGCGACATGACGCAGGCCTTCGGCGCGGCCGAGACCGGCGTGCTCGTCGAGACGATCGACCTCGACCGCGCGGCGAAGCACCGCGCCGGCATGGGTTTCTTCCGCGACCGACGGCCGCAGCTTTACGGACGGCTCGTCGAGGACATCTGAGCGGCGAAAGCCGGCAGCGCGGCGGCTTCGACGATCAGCCCCGTGACCGCGTCGGGCCGCGAAATCAGCGACAGGTGGCTCGCCTTCAACTCGATGGTCCGCGCGCCCATCCGCTTTGCCATGAAACGCTGGAGATCGGGGTCGATCGTCCGGTCATTGGCCGAAACGGCATAAAAGGCGGGACGCGAACGCCACGCCGCCTGCGTCACCTTTCCGGTCAGCAGCGCGCGCTGGAACGGTTGCTGCACCGCGTATAGCAGCTTCGCCTTCGCCGGCGGGAGGTCGCCGCCGAAGTCGCGCAGGAACGCCGCCTCGGTCAGCCGCCCTTCGTCGCCGTCATAGACGATGCCCGCGGTCGCCGGCGGCGTCGGATATCCCCGGGCGAGCGCGGCATAATCCTCGTTCGCGTCGGGCGCCCGCGCCGCGACATAGACCAGCGCGGACACGTTCGGATGCAGGCCCGCCTGGGTGACGATCATGCCGCCGAAGCTGTGGCCGACCAGAACGGTCGGCCCGTCCTGCCGCGACAGCACCCGCTCCACCGCGGCGACCGATTCATCGAGCGTGGTGAGCGGGTTCTGGACCGAGGTCGCGTTCAGCCCCTGGCGCTGCAAGCGTTCGATGACGTCGAGCCAGCACGACCCGTCGGCAAAAAGACCGTGCACCAGCACGATGTTGCGCGCGCCCGTGGCCGCCGCCGCGGCACGCGTTGCATCGGCAAGAAGGGGTATCGCGGCAACGCCGGCCAGCGTCGCAGCGAACCCGCGGCGATCGAGAAGATGTCCGTTCATGCGCCGAGGCTCCCCTGAAGTTGACTTCGCTATCGACCATCAGCTCCGGGCAGGATAACCGATCGGTTACCCCGGCACCATCGAATTGCCGGACGCGGCCAACTGGGGACGAAAATCATGGACATACCCGACGACATCTTCACCGAACCCGAGGACGTCGATCCCGAAACGCTCGCAAATCTCGGTCCGCTGGCGCGGCTCGCCGGCGTCTGGGAAGGACAGCGCGGCGTCGACATCAATCCCAAGGCCGACGGCCCCGAGACGCGCCAATATCACGAGCGGATCGAGATGCAGCCGATCGACCCGCAGGCGAACGGACCGCAGCTTTTCTATGGCCTGCGCTATCATCAGCATGTCAACACGCGCGAGGAAGAGATCACCTTCCACGACCAGGTCGGATACTGGCTCTACGAGGCGGCGACGGGGCTGATCATCCAGACGCTGGCGATCCCGCGCGGCCAGATCGCGATTGCGTCGGGCCATGCCGAACCGGGAGCGAAGCGGCTGGTCGTGAAGGCCGAGCGCGGGCAGACCGAATATGGCATCTGCTCGACAAGCTTCCTCGACCTCGCCTTTCGCACCGATGCCTATCAGCTCACCGTCGATTTCCACGACGACGGGTCGTGGAGCTATGTGTCGGATACGATGCTGATGGTGAAGGGCCGCGATGCGCTGTTCCAGCACCGCGACCGCAACAAGCTGGTCAAAATCGCCGAACCCGACCTCAACCCCTGGGCCCGGATCGTGCGCGGCGGAACCCCTGCCTAGGTTTCGAAGCGGCGGATACTTTCAAGGTCGGCGCGCTCGAGCGGCGCGGTGAACCACAGCCCGCCGCGCCCGCCGCGCGACCAGCGCACGATCGCCCGGCGCTGGATGCCGCCCGCCAGGGTCAGCTGAATCTGCTTGCCGACCTCGAGATGGTCGCCGTGGATATAGCCGGCGCCGTTCTGCGACATATCGACGAGGTCGATCTGGCTGGTCGCGCCGTCCTCGGTCACCGCGCGGGCGCGGCTGTGCACCGGGAGGCGCGGCGCGCGGTAATCGCCGGCGCGCTGCTCGGCCGCCAGCTGCTTGAGGACGCCCGCACCGTCGACTTCCTCGTCGAGCGCGACGCCGCAGCGGCCGTCCTTCGACCACACGACCTTCGCGTCGAGAACCACCGTATCGGACAGCGCGATCTGCAGCCGCTCGCCGACCGCGACCGGCACATCGGCCGACAGCATCATTCCGCGATCGGACAGGTTGCGCACGAGCCACAGCCCGACATCGCCATCGCGGACCACCTTTGCAATCCGGCACACGGTGCGAAACCGGTCGTTCCCGCGGCGATCACCGCCATCGGTCGCAACGCCTTGCTCCTCTGCCGCGTTCGAGAAGCGTGGTTTATTCATTCCCTTATCCTCATTCCATTCAGCGCTCAGATAGAGTTCAGGTCATTTCTCATCCTTGCGAATATTCCAGTTCCACTGATTCAGAATATCCGAATTTCGCTAATTACTCAACCGGGCTGCCAGATTTAGTTAACGAGTTATCAACGAGTTAACCTGTCCGCCCTGCCATCATCGGCGCCGAGTATGAATAATTTCCGATTTTGCGTAATTTAACGGTGCCAGATTGGCAGCGTTAAGCGGAAGATCCGGTAAATCGCGCCAGGCGCCACGCGGCGAAACCCTGTCGCCGCGGGCAACGATAGCGGTCCGGATCGAGCGGGAATGTCACAAAGATGATTGGTGCCCCGTAGGCGACGAAAATGGGCACTCAAATCATTGGAGAATTTCGGTCCCGCGGGGCAAAATATAGTTCTTGGTTCCTCGCCCGCTCCTCCTTCGATCACACCGGCCGATAGAAGCGTACCTGCCCAATTGGAATAGACGCTCGACCTTCCTGCCCGAGCGAGAGAGTTTAATTCTCCGGAGAGTGTCCCGCGGGCAAAATAGAATCGTTCAAGCCAGCAATCTTGATCGGGGCACATGCCCCGACACGCGGATTATGATATCGCTTACCGGCTTCGCACCTTGCGTCGGAAATGGCAGTTTTCTGCCGCCAATTGAACTCTAAACAAGTGTATGACTGGGGTCAATCACCACAAGTCTCGCTGTTCTACGAACAGCTATCGAGGTGCGAACCAGCTTCAACCTGCCAGCTGTAGTCGAGCGGCACTCCCGTCGGACCACCTGCTCGCGCCTCCCCTGATCACCGACAAAACCGAAGACGTACGACTTAGGCGGCCCCCTCACCCACCCGGTCGCGCCAGCTGATGCGCGGGCGGTATCCGATCAACCGTCCCGCCGCCGCGGATGACAGCAGGGATTGGCATCCGTCGACCGGCGTGCGAACGGGAACCTCGGGAAAAAAGTCGCGCAACAGGTAGGCCGTCGCGATATCCATCAAGCTGTCCTCCGCCGCGACAATCATCCGGTGATGCCCCTTGAGATCGGCCTCGACGGCAAGACGGCAGGCCTCGCCCGCGTCCTCTACATCAACATAGGACCAGAGGTTCATCCTTCGCCAGGCGGGCTTTGCCTGAAACGCGGCAAGCTGGGCATAGTCGTCGTTCGCAAAGACGTTCGAGAAGCGCAGTGAAAGGATCGTCATCTCGGAATCCCAGCGGCAGAAGGCGTCCGCTGCGGTTTCACCGAGTTGCTTGGCGAGCGCGTAGGACCAGTTGGGCGTATCGGGGTGCGTCTCGTCGATCGGTACAAAAGCCGGGGGCGCTGTGAACGGCAATCCAAGGATCGTCTCGCTCGACGCCCAGACTATGTGCTTGATGCCGAGCCGCGCGCAAGCTGAAAAGACATTATAGGTCGAGATCGTATTGACCGCGAAGGTCTTCTGGTCAGTCGCAAGGCCCGGCATCGGGATGCCCGCCAGATGGACAACCGCATCGGGAACCCCGCCGGTGATATCGAGCCCCGACAGCGCGCTCATGACCTCGCCGAAATCGGTGCAATCGCAGCGGATCGAGCGCGCCGGATCGGCGGCGGCGCAAAGATCGAGCCCGACGACACGGTGGCCCACTCCGCGCAGCGCGCCAACGGCGGCCCGGCCCAGTTTTCCGGCACTGCCGGTCACGATGACATACATGGCAATATCCTGCTGACGGCCGATGGCGGGTATTAGCTCGACGGCCCGTTATGCTGCGACCTCCTGCAGCCCTTCTTCGCCACCTTGCCAATTGATATTTAACTAGGTTATGCATCTATTCAATCTTGCAGATACATCGAGGCAAACAACTGACTGCGTGAGCTATCGCCCGACCGGTACAGATCGTGCGAATTGACGGCGCCGGCCGCAGGCTCCTACCATCGCTGCCCTGTCGCCAATCGGAGACTCCAGAAGTGAATATGATGTCCACCTTCCGTTCGAAAATAAGTAAACTCCCCGCGGAGGCTGCGGCAAAACCAGCGCGCTTCGGCAAGGGGACGCGCTTGCTATTTTCATGCGGCAGCCGCTCGATCCTTCCGGCACTCGCGGACGCCGAGGCCCATGGACTCGATGCACGAGGCGTCGGAAGAATGCATATATTGATCGAAGTCGAAGACACGACCCCAGATGCCCACTGGGTGGCCACAGCGGGCAAGGAGATCGCTGACTATTTCGAGCGGATCGGCGGCACGCAGCCGCAGATCAACATCGACCGGAACTTTTCCTGAATCGGACCGCCAGACGCCCTGCCCCCGTTTGCCGCGGCGACTATATCATCAGCCAGTCCAGTTCGGCTTCCGCTTTTCCGCGAAAGCGGCCGCGCCTTCGCGCGCGTCAGCATGCTGGAACACCTGGGGCAACAATGCGTCCTGTCGCGCCCAGCGCTCCTCGAATGGCCAGCCGCGCGATTCCTTGACAATCTGCTTCGACACGCGAACGGCAACCGGGCCGTTCTCGTTGATCTCGCGCGCCAATTCCATTGCACCGTCGATCGCGGGGCCGTCGGTGACGCGATTGACGAGACCCAGGTCGTAGGCGCGCTGCGCATCGATGAAATTACCGGTCAGGGCGAGTTCCATCGCGATCCGCGAGGGAATCTGGTCGGGAAGCCGCATTAATCCGCCCGCCCCGGCCGCCAGACCGCGCTTGGCCTCGGGAATTCCGAATTTTGCGCCGGCATTGGCGACGACGAGATCGCACGAGATCATCAGTTCGAGACCGCCCGCGAGCGCATAGCCATCGACCGCCGCGATCAGCGGCTTTGCGGGCTGCTTGAAGGTCAGGCCGCCAAAACCGCGCCCCTCGACGACGGGACTTTCGCCGCGCAGGAAGCCCTTGAGATCCATCCCCGAACAGAAAGTGCCGCCGGCGCCGGTCAGGACTGCGACCCGCAGCGCAGGCTCTGCGTCGAGCCGGTCGAGCGCGGCGGCGATACCCTCGGCAACCGCCTTGTTCATGGCGTTTTTCGCCTCGGGACGGTTCATCGTGATAACGAGGACGCCATCCTCGTCGCGGGTTGTGAGTTCTTCGCTCATTCGGTCTTCCTTCTGATTTCCGGACGCCGCGCGGGGCGCTTCGGTCGTTCAACCGGCCTTGTGGCCGGCCCAATAGCGATCGCGGATCAGCCGCTTGTAGAGTTTGCCCGTATCGAGACGCGGCAGTTCGGGATCGAAGTCGATCGACCGGGGACATTTCAGGGGACTCAATCCGGCGCGGCAAAAGGCGATCAGCTCTTCGGCGAACTCGGGCGTCGCGTCGGCGGGATCGAGCGGCTGGACGACCGCCTTCACTTCCTCCCCGAAATCGGGATTGGGGATGCCGATTACAGCGGCATCGGCGACGCGCGGATGGGTGATGAGCAGGTTTTCGGTTTCCTGCGGGTAGATATTGACCCCGCCCGAGATGATCATGAAGCTCTTGCGATCGGTGAGATAGAGATAGCCGTCGGCATCGACATGCCCGATGTCGCCGAGCGTGCTCCAGCCGGAATGTTCGGGATGGCGCGCATCGCGGGTCTTGCCGGGGTCATTGAGATACTGGAAGTCCCAGCCACCGCTGAAATAGACGAGCCCGTCAACTCCGGCTTGGACCTCGCGGCCATCCTCGTCGCAGATGTGCAATTCACCCCAGTCGGCACGTCCGACCGAACCGGGATGCGCGAGCCATTCCTCGGGCGTTATGAAGGTCGATCCATTGCCTTCGGACCCGCCATAATATTCATAGATGATCGGCCCGACCCACTCCATCATCTGTTGTTTGATCGCCACCGGGCACGGCGCCGCCGCGTGGACGATCTTGTCGAGCGACGAGATGTCATAGCGCGCGCGCACCTCGGCAGGCAGCGCGAGCAGGCGGACGAACATCGTCGGCACCATCTGGATGAACGTCACGCGATAGCGTTCGATGAGACGCAGCGCGTCCTCTGCGTCGAACTTGTCCATCACGACCAGCGTGGCGCCGAGCCGGTGTGCGGCCATGCCGTAGGCAAGCGGCGCGGTGTGATAGAGCGGCGCCGGCGACAGCAGCACACTGGTCTCACCAACGCCATATCGTCCCGAAATCCGGTCGGCGAGCATATGGGGCTCTTCGGCGGGGCCACCGGTCAGCGGCAGGCGTATGCCCTTCGGACGCCCGGTCGTTCCCGACGAATAGACGAGATGGAAGCCTGCGGTTTCATCGGCGATCGGCGTCGCCGGCTGCGCGGCGAGCGCCGAGTGCCAGGATTGCGCGCCGACGAGGCCCGAGCCCAGGTCGAAAACATGCGCGACGCCGGGCACGAGGTCGTTCCGCCTCGCCACCAGTTCGGCCGCGGCGGGTACGCCGGCATGGGTTATGAGGAGCTTCGATCCGCTGTCGGTCAGGATATAGGCAGCTTCGTCGGCCGTCAGCTGGCTGGAAATCGGGCAGATATAGAGGCCGGCGCGCTGCGCCGCCCAATAGATCTGGAAAAATTCGAGGCAGTTCTTCAGCCAGATCGCGACGGTATCCCCCGATCCGATCCCGAGCGACCGGAAAAGATTGGCACCGCGATTCGCCGCCTCTTCCAATTCTCCGTAGCTGCAACTCGCTCCGCCCGCCGCCATGACGATCGCCGGCCGGTCGGGCGAAATCTGCGCAAATCGGCGTGGATGCATCTTTGTCTCTCCCGTTTTTGAGTTATATAACTACGTTTACTTTCTTTGTCGATTGACTTATTGACGGGCTGAACGAGACAGGTGGCGAAAAGACAGCCACCACGGGAAAGGATGATGACAATGGACTTGAAGCCGGGTTCGCGCTGGAAAAGCACGGTTTGCGAGGCTCAACTGGTGATCGTGCGCCCGCCGAACCGGGCCGGCGAGCTGCAGTGCGGTGGCGCCGCAGTCGTTCCGATCGACGATGCATCGACCCCGAGCGGAATCGTGAGCGCCGAGTTCGCCGAAGGCGTCGCGATCGGCAAACGCTATGCGCACGAAGAAAGCGGTCTCGAAGTGCTTGCGGCAAAGGCCGGCAAGGGTTCGCTCGCCTTCGACGGCGTTCCTCTGGTTATCAAGGGCGCGAAGCCCCTCCCCGCCTCGGACTGAACGCCATGCGCACGCCGCTCCTCCTCGACATCGCCGCCGATGCCTGCCCCGACCGTCTCGCGCTCGGTGGCCGAGAGGAAGGGCATGACTTCGAGGCGTATCGCGCGCGTGCCAGCCACGCTGCGGCCTGGCTTCGCGAACAGGAAAAGGCCAACACCGCCTTTCTCGGAATGAACGGCGACATTCTGCCGATCCTGCTGTTCGCATGCGGCATGGCGGGAACGCCGTTCGTTCCGCTCAACTACCGCCTGCCCGACGCCGACCTCAACAAGCTCGTGGCGCGCAGCGCGCCCGCCGTGCTGGTCGTCGACGACGACATGCTACCACGGATCGCTGCCGCCGACGGGATCGAAATCGTCGCGCGGAGCGACTTCGAAGCCGAGTTCGTCGCCGGCGGCGTTCCCGCGAAGATCGACCTGCCCGAAGCCGAAAACGAGATCGCAGTCCTTCTCTTCACGAGCGGGACAACCGGTGACCCGAAAGCGGCGGTCCTGCGCCACGCCAACCTCACCTCCTATGTGATGTCGACCGTCGAATTCCTCGGAGCCGGCGAAGACGAGGCGGCGCTCGTCTGCGTGCCCTCCTATCATATCGCCGGAATCTCGGCGATTCTGACCGCCGCATATGGCGGGCGACGGATCGTCTACCTGCCGGCTTTCACCCCCGAAGACTGGGTCCGGGTCGCGGCAGCCGAGGGCATCACCCATGCGATGGTCGTGCCGACGATGCTCGACCGCATCCTCGATGTGATGCAGGAAACGGGCGAGACGCTGCCCACGCTCCGCGCGCTGTCATACGGCGGTGGAAAGATGCCCGAACCGGTGATCGCGCGCGCGCTGGCGATGCTGCCGCACGTCGATTTCGTCAACGCTTACGGGCTGACCGAGACGAGTTCGACGATCGCGCTGCTCGGCGCCGAAGACCATCGCGCCGCCTTTGCCTCCAGCGACCCGGCGATCCGCCGCCGTATTGCCTCGGTGGGTCAGCCGTTGCCCAGTATCGAACTCGAAATCCGCCGCGACGACGGCACCCCGTGCTGCGCCGGCGAACATGGCGAAATTCACGTGCGCGGCGAACAGGTATCGGGCGAATATCTGCACAAGAAGGCAATCGCCGACGATGGCTGGTTCGCGACCAACGACGCGGGCTGGCTCGACGAAGGGGGTTATCTCTTCGTCGAGGGACGGCTCGACGATGTCATCGTGCGCGGCGGCGAGAATATTTCGCCGGGCGAGATCGAGGATCTGCTCCGCACCTTCGACGATATCGCCGATTGCGCCGTGCTCGGCGTTCCCTGCGTCCAATGGGGCGAAAAGGTCGTCGCGGTCATCGTCTCGCGGTCGGGCGCGCCCGATACCGTGACGATCGCCGCGACGGTCAGGGCCAAGCTGCGCTCGACCAAGACACCCGAACAATGGTTCTTGCGCGATGCGCTTCCGTATAACGAGACGGGAAAACTGCTGCGCCGGATCCTCAAGGCCGAACTGGCGAAAGAGCTGGAGCGGGGATAGGGTGGCCCGATGACCGGGCCCGACCATCTCCCCGATACGCTTGGGGCGGACCGTCTGTCCGCGCCGGGCGGCGAGCCGCTGCTGATCGTCGATGCTGCGAGCTGGAAGCGGCCCGGAGTTCCGATCCAGGCCGTTGTCATCGGGGTCGATCGCGGCGGCGAACTGCCCGACGTCGACGGGGACGATTTCGACTTGCTCATCACTGCGGCCGCTTCGGCACCGAAACCCTGGACCGCGGCCGATGCCGGCGAATTCGACCGAAAGGTTCATCGGATCGCCGATGCTGTGCGCACCCATCCGCTCGCGGCGACCACGGCGGCGAAAGTCCTGCGGCTGGCGGAGACGCTCCCGCTCGCCGATGCGCTTGTGGTCGAGTCTCTCGCTTACTCGACGCTTCTCGGGGGAGCGGAATTCGCGCGCTGGCTCGAAACCAACAGGGCCGCGGCGGCCGCGGCCGCCACGCCGGCCCCGGTGACGATCGAGCGGTCGGGCGACGCGGTCCGGGTCACGCTCGACGACGCGCCGGGGCGCAATGCGATGACCGCCGCCATGCGCGATGCACTTTACGAGGCTCTCGCGAATATCCTCGACGATCCGACGCGGCCGGCGCTCGTGCTGCGCGGGGCGGGCAAATGTTTCTCGACAGGCGGCGCCCTTTTCGAGTTCGGAATGGCGCGGGACCTTGCCGAGGCGCACGCCGTGCGGACGCTCCACAGCTGCGCCCGCGCTCTCGACGCGCTCGGGCCGCGGGCCACCGTCTTTCTCCATGGCGCGTGTATCGGATCGGGTATCGAGGTGGCCGCAGCGGCGTATCGACGTGTTGCCGCGCCGGGCAGCTGGTTCCAGCTCCCCGAGCTGTCGATGGGCCTCATCCCCGGCGCCGGCGGTACCGCGACCATGGCGCGCGCCATCGGTCGCCACCGGACAATGGGAATGATCCTGACGGGCGAACGCGTCGACGCGGCCAAAGCGCTCGACTGGGGACTTGTCCATGCGATCGAGCCGCCCCGGTGAGCGCGCTGCTCGACGCCTTTGCCGCGGCCGGCGCGCGTTTTCGCGATCTCGCGGGAAGCGCGGCCAACGTCGCCGCGATCGATCCGGTGCGCGCGCTTTCGCGCGCCGACGACCTGGCGCTGGGCGAGCCCGGACTCTGGTCGCCCAACCGTCATTGCCGGCTTGTCGAATGCCGTGACGGATGGATCGCGGTGTCCCTCGCGCGCAATGACGACCGCGACCTAGTCCCCGCATGGACAGGTGCCGCGTTCAGCGACGATCCGTGGGATGCGGTCATCGCCGCCGCGGCACGCCGCAGCGCCGCCGACATGACCATGGCGGGGATCGCGCTGCACCTGCCGGTCGCGCTGATCGGCGAGGCCGCGCCGCTTCAACAGTCCGTGCTTCGCGGCGGAGCGGCTGCCGATGGCGCTGTCATCGACCTTTCGGCGCTATGGGCAGGCCCCTATTGCGCGGCGCTCCTTGCCGAGGCTGGCCATGCGGTAACGAAAGTCGAAAGCCCCGCCCGGCCCGACCCGACGCCGCGCCATACGCCCGCTCTCGACGCGCGCCTCAACGGCGGCAAGCGGCGCATTCGCCTCGACCCCGGCAGCCCCGAATTGCTCGACCTGATCGGCGAAGCACGTGTCCTCGTGACCTCGGCGCGTCCGCACGCGCTCGCGCGCCTCGGCCTCGACGAGGCGCGCCTCTTCGCCCGCAATCCCGAACTCCTGTGGGTCGCGATCACCGCGCACGGGTGGCGAGGCGATGCGGCGATGCGCGTCGGGTTCGGCGACGACTGCGCCGCGGCGGGCGGATTGATCCAACGCGAAGAAGATGCGCCCCGTTTCATGGGCGACGCCCTTGCCGATCCGTTGACCGGGCTCCTCGCCGCAACGCTCGCGCTCGAAGCCCTTGCGGCGGGGCGGCGGGGTGTTCTTGACGTCTCGCTGGCGGGAAGCGCGGCGACATTTGCCGCCGAGATCCAATGACGAGCGCCTTCGACCTCGTCATCCGCAATGCATGCTCGGCTGATGGCTTGCCTCTGTCGATCGGCATCCGCGCGGGCCGGATCGCCGCGCTCGGCACCGATGTGGAGGGCCGCGGCCCCGAAATCGATGCTGGCGGACGAACGGCGGGCCCCGGGCTTCACGACCATCATCTGCACCTGCTCGCAACGGCCGCGCGGATGGGGTCGATCGATCTTGCGGGCTGCCGCGATGTCGATGCCATTGTCCAGCGCCTTCGCGGAGCTGCGGGCGGCGCCGGCGAATGGGTGCGCGCCATCGAATATGACGAGCGGGTCGCCGACCTTCCGGACGCCGCTGCGCTCGATACATGGCTGGCCGACCGGCCGCTTCGCGTGCAGGACCGGACCGGCGCCTGCTGGCTGCTCAACAGCATGGCGATCGAGCGGCTCGGCGGTCCGCCCTTCCCCGCCTCCGTCGAGATCGGTCCGGGCCAGCGCCCCACGGGCCGCATCAGGCGCGGCGATGCCTGGCTCCGTTCGCGTATCGGCGGCGGAGCGCCATCGCTGGCCCCGCTCGGCCAGCGGCTCGCGCAGCGCGGGATTACGGGAGTCACCGACGCCAGCGCATCGAACGGACCCGACGAGGCCGAGTTTCTTGCGGGCTCGATCCCGCAGCGATTGATCCTGATGGGCAGCGAAGCACTTGGTGCGGGGGATGGCTATGCCCTCGGCCCGGTCAAGCTGCTTTTCGACGAAAGCGATCTCCCTCCCGTCGATGCAATCGCCGGCCGCATCGGCGCTGCGCGCGCGCTCGGGCGCAACGTCGCCGCGCATTGCGTGACGCTCGGCGAGCTGGTCGTCTATCTCGCGGCGCTCGATGCGGCGGGCGGTGCGCGCGCCGGCGACCGTATCGAACATGGTTCGGTGATCCCGGCGTCGCTGATCCCCGATATCGCCGCGGCCGGGTTGATCGTCGTCACCCAGCCCAATTTCATTCATGACCGCGGCGACCGCTACCTAGCCGAACTCGACGCGAGCGAACTTGCGGACCTTTACCGCCTCCGTTCGCTGATCGATGGCGGCGTCGCCATGCTCGGCGGGTCGGACGCCCCTTATGGCGATCCCGATCCGTGGATCGCGCTGCGCGCCGCGACCGACCGGCGCACGCGTAGCGGAGCGCTGATCGGTGCAAGCGAAGCCGTCGACCGCATGCGCGCCCTGTCGCTCTACGGACCGGCTCCGCTCTGCGCGGGCATGCCCGCCGACCTCATTCTCTATGACTGGCCGGTCGATCCTGCCGCGCCGGTGACCGTCGCCTTGACGGTCATCGGCGGCGAGATCGTGTGGCAAGCTTGAAACATAATAATCGATGGAGCCCGACATGAGCATCGCGCACCTGCTGCCTGAAGGCCTGGCCGCCGACATCGAGGCGGCGTGCGGCGCGCGCATCGCCGCGATCCGGCCACGCGGCGGCGGCGGCGCGTCGCGCGAGGGCGCCGAAATCGACCTCGTCTGGCCGGATGCGCGCACCGCGAGCGCCTATATGAACTATGACGTCCACAAGGCAGGTGCCGGCGACGACGCGGCATTTCTGCGCGAAGCGGCCGTACTGCGCGCCCTTTCGGGGCCGCTCGCCGGCGCCGGTGTGCGGACTGCGCCCTATTTTGCGTCGCTGCCCCAGCGGCGTGCGCTGCTGTGCGGGCTGGTATCGGGGAAGGACCGGTTCGCCGCGATCGCCGACGCGGCGCAGCGCCATGCGCTCGCCGGCGATTTCATGGCGCAGCTCGCCGCGCTTCACCGCATCGATGTCGCCGCGACGCCCGTCGAGGGCATGGGCGCGGTGTTGCCGACCGCGGCGTTGATCGGCGAGCGCATCGCCGCCCTTCGCGCCGCGAACACGGGCAGGAACTGGGATCCGCTCATTCACCTGTCGCTCGGTTGGCTCGAAGCCAATATTCCCGCCGAGATGCCCCCACCGGTCATTGTCCACGGCGACGCCGGCGCGGGTAATTTCCTGTTCGAGGGCGACCATGTGACCGCGCTGCTCGACTGGGAGCTCGTTCATTATGGCGATCCGATGGCCGACCTCGCGATGCTGTGTCTGCGGATGCTGTTCCAGGACTTCGTGCCTCCGATCGAGGCGTTCGCAGCCTATGAGGCTGCCGGCGGCTATCCGGTCGATCTGGCGCGGGTTCGCTATTGGCGGCTCCTGTTCCAGACGGGTTTCGCGCGCCGCGCGCGCTACGACGATCCCGACGCGCCGCCGCCGCCAAACCTCGGCATGAACATGGTCTATTCGACGATCCACCGCCGCGTCCTGTCCGAAGCGCTGGCCGAGGCGGCGGGGATCGCCCTTCCCGCGGTCGATCTACCCGAGGCGACCGTTGGCGCGCACCATCGCAGCTTCGACATCGCGCTTGACGATATTCGCGAAACGATCGTGCCGCGCATCGCCGACCAGCAGGCGGCGGTGAAGGCGAAGGGGCTGGCGAGGCTCATCAAATGGTGGCGCGCGATCGAACGCTACGAGCCCGCATATCAGGCGTGCGAGAAGCGCGAGATCGAGGCGTTGCTCGGCCTTCAATTTGCGGATCATCCGGCAGCCTGGTCGGCATTTCGCGACGAGGTTGCGGACGATCGCGTCGCCACGGAGGCCGCGATCATCCTTTGCAACGCGCACGAAACGCGCGCGGCGGCGCTGATGGCGGACGCGATGGGCGGACTTGCCGGGACACGCTTCGCGCCGCTCGGGCCCGATTGACGTCTGGCCAGGAAGCTCAGCCGACGATATTCGCCGCCCGGAAGTTCGCGATCTCTTCGTCCGAATAGCCGATCTCGCGCAATATCTCGTCGCTGTGTTCGCCGATGGCGGGACAGCAACGTCTGAAGACGATCGGTACATCGCCGAAGTTCCAGAAGGCTCCCGGCTGTTCGACGATACCGAACAGCGGCTGCGGGAGCGCCGACACAAGATTGAGCTCGCGGTTGAGCGGGTCGTCGAAGAAGCGGTTCATCGCATCCTCGCAATTGACCCGGTCGCATGGAACGCCCGCCTTTTCGAGCGCAGCCAGCAGCCCGGCCGCCTCGCGGCCGGACGCCGCGTCGGCGAAACCCGCCTCGTCGGTCCCGAAAATGTCGCGCATCGCGGCTTGCTGCGCGGGCTTGTGCGCAGCGACCGCGATCCACTCGCCGCCATCGCATTCATAAATGCGGTGCCAAGGCGAAAAGCCCGTCTGGTCGCTTGTCAGATGGTAGGTGTCGGTGAGCGCTCCATCTGCATCGATCAACCTTTCGCCCTGCGTGAAAGCGGCAATGCCGAGCAGCGATGTCTGGGTCGTGTGGCCCCTGCCCGTCGTCCGCTTCGCATAGAGCGAGGCCATCAGTTCGACGAGGCAGCTCTGCGCGGTGCTGACGTCCATCGTACCGGGACGATTGAAGACCGGGCGGTTGCCTTCGCCGGCATTCTCGAACTCCCAGCCGGCGATTGCATTGAAGATCGAATCGAAGCCGGGCCAATTGCCCCGCTCGCCCTTCTGACCATAGGCGCTGGCATAATTGAACACGACGTCCGGATTATACCGGCGAATCCCTTCCTCGCTGAGGCCAAGCTTCGCCGCGCCCTTGAAGCGCATATTGTGATGCACGATCTCCGCCCACTGGACCAGCCGTTCGAGAATCGGCTGCGCTGCGGGGTTGGTCAGGTCGAGCGCAAGACTGCGCTTGCTGCGCGCCGCCGCCTGATAATAGCGGTGCATGAAGCGAATACGGTCGCCGCTCAGCGCCTCGACCTTGATCACATTCGCGCCCATGTCGCCCATCATCGACGGCCCCATCGGGCCGGCAAGGAACATGCCGAGATCGAGGACGCGCACATCCTTCAGGACTTCGGACGGCGCGGCGCCCGCGTCAGAGGCCGTCGCTACGGTCCAGTCCCGATCGCCGCCTTCGCCAAGGCGCGGCGCAGGCCGCCCCTGCGGAAGGTCGGCATCGGTGTGGAACGGCACATTGGGCTGGCGCGTCGCGCCGAGATCGGGATCGTCGACCGCGACCACATAGCCATTGGCCTCGACCTCTTGATGACGCAGGACTTCGCCCATCGGATAGGCGGGTTCGGCGGCAATGTCGGCGGCCCGCAGGTCGGCGAGCCAAGCATCGCGCGGTCGCAGCCTGAACGCTTCCTGCTGGCCGGCTTCGCTTTCGAGATCGACGTCGGCTTCGGCCATGACCTCCCACATGGTGGGCATCGTCGCATAGTCGAAC
Organism: Sphingopyxis sp.; assembly: GCA_013821905.1. Taxonomy (GTDB): domain Bacteria; phylum Pseudomonadota; class Alphaproteobacteria; order Sphingomonadales; family Sphingomonadaceae; genus Sphingopyxis. Next base: position 262 of record PNJO01000035.1, on the reverse strand, counting down.
TGGCGGGTCGGATCCATGATCTGCAACCAGTCGCCGCCCTGGCACTGAAACAACTGGACCGCGATCGGCCGCGGACCGGGCGGATAGGTCGGCGTATTGGGCATCGGCCCTTCGCTGTTGCGCGCCCAGACGAGCGGCAAGGTCGAGAGAAAACCCTGAAAGATCGAGGTGTGCGCGGCGCCGCCGCGCCCCGACTGGAGCCGCATCACGAGCCGTGCGAGCATCCCCGCAGCCGCAAGATGCGCCGCCGCCCAGCTGCCCT
>PNJO01000034.1 GCA_013821905.1 Sphingopyxis sp. | reverse complement strand
AAAGCCCGTCGCTTCCGACAGCGAAGCGAGGCTGAGATCGGTCTGCACGAGCATCTGTTGTGCGCGGTCGAGCCGCGCCTTCATCACATATTGGTGCGGCGAGATCCCCGTGGCCTTTTTGAACAGGCGGCAGAAATGCGAAGGCGTGACCCCCGCGACCGCCGCCATCGCCTCGAGGCTATGCTCCTGCTCGGGATTGGCGAGCACGGCGTTCATGATCTTGTGAAGGCGATAGGCCGAAAAATCGGACACCGGGATCTCGGTCGGGTTGCCATGCGCGGGCGGACCCGAAAGGATATGCGCCTTCAGCGCACCCACCATCGCGGCGACGTAAGCGGTGCGCTCCTCGGCCTGCGGCGCGTAAAGCTCGGCGAGAATCTGGCGCGTCAACGCGACACCGAGCGGGTCGGCAAAGGCAAAACGCATCTTGCTGAACTGCTCGGCGTGCGGCTGACCCGCCAGCACGTCCGACGACATCGACAGCGTCACGACGTCGAGCTCGCCATCGACGAGCCAGCCGGTCGGCATCCCTGCCGGCACGATCGTCGCACAGCCGGGGATCGAACTCGTGTCGGTCCAGCCATCGCGGTCCCAGGTCTTCACCTGCGGCTTGCCCGCGACATGGACGGTGAAGATCGGCTGAGGCAGCGCGGGAAGCGTATAGCTGCCTACGAACTGGCGCCAGCGGCAGAGCGACCAGCCGTCGCCGATCGACCCCATCTCGACGTCGGGCGCGCGGCCGAGGACGTCGCAGATGATCTCCTTGTTATCCCAGACGCTCTCGTTCTTCACGCCACCAGCCTGACGTCGAGCCGCTTGAAGCCGTTGATGAAATTCGACCGCACGCGGCGCGGCTCTCCCGATATTTCTATGCGCCGAACATGCCGCGCCATTTCGGCAAAGGCGAGTCGCAATTGCATCTCGGCCAGCCGCGATCCGACGCAGACATGCACGCCCGCCCCGAAGGCGAGATGCTGGCGGATCGGACGCGTCACGTCGAAGGCGTCGGGGTCGGTGAAGATCGCGGGGTCGCGGTTGCCGGCGGGGTAGAAGACGACAACCTTGTCGCCCTTGCGGATCTGTTGGCCGCCCAGTTCGGCATCGCGCGTCGCCGTGCGGCGCATGTGGATGACCGGGCTCGCATAGCGCACCATCTCCTTGACCGCACCCGGCAGCAGACCGGGATCCGCGCGGATGGCGTCCCACTGGCCAGGGTTGGCGGCAAAGGCGATCAGGCTATGGTTGATCGAATTGCGCGTCGTCTCGTTGCCGCCGACAAGCGCAAGGATGAGATTGCCGACGAAATCGCCGAGCGGCACCGATTGCCCGTGAATTTCGGCATTGGCGAGCAGCGAAGCGATATCGGGGCCGGGGTTGACGCGCCTTTCCTCGAACAGCGCCGAAGCGAAGGCGATGAACTCGCCTATCACCGCCTGCATCGCTTCGGGCGACTGGCGGAAATCGGGGTCATCCTCACCGACGAAGGCATCGGTCCAGCGGTGGAGGTCGCGCCACATCTCCGCCGGTACGCCGAGCAGTTCGGCGAGGGTCAGCAAGGGCAGCGGCACGGTGAGCAGCGGCAGGATGTCGACCGCTTCGTTCAGGGGGACCTTGGCGAAGAGGCTTTCGACGCGTTCGGTGATGCGCGCCTCGATCCCTTCGAGCCGCGCGGGCGACAGCGCGGGCATCACGAATTTGCGATATTGCGTGTGCGTCGGCGGGTCGCGCGAGATGAAGGGGATGCCGATCGCCGATTCCCCTGCCCCGGTCAGCCCGACCTCATTTTCGTTGAAGATGCGGTGTCCGCCATTTTCGTGCGCCGAAGAGAAGAGATCGGCCTGCCGCGACACCGCGACGATATCGTCGAAGCCGAGCACGGCCCAGAAACCCGTGCCATCCGTCTCGGGGTTCCAGTGGACCGAACCCGCGGCGCGCATCGCCGCGAGCTCGGCATAGGGCATGCCGCCGACATAGAGATCGGGGTCCTTGAGGTCTGCCATATCAGAAGCTGTAGCGCAGGCTCACGCCATAGGTGCGCGGCGCCGAGGGCACGAGGAAGTTGTACGGGAAGCCCGCGCCGCGGAGATCAAGGCCATAACCATAGGTCTTGCGGTCGAAGAGGTTGTTCGCGAAGGCGCGGATCGTCAGCGCATCGTTCGACCAGCTCAGCGACGCGTTGACCTTGGCGTTGGCGCCCTGCTGCAACTCGCTGTTTACCTGCGGCGAGCCCGGCGCGTTGATGCTGTTGAAGGGCGAGAAATATTGGCGACTGGAATAGGCCATGTTCGGCGCGAAGGTGATCGTGCCGCCCGCGACCTCCGCCACATCCCATTCGAAGCCGAGCTGCGCGGTGAGCTTGGGCGCGAAGGGGAGCTCGTTGCCCGACAGGTCGGCGCCCTGCAGCGTCAGTTCCTTGTATTTGGAGTGCAACCAGCCGAGCGACGCATCGATGCGCAGGCCGTCGACGGGGCGCAGCGTCGTTTCGACTTCGAGGCCATAGACCTCCGACGCGGGCGCATTGACGAGGAAGGAAACCGGCCCGGCGCGCGTGTCCTGAAGCTGCTGGTTCGAATAATCATAGTAGAAGGCCGAGGCGGCGTAGGTCAGCAGCCGCCCGCCCGCGCGGCCCTTGATCCCGACCTCATAGGCGTTGACGCGCTCGGGCTCGATGTAGCCGATGCCGCTCGACGAGGTGTAGCCGCCGCCGTTGACGGCGCCCGCGCGATAGCCGCGGTTGTAGCTCGCATAGAGCAGCATCCCGCTGTCGAAGGTGTAGCTCAATGCCACGCGGCCGGTCAGCGCATTGTTCGTGTCGGCGAGCGCGAAACGCGCAGCCGGATCATAGGCACATGTTCCGGCGACCCCCGCACACGGCACCGTCGTCGCGATTGGCGTCTGCGGATCGTCGACCCCGCCGATGAACAGATAGGCGAAGGCGTCGTCGTAGCGCGACTTGTCCTTGGTGTAGCGCGCGCCGAGGGTCAGGACGAGCCGGTCGGCGAGGTCGATGTCGGCCTGCCCGAACACCGCATAGCTTTTGCGCACCTGCCGGTAATGCTGGAAGAAGCCGCCCGCCGGGGGCAGCGGCAGGTTGAATGTGTTGTCGGTGATGTTGCGGTCCCGGCCATAGAAGAGCCCGCCGACGAAAGTGATGCCGTCGCCGTCGTAATTGGCGCGCAGTTCCTGGCTGAATTGTCGATATTTCGAGCGCCAGTTGATATCGAGAACGTCGATCGGCGCGCCATCGGCGGCCTGCTGGAGATTCTGCTTGCCGCCATCGTAGCTGGTGATCGAGGTCAGGCTGAGCCTGTCCGACAATTCGAGCGCGATGTTCGCCGAAAAGCCCCACGCGTCGGTGCGGTTGTCGCCGATGCGATTCTCATTGGTCTCGAAGAAACCGAGCCCGGTGCGGAACGCCTCGATCCCGTGCACCGCCGCCTGCGTCCCGCGGTCGCGCCCGGCGTAGGCGCGCAGCACGACGTCGAGCGTTTCGGTCGGCTTGAGCCGCAGCGAGGCGCGCCCCTGCAGCGTATCGACCGAAGCCGCGTCGCGGCCGCCCGGAAAGACATTCCTGATCTGCCCGTCGCCCTTCGCATAGTTCACCGCAAGGCGGAGCCCCGCGACATCTTCGGCCAGCGTCGCTTCGGCGGCGCCCTGCGCGGTGAAGGTGTCGAAATTGGCGTAACCGACCTGCAGATAGCCGTTGGTGCCCGACAGGTCGGGCTTTTTGGTGATGAAGTTGATCGCACCGCCGGTGGTGTTGCGGCCGAACAGCGTGCCCTGCGGCCCGCGCAGCACCTCGATCCGATCGAGATCGAACAGCCCCATGCCGTGGCTGGTGCGCGGCGCCAGATAGACATCGTCGAGATAGACGCCGACGGGCGAAGCCTGGTTGCTGTTATATTCGTTCGCGACCCCGATGCCGCGCAGCGAGAAGTTCGGCTGCGTATCGCCATAGGGGCTGTTGATCTGAAGGTTCGGAACCGCGTCGCCAAGCTGGGCCGAATTGGTGATGCCACGGTCGGCGAGCTGATCGCCGCCGAGCGCCGTGACCGCGAGCGGCACATCGAGTAGCGACTGTTCGCGGCGCTGCGCAGTGACCACGATATCGCCGTCGCTCGCGCCGGTGTCGGCCGGCGGGGCCTCCTGCGCCAGCGCCACCGTCGAAGTCGAAACGGCCAGCGCCGCAAGAAATGCACGTGCGAATGACATGCCTGCCATCATCCTTCTCCCGTCATCGAGGCTTCTGCGAGCCTCCGTCGGGAGAAAATTAGGATGAAGCGCCGCGCCTGGCTTTAGCCCCGCTTGCAACGAGTTTTGACATTTCTTGCGCGGGGCAATCGCCCGCGGCGCGCGCTTCTACCGCGCGATGTCCTGCGCGACATGCGAGGCATTTTCGACCGCCGACCGCCCAAAAGGCGCAAAATCGCCGTGCAGGCCGTGCTTGAGCGCGGCCAGCGCAAGGCCGTGCCGCGCCGCATCCGCCAGCCCCTTGCCCGCCCACAAACCGTCGAGGACGCCGGCGGCGAAGGCGTCGCCGGTACCGACGCGGTCGATCACCGGCGAAACGGTGGTGGGATCGCTCGCGCCGCCTTCGCTGCGGCTGTCGATGCGCGCCGTCAGCCGGTGAACTTGCGGACCGAGAATTTCGCGCGCGGTCGATGCGACATGGTCGAGCGCGGGAAAGGCGTCGAGCAATGCCAGCGCCGCCTCGCGCCGCCGGTCCGCTCCCTCGCCCGAGAATTCGCGGCCCAGCAACAGCGCCGCGTCGCGATGGTTACCGAAGAGCAGCGTCGCCTGTGCGACGATCGGCTTCAATATGGCGGCCGGGTCGGGCTGCCAGCGCTCCCACAGGCGGCCGCGCCAATTTCCGTCGAACGAAACGCCGATGCCGGCCGCCCGGGCGCGGGTCGCGGCTTCGAGCGCGGCGGCCGCACTGCCCGGCCCGAGCGCGGGGGTCACCCCCGACAGGTGCAACCAGCCGACGCCGTCGAGGAGCGCATCCCAGTCCCAACGTTCAGCTTCCGTCGCGGCGAAGGCCGAACCCGCGCGATCATAGACGACTTCCGCCGGGCGCATCGCGCCGCCGGGCAGGTGATAATAGAGCCCCATCCGTCCCGCCGGACGCAGAACGGGGGCAACGTCGACGCCGTGACGGCAGAGTTCGCCGAGGATGCCGTCGCCGATCGGCCCCTCGGGCACCGCGCTGATCATCGCGGTCCTGCGGCCGAGCGAAGCGAGCGCAACCGCAACATTGGCCTCGGCGCCGCCGGCATAGGCGTCGAACCGTGCCGACTGCAGCGGCAGTTCACCGTGCGGAACCGAGACACGCATGACGATCTCGCCGAAGCAGGCGATCGTGCCGGAAGGAGCCATCGTCACTGGAATCCCGTCTCCATAACGGCAACGCAGGCGATGCGCGCGTCAGCGCCGAAGCATGCTTCGGCCGTCTGGCCGATGGCGATCGGGTGGACCCCGGTGATCGCGCCCGCCGAAATCCACTGTCCGGGCTGCAATTCGATCACCCCGCGCCGATGAAGCTCGACGAGAAAATTGACCGAACCCCACGGCCCGTCGAGCACGTCGATCGGGCGCCCCGCCCCGACGCTCGCGCCGTCGATCCGCGTTTCGACGGCCAGCGTCGTGAAACCGGCGATGTCGAGCCGGGGACCGAGCAGCAGGCCGTTGTTGATCCCGATATCGGCGATGATGCCGAAAGGCGCATGAGCATGGACGCCGGGCGCGGGCGAGCTCGCAACCTCGAACCCTGCGCGGATTTCGTCGACCCAGACGGCGCCATCGTCGTCGCCGCGCACCGGCCCGTCGGGCACGGCGCGGAGACGCAGCATCGCCTCGGCCTCGATCGCGCCGCCGCCGCCGGCGAAGACCCGCGCCTCGCCCGGCGTGCTCCCGTCGAGCCCGGCGACGCGCAGCACCGGTCCGGCGAGGCGTTCGGCGCCGAGCGTTTCGACCAGCGCGGGCGGAATGCGCCCGACCTTCCAGCCGAGCACGGGCGCGCCGAGCGCTGCGGCGAGACGCTGCTGAACGGCATAAGCCTCGGTCAGCGTCGCGGGAACGGGCGCAGGAAAGGCGGGAAGCGCCTGCCCCGAACGGCGCGCAGTGAGCAGCGCGGCAACCGGATCGGGGACGCCTGGCATCAGGCGAGTTTTGCGCTCAAGAGGTAGCGCTGGCGGCTTTCGGCCGACTGGCGGCGCAGCTCGACCATCGCCTGTTCCTCGGTCTCGTCGAGCATCGATTCGAGCAGCCGGTTGAAGTGGCGGCGCATCGCGAGCCGGGCACCGCCCGCATCGCGCTTGCGCAGCGCCGCAACGACGTCGGCATGTTCGGCCTGGCGCGCCGCGCCGTCCTTGCGACAGACGAGCGAATGGCTGCTGCGCACCTCGGGCAATTCCATCCGCATCCGCCACAGGCTCTCGATCACATGGATGATCGCCTTGTTGCTCGACGCCGCGGCGATCGTCATGTGGAACTCGCGGTCGATCGCGCTGATCTCTTCCTCGCTCGCGCTGTCGTCGGCCATCGCGACGAGCAGCTCGTCGAGTTTTTCGAGTGTCTCGCTCGAAATCGTCGGCGCCGCGAGCGCCGCCGCCTCGGCCTCGAACAGCGAGCGCGCCTCGGTGAGTTCGAAGGCGCTGACCTTGGGCAGGATCGCATTGTCGCCGGGCAGCACCGCCTCGACATAGGCGCCGGCACCGGTGCGGATGTGAATCCACCCCGTCGCCTGCAGCGCAATCTCTGCCTCGCGGATCGTCACGCGGCTCACGTCGAAGCGCTCGGACAGTTCGCGTTCGCCGGGCAGCCGCGTTCCCGGCGGAAAGGTTCCGTCCAGAATCAAGCGCCGGATCGTGTCGGCGACATCTTCGAAAAGGCGGCGTTCGGCCATGGTCAATCTTCTCCCCGCATCCACGTCAGGAAGTCCATACAATCAGGTATGACAAGTTTGAAGCCCATGACCGAAATCTTCTAGATCCGCGCGCGGATGCCGATGAAATATTTCGCGCCATAATAATGATATTGGCGGCTGCTGCCATAGACCGGCATATAGGTCGCCTTGGGCTCGTTGAAGATGTTGAGCGCCTCGAAGCGGAGCGACACGCCCTTCATCAGGTCGAGCGAGGCGCGGAAATCGACGGTTTCGCTGGGCCCGACATAGCGCAGCTGGCTGTTACCGCCGACGAAGTCCTGGAAATATTTCGACCGGTAGTTGTAGATCGCCTGCAGCGACACCGGGCCGATCTCGTAATAGGCCTGCGCCGACAGCACATGCTTCGAATAGCCCGACAGGTTGGCGGGCGGGATGATGCCCGCGCTGACGGTGTCGGTTTCGGGATCATAGACTTCGCCGAGGCGGATATCCTGCGTCTCGAAATTCGAATCGGCATAGTTGTAGCTGACCTTCGCGCCGAGGCCGTCGAGCGGCGCGGGCAGGAAGCTGAAGCGCGTCGCCGCGGTCAGTTCGAGGCCGTAGATGCGCGACTTGTCGGGGCTGTTGCGCGTCTGCGTGACGGGGATCGACACCGACTGGCCGTCGATGGTGAAGTCCTCGTCGAACACGACGGGCTGGAAGCCGCCGGTGAACTGCTTGTAATAGACGGTGGCCGACAGGAGGCTGTCCTTGTTCGGATACCATTCGAAGGCGAGATCGCCGTTCCACGACATCAGCGGCTTGAGGCGCGGGCTACCGTTGGCGGTGATGTTGCGGATCGCATCCTCGACCGAGGTGAAGCTGGTGCCGTCCTCGAGCAGGATCGTCCGTCCCGCGCCGAGAGCGCTGGGGTTGGGACGCGACATGGCGCGATAGGCGGCCGCGCGGACCAATGTGTTGGGCGCGACCTCGAAGATCGCGTTGACGCTGGGCAGGATGCGCGTGTTGCTGCTCTTGATCCGCACCGTATCGAAATCGCCCGAGGACACGAGCCGGATCGACCCGTCGGGGTTGGTGACGATGCCGAGGTCGCTGCGTAGTCCGTCCGACGTCACGCGCGTGTTGACGACGCGAACGCCGAAATTGCCGCGCACCGGCATGGCGCCCAGATCGCCGCCATAGTCCGCCATGACATAGCCCGCGAGCGTGCGTTCGGTGACATCGCGGTTCGCGACCGAGCGGGTGTCGGCGGGCAGGCCGGGATCTTCCTCGCCCATATATTCGCGGAACAGGCAGTCGACGTCGAAGGTCGCCCAGCTGTGGATATTGTTCCCCTCGGCCGCCGACAGGAAATCGGTCTGCGGAAAGGCCTGGCGGCAGAGATTGTTGATGCGGCGATCCTCGGCGATCGGCGGGTTCAGGTTGAAGTCGCCGTTGCGCACGTCATAGTCGCGGTAGGTCAGATGCGACCAGCGCGCGCCTGCGGAGAGGGTCTTGAGGAAACCGTCCATCTCATACGCCGCGTCGAAGCGCCCGGCGTAGATCTCGTTGCGGCGCTTGCTTTCGTCGCGGCGGAAACGCGCGTCGTCCCAGAAGAGATTGTGGTTGTTGAGGTCGAAGCGCGGATCGATCGTGATCGTCGGTACGAAGCTGCCCGGCGTGATCGCATAGGTGTAGGGGATGCGCATATTGTTGAAGACCGTGCGCACGCCGTTCACGTCCATCGGGTCGGTGCGCAGCCGGACATTGCGCTCGATCTCGGTGCGGAGCGTGCGCGAATAGCTGCCGTCGAGGGTGACGGTCAGCCGGTCCGTCGGCTGCCATTCGACCGACAGGCCGCCGCCGAGATATTCCTCCGACCGCGACAGTTCGGAGCCGTTCGATTCGATCGCGCTGATGCCGTTCAGGCTCTGGACGATGCCATTCTCGTCATAGACGACGTTGGTCAGGCCGTAGCGCCCTTCGGACAGGTTGAGGTCGCGGCGGCTCTCGACGAAGGTGCGGTCCGAATATTGCACGTCGAGGTTGATGTTGAACCGGTCCGACGGGCGCCACTGGATCGCACCGAAGATCGCATCGCGCTTGTCGGTCTCGCTGATCTGGCGGAAGGTATAGGCGTTGGGGACGAGGTAGAAGGGCAGGTTCTGCCCATATTCGGCGCGCGTATATTCGTTGCAATTGTTGTTCGCGACGACGGGCGCCGCCTGGCACGCGGTCCAGGTCGTCGAGGCGGCAAAGGTCTCTTCGGGATTGTTGGTGTCGTTGCGCTGGATGCCGATCGCGATGCCGATCGTGTCGTTCGCGAACTGGTCGACATAGCTCAAAGTCCCGCGCCAGCCGACCCCGCCCGACCCGCCGGTGATGCGGTCGCCATAGGGGTTGTATTGCGCCTTGATCTCGCCCTGCAGGCGGGTCTTGCCGAAGTCGAGCGGGCGCAGGGTGCCGATCTCGATCGTGCCCGCGACGCCGCCCTCGACGAGGCTCGCCTGCTGCGTCTTGTAGATCTTGATGTTGTTCACCAGTTCGGACGGAAACTGGTTGAAGTTGACCGAGCGGTCGCCGCTGCCGTTCGTCGCGTCGCGGCCGTTGAAGGTCGCGTTCGACAGGAAGGGGCCGAGGCCCCGCAGCGCTATTTCGGACGCGTCGCCCTTTTCGCGGTGCGTCGTCGCGCCGGTGATCGTCTGGATCGCCTGTCCGACCGAGATGGCGGGAATATCGCCGATGTCGTCCGACGACAGCGCGTCGACGATCGCGGTTTCCTCGCGCTTGGTGTTGATCGAATTCTGGATCGTCTCGCGGATACCGGTGACGACGATCGCCTCTTCCTCCGGCTCGGCCTGCGGTGCGGCCGGCGCATCCTGCGCCATCGCGGGCATGGCCGCAACCAGCAGCGTCGAACCGGCGCCAGTCAGCAACGCGGCGCGCAGGCTGCGCGCGCGGATCGGATTGCGAGAATTCACGTCGTCTCTCCCTGAAACTGATTCTGTTCTGACCAATGCTGTCAATCATGACAGCCAATTTGTCAACAATTGTGCATGTCAAATTGGTTAGTCCAATTTGACATGCACATCCCGTCAGCGCACGAGTTGGCTCCGCAGCCCCGGAACCGCGCGCGCGAGCGCGTCGGTCACCAGCTTTGCAGTGACCTCCGCGCCGACGTCGCCGAGGTGGGTGTAATCGAACTTGCGCGTCACCTGCCCGCGCGCACCGTCGCCGGCAAGCGGCGTCGGCTCGGGCGGTGCAGCACGCGCGGCGAGCGTCGTGCCCGCCTTCGCCGCCGCGAGTTCCTCGTCGGTCGGCGGCACCTGCGCGAGCTTGGTCGCCATCTCCGCGCCCATTTCCTCCGTCTGCGCGGCGCTGAGCGCGTTCAGATCGACAAGCGGCACGTCCATCGCCTTCGCGACCCCGCGCACCTGGTCGGACCAGCTCGCGAGCGTGTTCCGAAGCTTGCCGTCCTTGAACTCGCGACGCGTCAGGGGCGTCACCAGCACCGGCGTCGCGCCCGCCGCCTTCACCTCCTCGACGAAGCGGCGAAGATTGGCGGGGAATTCGGTCGTCTCGTCGGTCCAGCGCTCGGACTTCGACGACTGGTCGTTGTGCGCGAACTGGATCAGCACCCAGGTGCCGCGATAGCCGGGCACTTTCGCCTCGGCGAGCGCGATGTCCCAGCCACCTTCCTGGCGATAGCTGCGCGTGCTGCGCCCGCCGCGGCCGGCGTTGAGACAGGCGACCGACGATTTGACGTGATGGGCGCAAAACGCCCCGCCCCACCCGCTGTGCGGCGCCATCGTCGAATCGCCGACGAGGATGATTTTGTACGGCTCGAGCGGCGGCGCATCGGTCCGCTCGCGGGTCTGCGCCTGCGCCCCGCCCGCGAGCAGGGCCACAATGGCGGTCGCGGCAAGCCGGCGCATCACGAGAATCCCAGCCCGCCGTTGACGTCGAGGCAGACGCCCGCGAGGAAGCTCGCGGCCGGCGACGCGAGATAGACGATCGTGTCGGCGACCTCGTCGGGATGGCCCTCGCGGCGAAGCGGGGTGTTGCCCGCAACGGCGGCGCGGCCTTCGGGTTTCGAGAAGATGTCGTGGAAGCTGGTGCCGATCAGGCCGGGGCAGACGGCGTTGACGCGAATGCCCTGCGGCCCGAGTTCCTTTGCCATCGCGCGAGTGTAGGTCATCAGCGCGCCCTTCGCGGTCGCATAGACCGATGCGCCGGGACCGCCGCCATCACGCCCCGCAAGCGACGAGACGTTCACCACCGCCGATCCTTCGCCGAGGAAGGGCTGTGACGCCTGCAGCACGAGGAAGGCCGATTTGAGGTTGAGCGTCATGACATGGTCGAAGAATTCCTCGTCCATCTCGCCCAGCGTCTTGCGTGCGACCATGCCGCCCGCGAGGTTGACCAGAATGTCGAGCCGGCCGCTGAAAGCGACGCCGACCTCGTCGAGCATCGCCTTGACGGCATTGCTGTCGGTCACGTCGGCCTGGATCAGGAAGGCATCGCCGCCCGCGTCCCTGATCGTCTTCAGCGTATCCTCCGCCGCTTCGCGGCCGCTGTTGTAATTGATCGCAACGCGGACGCCGGCGCGCGCCAGCGCGATCGAGACCGACCGCCCGATGTCGCGGCCGCCGCCGGTCACAAGCGCGGTTTTGCCCTGAAGAGTCATGCAGTTCTGTCCTTATTCTTGATTGTTGGCGGGTTCGATGGTGACCGGCGCGACGCGACCGCCGACCAGCCAGAAACACAGGAAGGAAATGGGGACGATCGCCGCCGAGAGCGCGAAGATCGGTGCATAGCTCGTCTTCGTGAGCACGGGGACGAGCCAGGTGGTGATGAGCGTGCCCGCGACCGCGGCGGTGCCGCTGATCCCCGCGAGACTGCCGACCGCACCGCCGCCGAAATAGTCGCTCGGCAGCGTCTGGATGTTGCCGATCGCCATCTGGAAACCGAACAGGATGCACGCGATCAGCAGCACCGCGGTCAGCGGATCGCTCGCGCCGATGGTCAGGAGCAGCGAGGGCAGCATGACCGCGCAGCCGACCCCGATGGTCAGCGTGCGCGCCTTGTGCACCCCGCCGCCCTTGCCGATGATCCGCCCGGCGAGCCAGCCGCCGAACAGGCTGCCGAGCATCGCGCCGACGAAGGGCACCCACGCGAAGAGGCCGATCTGCTTGACGTCGAAGCCGAAGGTTTCGGCAAGGTAGATCGGCAGCCACGAGACGAAGAGCCACCACACCGGATCGAGGAAGAAGCGCGACAGGATGACGCCCCAGCTCTGGCGGTAGCGGAGCAGTTCGCCGAGCGGCACGCGGCGGTCGTCGTCGCGGCCGGCCTCGGTACGGCCGGTCAGGATATAGTCGCGTTCCTCGGCGCTGATCCCGGGATGCTTGTCGGGATCGGCCTTGTAGAACCAGAGCCACGGCACGAGCCAGATAAAGCCGAGCACGCCGATCAGCAGGAAAGTGCCGTGCCAGCCGAACTGGACGAAAAGCAGCGCGATCAGCGGCGCCGACACGATACCGCCGAGCGACGCGCCGGCGTTGAAGATGCCTTGCGCCAGCGCGCGTTCGCGCGACGGGAACCAGAGCGCGTTCGCCTTGGCCGCGCCGGGCCAGTTGCCCGCCTCGCTGATCCCGAGCATTGCGCGCAGCACCATCAGCAGCGGCATCGAGCGCACCAGCGCGTGCGCGGCGATCGACAGCGACCAGACGGCGATCGAGATGGTGAAGCCCATCCGCGTGCCGATCGCGTCGAAGATGCGCCCGAAGAGCGATTGGCCGAAGGCGTAGAAGATCATGAAGATCGTCACCAGCAGCGCATAATCTTCCTTCGATGCGCCGATCTCCTTCGACACCTCGGGCCACATCACCGCCAGCGCGTTGCGGTCGATATAGTTGATGACGGTGGCAAGCGCGATCAGACCGATGACGCACCAGCGGAAGCGACCCTTGGTCTGGTTCATTTTTTCGCTCCGGGCTTGGCGAGATCGAGACGGCCGACAGGGCCGGTCCAGGCGAGCGCGCGACCGTCGACGGTCAGGCTGTGCTTCGTATCGGCGGCGACATCGTCGGCGACCGCGATCGCGATGCGACGGCCGTCGACGAGCGTGACGAGGACCAGATTGGCGGCCCCTTCCCGGCGATGCTCGAGCGCCGCGACGCGTGCGCTGCTCCCGACGACGGTCTCGGCCGACGCGTCATAGGCACCGTGCGGTTCGAGCAGACTGACGAAGGTCGCGTCCGACGCCCCGTCGACACGCTGGATCAGCGCGGGTTCGCGGCGCAGGTTGAACTCGGGATCGTTGGCGCCGCTTTCGGCGACGATGAAGCGCGCGCCCGCGGGCGGCAGCATGTGATAGCTGTAGAAGCGGTTGCCCTGCATCCACGTCAGCCGCGCCTTGCCGGCTTTCGCGCCGATGCCATCGACCCACAGATGCTGGTAGCCGTTCGCCCTGCCCAGCACCGGCCGGTCGGCGAGCTTGCGGTCGAACGCGATGTCGCTGTCGATGATCTGCCCCGAAAAATGCAGCGGCAGGTCATAGACATGCCTGCCGCTGCCAGTTGCGTGGAGGATATCGAGCGTCAGGGGATTGGCGAGGCTTTCGACCTCGACCAGCACAAGCGCGCGCCGGAAAGCGACGTCCTTGTAGGCGCCGTCGATGGCGCCGATCGCGTAGCGAGTCGGCCCTTCGAGCGACGCGGCGAGCTGGCGCGTCGCCGATTTTTCACCCGCTTTCCAGTCGCCGGCGAAATGGCTTTGCTCGTCGACCACAAGCGTGTTGTGCGCGATCGTCGCGCTCGCCCAGCTATCGTTTTCGGGCAGGTAGCGCCCGCCGCGCTTCGCCTCGACATTGAGGAAGCGCGCGGCGCCATAGTCGGTCACGACCGCGCCGGTCTCGTCATAATAGAGCCAGTTCAGCCGGTCGAAATGACCATGCCCCATGCCCTGCACCGTATTTTTCGCGACGAGCAGCGGGCCTGTCGTATCGAGCCTGGTGCGGAGCAGGACGAGCGCGCCCTGCTTGCCGTCGGGCCCGTCGGACAGCAGCCGCGAGCCGAAGGGCCAGGGCTTCGCCTTGCCCGCCGCGAGATCGGCGGCCATCGCCTGTCCGGCGGGGGTCAGCACGGTGCGCCGCTGCCAGTCGGCGATCGACAGGAACGCCGGGTCCTTCGTCGCGGCATAGGCGATGGCGACGGCGTGATAGAGTTCCTCGGTCCGCAGGCTCTTGTCGGGCATCGCGTCGTTGATCGGCAGGAAAAAACCGTCGTGCGTCACGTCGATCGCGGTGCGGATCGCCTTCAGCACGATGCCATCGCGATACGCGAAAATCCGGCGGTCGGGATCGTTCGCCGCAATCGCCGCCGCGAAAACGACGAAAGGCTGCAGCGCATAGCGTTGATAATAGGGCCCTTCGGCATAATAGCCGTCGGGCGAGAAGAGCAGGTCGAGCTGACGGAGGAAGCCTGCCTTGCCGCTCTTGTCGAGCCCGAGCAGCGCCTTGTCGACGAGATCGCGGTCGCCGAGCAGATAGCCCGACAAGCCGACACCCGCCGCCGCCCAGGTTGCATGATTGTGGATGCGGTCGATGACCTCGGGCGAGCCGTCCGAAAGGAAGCGCGCCATCGGGCGGATGACATTGTCGTCGATCCGCTTGCGGTCGGCGGCGGATAGGGCATCGCGGATCTCGGCATAACCCTGCACCGCGTTGACGAGGAAGACGCTGTCGTTGAGACTCTGCCAGAAGAGGCGTCCCGGCACCTGGTTGGCGGCCGCCGGATGCGGCCCGAGCCCCGGATAGAGATCGGCATAGGCAAGCAGCAGGTCGCGAACATGATCGCGGTAGCGCACCTCGCCGGTCAGGCGGAAAAGCTGGCCGCCCTCGAAGATGGTGCGGTAATTGCGCTTGTGCTGTTCGTGGGTGAAGCCGCCGCCCGGATCCCTGGGCACCGGCACATTGATGCCCGCCTTGATCGAGGCATCGAGGTCGCGCCGCGCGCGCTCGACCTCGCCCGCGAAGAGCGGCGCATAAGCCTGCACCGAAGCGGTGGGCGGCGTTTGCGCCGCAGCGGGGGCGGCAGGCAGCGCGGCGGCCGCGAGCAGGAGTGCGAGGGTGCGGGTCACGGGCGCGCCTCCACGACGTTGCCGACAAGTTGTCCGCGCGGAGCCCCTTTCCACGCGAGTTCCTCGATGCGCGGCGCGGGGGTCGCCGCGAAGGCATTCGACGCGATGCGCGTTTCGGGCGCGCCGACCGAATGGATGACGAGGATGCCGTCCGACGCGGCGAAGCTGTTCTGCGCAATGTCGGCGTGCTGGGCGCCCGAAATGCGCAGCGACGCGCCGCCCGTGCCGCTGTCGGCGACGCTCGACCCGGTCATCGAAAACCAGGGGCCGAAGGTGCTTTCGTCACTGCCCTTGCGCAGCAGGTCGGCGACCATCGCGACGCGCGCGAAGCGGCTGCCCGCGATCGTCAGCCGCTCCATCGGATACCAGCCCTGCGGTTCCTGCTCGCCGGTCGCGACGACGACGGTTCCCATTTCGGCAAAGTCGCTGTCGGCGATCGTCACATCGTCGGCGAAGGTGCCGGGTGCCATGACGATGCCGTCGAGCCTGCCCTTTCCGGGGCCGCGCACCGACACGCGGTCGAACGTCACGCTGTAATTGGGTGCGACGCTGCCCGCGACCATGACGAGCGCGCCGTTGCCCGGCGCGGCGGCTGCATCGACCGCCAGATTTTCGAGGCGCAGCCCGCCGCCACCGGCGATCTGCGCCAGACCCGACGCAACGCGCAGCACCGGCTTCGCATCCGTTGCGGCGGCAATGGTCAGCCGGTGCCGCACGACCAGCGGCGCGGCGATATCATAGGTGCCCGTCGCGAGCGCCAGCGTGTCGCCGGCCTTCGCCCCGGCGACGGCCCGGGCGAGCGAGGCGCCGGCCGGGACCGGCAACGTGCTTCCGGCCCCGAACGCAGCCTCGGGCGCATCGCCGCGGTACCAGCTCGCACCCACTTCCTCGCGCGTCACGGGCTTCAGGTCGCGCGGCGCACCGATGGCGGCGAGCGCCGGATCGGTGGGGTAGAGCAAACCGTTCGCCGCGCGTTCGAGCACCACCTCGCGCTGCTCGACGCCCGCCCCCAGCAGCGGTTTCGCGACCTTCGCCTCGACATTGCCCGCAAAGGCGATGCCGCCGGTCTCGCCCTCGGCGCGGAACGGGTCCTGCCCCTGCGCACCGACGATCAGATTGCGTTCGAACCGGCTGTCGACGGGCGCGGCCGAGCGCTCGGCATCGGCACCCGCGGCGAGCGTGATGCGCGCGCTGTCGATGATGCTGTTGCCCTCGATCCGCGCGTTCGCGACCTGATGGTAACGGTTGATTACCGAATTGGGGACCCCGTTCATCACGCTGAGCGCGCTCTTGAACGAAGTGCCCGCGAGCCCCTCGAAATAATTGTCGCGCACGATCTGGTCGCGGTTGATCACGCGCACGCCGCCGGTGTCGGCGACGCCCTTGCCAAGGAAGATGTTGCGTTCGACGAGGTTGCCGTTGCCGTGGCGCAGCACGAAGGCGCCCTGCGCCTCAAGCACCAGATTTTCGCGGATGATATTACCGCCCGATTTGACCGAGACGATTTCGACCTCGCCGCTGGTGCGGTCGAAGATATTGCGCTCGATCACCGTGTTCGACGCCGACAGCGATTCCTCGCTGGTGCCGATGCGGACCGTCTCGCCGCCGTTCGAGCCGAGTGGAGGGCGCGGGCCGAAATAGATATGGTCGATGCGGTGGCGGTTATCGAGCGGATCGCCGGTGCGGCGGATCACCGCGAGCGTCACGCCGCTGTTCGTCTTGCCTTCGAAATGCGAATGATCGACGCGGTTGCCCGTGCCGTAGAGCGCGACCCAGATATCCTCGGCGCGGCGGTCGGCCTTGCTGAAACCGTCGATGACGACCTCGGTCACGCGCGTATCGCTGGCGAGCGTTTTCGAATCGCGACGGAAGCTGATGACCTCGCCGGTCGGGCTCGCCCCGTTTTTGAAGATAAGGCCCGAAACCAACAGATGCCGCCCACCGATGCGCAGGTTCGACCGGCCGGTGAGCAGCACCTTGCCCTTGGTCTGCGCGGTCAGCGTAATCGGCGCGGCGGCGGTGCCGGTGCCAGTGAAGACCATCTGGAAATCGCGCCATTCGCCGTCGGCGAGGATGATCCTGTCGCCGGGCTGCGCCTTTTTCACCGCGGCTCCGAACTGCGCCTGGTCCGATACCAGCATGTCACGCGCATGCGCCGGAGCCGCCGCCACCGCCAGAATCGCCCATATTGCCGCCGCCCGCACCTTCATCGCACCTCACCCTTTTTATGATTCTGTCGATTGGACTACACAAGAGGTAGGACAATATCAACAGGCTTCCTCATACCATGATTGCGCCCTGCAGCGAGGACCAGCCAAGGCCGTCCCGCTGATACACATGGCAACAAAGGCCCGCCCCGGTACAATCAGCCGCTTTCCAGCCGAAAATCCCACTTCCGATGACATTGCCTGCCTAGGTATGCGCCATTGGTATGACTCATTTTTACAAGTTGTGTCATTTTCGGTATGCATCATGGGTTGACATATTGGTCTGACAAGACGAGCGTCCGCCCAAACAAAGCCGGAGAGGGAGAGTGAAGATGATTCGGGGCAATATCGTGCGCGCGTCGGGCGCCGGCAAAATCAGGTTTGCGGCCGCGCTGCTGGGTGGCACGGCGATCGCGATGCTGGCGAACCCGGCCTTTGCGCAGGATGCGCCGCCGCAGAATTCGACCGCGACCGAAACCGAGGCGCCGGCCGACGACGCGATCGTCGTCACCGGCATCCGCAGCTCGCTCGCCAACGCGCTCGGCGAAAAGCGCACCTCCGACAACATCGTCGAAGTCATCCAGGCCGAGGATATCGGCAAGCTGCCCGACCAGAATCTCGCCGAGGTGCTGGAAAATGTCACCGGCGTGCAGATCACCCGCCAGGCCGGCGTGGGCAATGCGGTGCAGATCCGCGGCACCGACGCCAACCGCACCGAAATCAACGGCGTGTCCACCGTCGGGTCGGGTGCCGGCCGCTCCGGCATCAGCTTCGAGGATCTGCCCGCCGCATTGATCGCTTCGGTCGAGGTCACCAAGGTTCCGACCGCGCAGACGATCGAAGGATCGGTCGGCGGCACGATCAACCTGCGCACGATCCGCCCGCTAGACCTGCGCGACCCGCTGATCGCCGCGCGCGCGCAGGTGGAAAACAGCGACCTGTCGAAATCGACGCTGCCGCGCGTGTCGGCGACGCTGGGCAACAATTGGGACACCGGCATCGGCGAAATCGGCATCGTGGTGAGCGGCAGCTATGCGCGGCAGGACGTCGCCGCCTTCAAGCCGCGCGTCGACCGCGACGCGCTCGTCCTTCCGGGCTCGGGACCGAGCGCCGAGGCCTTTCCCTTCCTGCGCATCCAGTTCCTCCAGCAGGGGCTCGAGAATTACGAATATGAAACCTACAACGGTACCGCCGCGCTCGAATGGAACCCGAACGACGACCTGAAATTCTATTTCGATGCGACGCTGAACAACCAGCGGCGCGGGCAGCAGAGCCACCGCGTCCAGATTTCGGGCACCGCGACGCCCTCGGTCGTCAACGCGATGAACAACACCGATTTCGAAACGATCGACTTCGGCACGCTCGACGGCCCGAACGGCCCGATCGACCTTGGCAGCGTCGAGGCGGCACTGGCCGGCACCATCGGCATCGGCGGCACCACCGGGACGGTCATCGACCCCAATCTTCGCACATCGAGCGATACCGGCGCGCGCGTCACCAAGAGCCGCGTGTTCGACTTCGGCACCGACTGGCAGGTCACCGACAAGCTGAAGCTGCGCGCCGAGCTGTCGCTGTCGACCTCCAAGTCCGATTTCCCGAACTTCTCGACCACGCTCGATTTCGTCAACCCCAACGGGCCGCAGCCGGTGATCGGACGCAGCATCGACAATGGGGTGCCGATCGAATTCGACCTGCGCGGCGGCACACTGCAATTCGGCATCGACGAGGCGAGCCCCTTTGCCCCGACGACCGCGCAATTGCTCGACCCCGCCAATTACCAGCTGCAGCAGGTGACGCAGGGCGCCAATTCGACCGACAACAAGGAAAGGGCGGCGCGTCTCGACTTTTCATACGACACACTCGACCTCAATCCGCTCGTGACCTCGGTCGATTTCGGCTATCGCTGGAACCGGACATCGGCGGTCAACACCGAATTTTCGAACAATGTCAGCCTGACCAACACGACGACGGCATGGAACCGCCCGTCGGGCGACCTGTTCAGCGACATCCTGATCCCCGGCCCCGACAACTTCAACGCGGCCGACGGGCGCCGCCTCTATTTCGGCGACTTCCTGCTGATCGACGGCGGGCTGGCCTTCCGCGATCCCGCGAGCGTCCTCGCGTCGCTCAACGAAGCGATTGCCGCCAGCAACGCGGCGCGGACGCAGGGACCGGCGGTCGCTTCGCTGGCGACGCCGACCGAATCCTTCGCCGGTTTCTTCAGCATCAAGGAAACGACGAACGCGGCCTATTTCCAGGCCAATCTGGAAGCCGACATCGGCGGCATGGCGGTGCGCGGCAACGCCGGCCTTCGCTGGCTGCACACCAAATTGTCCTCGACCGGCAACAATATCGCCAATGGCGCGGTGACCGGACAGACGGTCGCGAACAGTTCCTACAGCTTCCTGCTGCCGCGCTTCAGCCTCGTGCTCGAGCCCGCCGACAAGCTGCTCGTCCGCGCCGGCATCGCACGCGACATCCGCCGCCCGAACTTCGACACGCTGTCGACCTCCTTCTCCTTCGGCACCGGCGCGAACACGCCGGTCGCGGTAGGCAACCCCGACCTCGTCCCCGAAGCCGTGTGGTCGTTCGACCTGTCGGGCGAATATTATTTCGCGCCGTCGAGCCTGATCAGCATCGGCTTCTTCCACAAGAGCCGGACCAATCTGTTCGCGCAGCGGCAGGAAGATCCGGCGCCCAATCTCGACGCCAATGGCAATCTCAATATCTCGATCGACCCCGCCTGCCCCGGCGGCGGCATCTATAACCCGATCGCCAACCGCAACATCAACAACCCGATCCAGGGCGTCGGCATCTGCGTTCCGCGCAGCTCGACCTTCAACGTCCCGGGCACGACGACGCAGACGGGGATCGAGATCGCTTTCCAGCACGACCTGTCGGCATGGGAAGACGTGCTCGGCTTCGCGTCCGGCTTCGGCTTCATCGGCAATTTCACCTATCAGAAGGCGGGCGGGTCGGCGCGCGAATATCGCGCTGCGGATGGGCCGCGGACGGTCTTCACCCAGCTCGGCCATCCGGGCTCGCAGGACCTGATCTCGCTGTCGAACCTGTCGAAATATGCCTATAATACCACGCTGTTCTACGACAAATACGGGCTCAACGCGCGCCTGCGCTACACATGGCGCTCCAGCTATGTGTCGACCGATCCCTTCTTCTTCGGCCTGCCGCTGATCAACGGCGCGCGCGGACAGCTCAACGCCAGCATCAACTATGACATCACCGAAAACATCAATGTCGGGGTCGAGGGCATCAACCTGTTGCGCGGCGACCAGAACCAATATTGCGTGAACAACAAGGCGCTGCTGTGCTTCCAGGGCCTGACCGATCGCCGGATCACCGCCGGACTCAGCGTAAAATTCTAGGCCGCATCGTCCGCCGCGCCCGCGGGGGTGCGGCGAACGGAGGCGCTTCGCGGCACCGGTTCCCTTCCGCGCGTCCGGTGGCTATGGGCTGGTCGTCACGGCCCGTGACGACTTCGCCCGGGAGCAAGCCTTGCGGCACCTCGCCCGCTTCGATCTCAACCTGCTCCGCATCTTCGACGCGATCTTCGCGCGCGGCGGCGTATCGGCGGCGGCGCGCCATCTCAACCTGTCGCAGCCCGCGATCAGCCATGCGCTGACCCGCCTGCGCGCGCAGTTCGACGACCCGCTGTTCGTCCGCCAGGGCAACCGCCTGGTCCCCACGTCCGCGGCGCGCGCGATCGCGGGACCGGTGCGCGAGGCGCTGCGCGGGCTCGACGTCGCGCTCGACGCCGCGACGGCGTTCGACCCCGCGGGATCCACGCGCGAATTCCGCATCGGCGTCCGCCTGTCGGGCGAGATGCCGCGCTTCTCGTCGCTCGTCGCGCGCGTGCGCGGCGAGGCGCCGCATGTCGCGCTCGCCAGCGTGACCTTCCGCCGCCGCGATCTGGTCGCGATGCTCGCGAACGGCGACCTCGACCTCGCGCTCGACGTCGCCCTGCCCGCCGATGACCGGCTGTGCCGCCACTATCTCGGCACCGAACCGCTCGTCGTCGTCGCGCGCAAGGGACATCCGTGCATCGACGGGACGATCGACCTCGACACCTATCTGGCGCTCGACCATATCATCGCGACCGCGCGCCCCTATGGCCCCGGGGTCGAGGACATGGCGCTCGATCGCCTGGGGCTGACGCGGCGCGTCGCCGTGCGGTGCCAGCACGCGATCACCGCGTGGCAGATCGTCGCGGCCTCCGACATGCTCTTCGCTCTGCCGAGATCACACGCCGCCGTGCTCGACGCGATGTGGCCGATGCAGCTTCTCGACCTGCCGCTACCTGTCGAACCCGGCGGCAGCTATCTTTACTGGCACCAGGCGGCGCAGGCCGATCCCGGGCTGGGCTGGCTGCGCGCGATCATCACCGACGAGCTGGCGGGCGCCGGCTAGGTCATTCTCCTGTCGAATAGAGAATATTCGGACCTATCATTATCCTTGATGACATGGCGTGGCTATCCTGCTCCGGTGACATTTACTGGAGACGCCCGCATGACCGAAATCGAACTCGAAGCCGAACTCAACGACCTGCGCATGTCGAAAGAGGCGCAGCCGCTCTTCGACGCGGTCAAGCGCCACATTGCCGAGAATGTCGACCCGATCACCGAGGAATTTTTCCGCCTCGGCGAAGGCCGCGCCGACCGCTGGAGCTGGGCGCCGGGGCAGCTCGACCTGCTCGAAGGCGCGAAGGACAAGGCGAAGGCCGCGGGCCTGTGGAATTTCTTCCTGCCGCACGGCGATACGGGGACGCCGCTCAGCAATCTCGACTATGCCTATATCGCCGCCGAACTGGGCAAATCGCCGCTCGCGTCGGAATCGCTGAACTGTTCGGCGCCCGACACGGGCAATATGGAAGTGCTCGAAATGGTCGGCACCGCGGAGCAGAAGGAACGCTGGCTGAAGCCGCTGCTCAACGGCGAAATCCGCTCGGCCTATGTGATGACCGAA
>PNJO01000033.1 GCA_013821905.1 Sphingopyxis sp. | reverse complement strand
CCGCGAGCCGGAAGCGCTCGGCGCGCACCGTCTTGGTAATGTCGCGCGCGTTGAGCGTCATCAGCATCACCTCGGGCGTGTCGAGGTCGACGATGCGCGTCGCGCTGAGCAGCGGGGTGCGCTCGGGCGCATAGCGGAAACGCACGGCGCCTTCGCCGCTCCGCATCGTCTCGACCACCTCGGGCCAGGCAAAGCCGGTGTCGCGGGCGGGTTCGCGGAAATCGGGGTAGGAGGGCGCGCCGACGATCCAGTCGATGCCGCGGTCCATCGCGCGCGCCGCATCGCGTTTCCACGGCTGCAGGTCGGGATCGCGCAGCGTATAGGTCGGCGGCCCGCTTGCGAAACTGTCGGACAGCCGGGCGCCGTCGCGGCTGTAGAAGCGCAGGCGCGAAGCCGTCGCGCGGGTGAATTCGTCGATCAGATGCTGGCGCTGGTCGGGACGCGCCGCCTCGAGCGCTTCGTCGAGCATCGCCATCTGGTCCTGCATCACGTCGATGCGCGTATCGACGAGGCGGCTGCGATAGGTGTCGAGGTAGAAGAAGCCGCCACCGAACAGCACGATCGCGAGAATGTTCACCGCGAGGATGCGCGTGGTCAGCGACCAGCGCGCCGACCAGACGAGCGGCGCTTCCTCCTGCTCGGCGGCGCTCCCTTCGGGCCGCAAGGCGTCAGCTTTCGTCGGCAAAGCGATATCCCGCGCCATAGAGGGTTGCGATCGCGTCGAACTCGGGATCGACCTCGCGGAACTTGCGCCGGAGGCGCTTGATGTGGCTGTCGATCGTGCGGTCGTCGATATAGACATCGTCCTGATAGGCCGCGTCCATCAGCTGGTTGCGGCTGCGGACGATGCCGGGACGGCTCGCGAGCGTTTCGAGGATCAGGAATTCGGTGACGGTCAGCGTGACGTCCTTGCCGTCCCACGCCACCTTGTGGCGCGCCGGGTCCATCGACAGCCGGCCGCGCGTGATCGGTTCGGCGACGGGTTCGTCGTCGGCGCTCGGCGCGTTGCGGTTCAGCTCGACGCGGCGCAGGATGGCGCGGATGCGCGCGATCACCAGCCGCTGCGAAAAGGGTTTGGCGATATAATCGTCGGCGCCCATCGCGAGGCCGAGCGCCTCGTCGATCTCGTCGTCCTTGCTGGTCAGGAAGATGACGGGAAGCTGGCTCTTCTCGCGCAGCCGGCGCAGCAGTTCGAGCCCGTCCATGCGCGGCATCTTGATGTCGAAGACGGCGAGGTCGGGCGGATTGTCGATCAGCGGTTTCAGCGCCGCCTCGCCGTCCGAATAGACGCGCGTGACGAACCCCTCGGCCTGCAGGGCGATCGACAGCGATTGCAATATATTGCGGTCGTCGTCGACCAGCGCGATGGTTGCCGTCATGCTCTTTCCATTGGGGCGGGCCCATGAGCGATTAGCCGATTAGGCGTTCAGCGACAACCGCCGGTCATGTCACCGGTTCCCATGCGCCCGGTTCGTCGCGCGCGTCGTCCGCCGCCGCTATAATCTTTTGACCTGCCCATCCAACCCCGCTAACGCGGCCGGGATTTCGGAATCGACAACCCGTCGGCACCCCATGTTCATGCGGGCCCATCGCTTTCGCATGACAGCCATTGCATACCTATGCAATGAAGCGGGCGGGACAGAGGAAAGGCGAAGGCAAATGACCAAGGTTGTGATCGGCAGCGACACCGTCGAGACGCAGGCGGACGTGGCCGAAAACTGGGGCACGGCGCAGCTCGTCGAGGATGCGATCCGTCACGGGGAAGGCCTGCTGGCAAAGGACGGTCCGCTCGTCGTCGCGACCGGCAAGCACACCGGCCGCAGCGCCAGGGACAAGTTCATCGTCCAGGACGGCGAGACGCAGGACACCATCTGGTGGGGCAAGACGAACGTCGCGATGACGCCCGCGCATTTCGCCGCGCTCAAGGCCGACTTCTTCGCGCATCTCGCGTCGCGCGACCGCGTCTATCGCCAGCAGCTGTTCGGCGGCTCGCAGCCCGAGCATCGCGTCGCGGTGCAGGTCGTCACCGAATATGCGTGGCACAGCCAGTTCATCCGCACGCTTCTTTGCCGTCCGACCGATGCGGAACTGGCGGCGTTCGCCGCCGAATATACGATCGTCGACCTGCCGAGCTTCCGCGCCGACCCGGCGAAGCACGGCACACGAACCGAAACCGTCGTCGCGGTCAATTTCACCGAGAAGCTCGTGCTGATCGGCGGCACCGCCTATGCCGGCGAGATGAAGAAGTCGGTGTTCGGCATCCTCAACTATCTGCTCCCCGTGAAGGGCGTGATGCCGATGCACTGTTCGGCGAACATCGGCCCGAACGGCGACACCGCGGTCTTCTTCGGCCTCAGCGGCACCGGCAAGACGACGCTGTCGGCCGACGCCTCGCGCACGCTGATCGGCGACGACGAACATGGCTGGTCGGATACGGCGGTCTTCAATTTTGAGGGCGGCTGCTACGCCAAGATGATCCGCCTCTCGCCCGAGGCCGAGCCCGAGATTTTCGCGACCACCAAGCGTTTCGGCACCGTGCTCGAAAATGTCGTGATGGACGCGGAGACGCGCACCCTCGACTTCGACGACGCGAGCCTCGCCGAGAACAGCCGCGGTTCCTACCCGATCGACTTCATTCCGAATGCGTCGGAAAAGAATATGGGTCCGGTGCCGCAGAACATCATCATGCTGACCGCCGATGCCTATGGCGTGCTGCCCCCGATCGCGAAGCTCACGCCCGATCAGGCGATGTATCACTTCCTCTCGGGCTACACCGCGCGCGTCGCAGGGACGGAGATCGGCGTGACCGAGCCCGAGGCGACCTTCTCGACCTGCTTCGGCGCGCCCTTCATGCCGCGCCATCCGTCGGTTTACGGCAACCTGCTCAAGGAGCGCATTGCCCGGGGCGGCGTCCAGTGCTGGCTTGTCAACACCGGCTGGACCGGCGGCATGGCGACGATGGACGGCATCAAGCGGATGCCGATCAAGGCTACCCGCGCGCTGCTCAACGCCGCGCTCGACGGCAGCCTGAACGACGCCGAATTCCGCAAGGATCCGAATTTCGGCTTTCAGGTGCCCGTCGCGGTGCCGGGGGTCGACACGGCGTTGCTCGACCCGCGCGCAGCCTGGGCCGACAAGGCGGCTTACGACCGCACCGCCCAAACGCTGGTCGGCCAGTTCATCGACAATTTCGCGCAATTTGCCGAGCATGTCGACGAAGGCGTCCGCCAGGCCGCACCGCAGGCGGCCGTCGCGGCCTGATTGACCCGGAAACTTCCGGGTGCTCATTCACCCGGAAGGACCGGACCAATGACCACCGACTATGAACCGCGCCTGTTTGCAGGCGATTCCGAAATCCGCGCGCTCGGCGAAGGGCTGCTCGCCTGCGCGCTGCCGCGCGAGGCGTGGACGCACGAGGCGCATCTGGGCGCTTGCCTGTGGCTGCTGACCGAACGGCCCGACATCGACGTCGATGCCGAGATTGCCGGCATCATCCGCCGCTTCAACGAAAGCGTCGGCGGCGTGAACGACGACACGCAGGGCTATCACGACAGCATCACCCGCGCCTATGTCGCGGGGGTGCGGCTGTTTCTGGCGGAGACCGGCGAGACCGGCCTTGCCGGGCGCGTCAACGCGATGCTGCTCTCCGACGTCGGCCGCCGCGACTGGCCGCTGCGCTTCTACAGCCGCGACCTGCTCTTTTCGGTGCCGGCGCGGCGCGGGTTTGTGGAGCCCGATCTCGCGCCGCTGCCCTAGATCGTCATTGCGAGGAGCCGAAGGCGACGCGGCAATCCGGAGTGCGCGTAAACCGCTCTGGATTGCTTCGCTTCGCTCGCAATGGCGAGGGAGGAATCACCCCTTCGCCCCCGCGATATATTCGTCGACATTCTTCGCGAGCACGTCGAGCGGGACGTTGCCGCCCTTGACCACCGTGTCGTCGAAATCGCGCAGGTCGTATTTCGCGCCGAGCGCCGCCTGCGCGCGGCCGCGCTGGCGGACGATCTCGCTGTGCCCGACCTTGTAGCCGCATGCCTGCCCGGCCCAGCTGCAATAGCGGTCGACCTCGCTCGCGACTTCGAGCGGGTTCGAGCCATTCTCCTCGACGAAGAAGCGCACCCCCTCCTCGCGCGTCCAGCGCTTGGCGTGAATGCCGGTGTCGACGACGAGGCGGCAGGCGCGGAACGCCAGCGACTGCAGGTAACCGAGGCGCCCGACCTCGAAATCGTCGTAGAGGCCGAGTTCGTCGGCGAGTTGCTCGGCATAGAGCGCCCAGCCTTCCGAATAGGCGTTGAATGCCAGCATTGTGCGGATCAGCGGCATCTGGTTCGCATATTCGCCCTGCCACGCATGGCCCGGGATCGCTTCGTGCATCGCAAGGTCGGGGAGCGAATATTTGCTGTGCAGCTCGGTCGTGCGCAGGTTGATCCAGAATTTGCCGGGGATGCTGCCGTCGATCGACCCGGCGCCGCCATAGGCCGCGGGCGCCCCCGGTTCCTCGGCAAGCGGCAGCCGCTTCACCTCGACATTGCCCTTCACCAGCGTGCGGAAGGCGCGCGGCAGCTCGGCGCGGATCTTGCCGAGCCAGGTCTGGATATAGGCGACGATCTCGGCGCGGCCGGCATCATTGTCGGGGAATTTGAAGCGCGGGTCCCTAGCGAGCGCGTTCATCCGGTCGCCGACGCTGCCCTGCGTATAGCCGAGCTTGCGCAGGATCGGATCCATGCGGCCGTGGAGTTCGGCGAGCTCGTGGCGGCCCATCTGGTGGACCTCTTCGGGGGTCATTCGCGTGGTGGTCGAGGCGCGCAGGCCCCAGGCATACCATTCGTCGCCGCCGGGGCGCGCCCACAGGCCGGCATCCATCGTGGCCTTCGCGCGCTGCGCCTTCATCTCGGCGATCTGGCGTTCGAGCGCGGCGGCGACGGGGCCGGTCGCGATCTTTTCGGCGCGCGGGCCCCATTCTCCCGCGATCTTCGCTTCGCCGGTGCGGCGGACGAGGCTTTCGACGAGGCTGCCGCCTGCCCTGGCATCGGCGAGGCTCGCTTCCATCTGCTTCAGCGCCTTGTCGATCAGGAAGGCGGGGGCGACCAGCCCTTGCGCGCCCGCGGCCCTGAGCCGGTCGGTTTCGCCGTCGAGCGCGCCGGGATAGGCGTTGAGCCGCGACAGATAGGCTTCGGCATCGGCGGCGGTGCGGACGGGATGGTCGCTGTCGAGGAATTTCGGGATGTCGAGATAGGCGCCGACATTCTGGATCACGACATAGGGCGTGTTGCGCCAGCCGCCGACTGCGACGTCGCCATAGGGGAGGGCAAAGCCGTCGAGCGCGACGCCATAGGCGCTTTCGACGACCGCAAGACTGGTGCGCGTCGCATGGTCGAGGCCCGCCTTGTCGAAGGCGCGGACGCGCGCGAGGTCGGCCTTCAGCGTGTCGGCAACGGCCTTCTGCCCCGCGGCCGAACGGTCGCCGAGCTTGCCGCGCTCAGCGGCGCGCGCGCCGGTGTCGATGCCGAGCGAGGTCGCGCCCTCGGGCGAGAGGGCGATCAGATTGTCGGCGATCGACTGGAGCAGGGCGGCGCCGCGCGGCTCGGCGGCCGCACTTGCGGCCGCAGCGGGACCGATCGGCAGCGCCAGGCCCGCGGCGCCGGCGCCCATCGCGGCGCCCATCCCGGCGAGCGTCTGGCGGCGGCTGATCGGCGTGGAAATCTTATCGTGCACGGCAAAGGCTCCCCGGGGACTTGTTTCTGTTGAAACCTGTCTAGGCCCGGCCGCGCGCCGGTCAACGAAAAGGGGCCGGGAAAACGCGTGCCTTCCCGACCCCCGTTGAAATTTATCGACTGTCCGTCAGTCGGTCAGGTCGGCCGGCACCTTGCCGCCGTTCGCGGCGAGCTCGCGCATCACCGCCTTGTGCAGCCAGATGTTCATTTCGGCGCTGCCGTCGAGTTCGCCAGTATAGCCGAGTTCCTGCGCCAGCTCCTTGCGGTTGGCGAGGCTCGAATCGATGTCGAGCAGCTTCATCAGGTCGACGATCGAGGTGCGCCAGTTGAGGTCCTGCGCCGAATTGGCGCCCTGCGCGGTCAGGATCGCCTCGACGTCGATCTCGCTGATCGCGACCGGCGCCGCGGCGACGGGAGCGGCCGGGGCAGCGGGTGCTGCGGGCGCAGCGGCGGGTTCGGCGGCGACGGCCTTCTTGCCGAAAATTGCGTCCTTGATCTTGCTGAAAATGCTCATCTTTTTGCTCCCACTGGAAAAAGCGGCCACGTTTTCGGGGCGCGAGTCGCGCGGCCGCAGGATGGACCTAGGCATTTGAAAATGACAGTGAAATGAACGACTCCTCCCCGGCGGGGCCGCTGCTATAGTGGCGGGCATCGGCGTGGTCCCCTCCGTGCCGAAGTGGGAGAATGACGACATGAATCTGACCGACATCCTGGCGCAGGCCGGCGGCATCGAATCGATGGCGAAAGAGCTGGGCGTTCCCCCCGCGGTGGCGCGGCAGGGCGCCGAAGCCTTGCTCCCCGCGATCCTCGGCGGGTTCAAGAAACAGGCGCAGGGCGGCGGTGGGGTCGAGGGACTCGGCGGACTGCTCGGTCAGCTTGGCGGCGGCGGACTGCTCGATTCGGTGCTCGGGTCGCAGCCGACTCCGGTCGAACAGGGCAATGACGTGCTCGGCCAGATTTTCGGATCGAAGGATGTCAGCCGCACCGTCGCGGGCCAGGCGGCGACGCAGACCGGCATCGACAGCGGGCTTTTGAAGCAGATGCTGCCGATCGTCGCGATGATGGTCGCGGGCTATCTGGCAAAACAGGGCGGCCAGTCGGGCGAGAGCGGCGGCCTGGGCGGACTTGGGGGCGGACTCGGCGGCGGTCTGGGCGGCGTGCTCGGCAATGTGCTCGGCGGCGCGCTGGGCGGTGGCGCCGCACCGCAGGCCCAGGCGGGCGGCGGGCTGGGTGGCCTCGGCAGCCTGCTCGACCTCGACGGCGACGGCAATCCGCTCGACGACATCATCGGCATGGCGGGCAAGCTGCGCGGATAGGATCGTCGCCTCGCCTGCGCGGGGGCGACGCGGTTCAGGCCGCCATCAGGCGCAGTTCCTGGCGAAAATCCTCGTCCACCCCGATGCGGCCTCGCATCGGGGTGGCGGTGCTATCGGCATCGGCGTCGCCTTCCTCGAACAGCGCGACCGCCGCTTCGCCGCCACGGGCGAGGCTGAAGCGCTGGGCGACCTTGCCGGTCGGGCGAAAGCCCAGCTTGCGGAGCACTGCGCCCGATGCCGGATTGTCGAGGAAATGCCCCGCCGACAGCTTCGGCAGATCCATCGCGCGCGCGATGCGGACGAGCTGGCGCCCGGCCTCGGTCGCGAAGCCGAGGCCCCAATAGGGACGTGCGATCCAGTAGCCCATTTCGGGCGGCCCTTCCGGGCTCGGCGAAATGCCGCAGCCGCCGACGAGGCGCGGGGCGCCGCCGGTACGGGCGAAGATCAGGAAACGCGGCTGCGCCGGATCGATCGGCTTGGCGAGGAACTCCTGCGCCTGCGCCTCGCCATAGGGCCAGGGCGCGGTCGCGAGGTTGCGCACGACGGCTTCCTCGCCGATCGCGCGCGCCAGCGCGGGGGCATCCTCCTGCCAGCCGGGCCGCAGCAACAGTCTTTCGGTACGCGCAAACATCTTATCACTCCCAATTGCCTGTCGCCGTGGCGCCAGATGGTGACGCTTTGACGACAATCGATAGCGAGGGAGATGGATGGCCCCGTTTTCGCGCCTGCTTGCCAAGTGGCGGAGAGCGGGCAAGAAAAAAGGGAGCCCGGGGTGACCCGTCTCCCTCTTTTCGAACCTTGTTTCCGCGCTTGGCGGAAAGGACAGCTCCGGGTCATCCCTGGTGGACGACCCTGGATGATCGTCCTTATTCGGCGGCTTCCGCCATGGCGTCGACCGACACATATTTGCGGCCGAGCTTGCCATCGTGGAATCGGACGCGGCCGTCCGCGGTCGCGAACAGCGTGTGGTCCTTGCCCATGCCGACGTTGACACCCGGGTAAACCTTGGTGCCGCGCTGGCGCACGATGATGTTGCCGCCGATCACTTCCTGACCGCCGAACTTCTTCACGCCAAGGCGACGGCCGGCTGAGTCGCGACCGTTGCGCGAAGAACCGCCTGCTTTCTTATGTGCCATGACCTAAACTCCTATTCGTTCCGTAGGGCCGAGCCGCGTTGCCGCGCTCAGGCTTCCTTCTTGGGGGCTGCCTTCTTGGCAGCGGGCTTCTTTTCGGCGGCTTCGGCCTTGGGGGCAGCGGCCTTCTTCGGCGCGGCAGCCTTCTTTTCGGCGGCGGGCGCAGCAGCTTCGGCAGCCGGAGCGGCCTCGGCCTTCGGCGCGGCTTCCTTCTTCGGCGCGGCCTTCTTGGCTTCGCCGACGGCAAGGATGCGCAGCAGCGTCAGCGACTGGCGATGGCCGTTGCGGCGACGATAATTGTGCCGGCGGCGCTTCTTGAAGACGATGACCTTTTCGCCGCGGGTCTGGGCGATGATCTCGGCCGAGACGGTCAGACCCTTCGCATCCTTCACCTCGCCGCCGTCACCGGCCAGCAGGACGTCACCCAGCGACACGGTGTCACCGGCTTCACCCTCGATCTTTTCGACGGCGATCTTGTCTCCAGCGGCGACGCGATACTGCTTGCCGCCCGTGCGCACGATTGCGAACATGGTCTTCCATCCAATCAGAAACTAAAACACCCGCGCTGCCAGTCACCCGCCAGAGCAGGCGATTTTTCCGGCATGCGGGAAAGTCAGCGCCACTAGCGATCAGAGCGCCGGCTGTCAACCGCATATTTCCGCGCTTTTCACGCTTTTTCAGGCGGTGGCGCGCGAGCGCGGCAAAAGCCCCGATTCGGCCTTGCTGCCTCGCTCCGCCGCTCATATCAGGGTTCGCGATGAAGCGCCTGCTCCTTTTGACGCCTTGTGCGATGCTCGTCTCGCTGTTGCTTTCGGCCTGCGCGGCCGCGCAGGCAAGCGGCGCGCCGTCGCTTGCGAAGCGACCGGTCGAGGGGCGTTTCGACGTCGCGCCGCCCGTGGTCGCGGTCACTCCCCCGGGCCCGCTTCCCACCGATCTCGCGGGGCGCCTCGCGCGCTGGGAAGCCGATGGAGCCAGCGCGCAGCAGGCCTTTGCCGCCGAACGCGCGGGCACCGTCTCGCTTGTCGGCGCAGCCGCGGGCGCGCCCGTCGCCAGCGAGCGCTGGGTCGTCGCGCAGCAGGCGATTTCGCGCCTGATCGCATCGCGCGCGCCGCTGACCGCGGCGCTGGCCGACATCGACCGCCTCTATCTGGAACGCAGCATCGACGAGGCGGTCGACGGGCTGCCCGACATTTATGCGCTGCGCGAACGGCTCGCCGATATCGCGTCGGGACAGGATGCGGTCATCGAGGCGCTGAACGGCCAGCTGCCGGAACAATAGCATGGATCCTCCCCATCGCTTCGCCACGGGGAGGATTCGCGGTCCTACTGATTCAGTCCGTGCTTCTTCAGCGCGTGGCGGATCTGGTCGTAGCTGAGGCCGAGCGCCTCGGCCGCGATCTTCTGGTTGAAGCGGCAGCGCGCCATCGTGTCGGACAGGATCTGCCGTTCATAGGCATCGACCGCGGCGCGCAGGTCGCTGACCGGACCCGACGGCGCGGCGGCAGGCGCCGGCGGCGCCTCGCCGGCCGGTGCCGGGGCGGTCGCGCCGGCCTGTGCGGCCGGTTTGCGCGCGACGGGCTGCCAGGGGCTGGCGAAGGGGTCGAAGTTCAGCGCATCGACGGGCTTGGTCGGGTCGGCCCAGCGATAGATGGCGCGTTCGATCACGTTGCGGAGTTCGCGGACATTGCCCGGCCACGCATGGCCCTCCATCGCGGCCAGTGCGCGCGGCCCGAAGCCCGGCCATTCGTCCCAGCCGAGCACCGCCGCCATGCGCTGGCCGAAATAGGTCGCAAGCACCTCGATATCGCCCTCGCGCGCGCGCAACGGGGGCAGCGTGACGACCTCGAACGACAGCCGGTCGAGCAGGTCGGCGCGGAAGCGATTCTCCTCGACGAGCGCGGGCAGATGCTCGTTGGTCGCCGCGACGATGCGGACGTCGACGCGGATCGGGCGCGACGAGCCGACGCGCGTCACCTCGCCATATTCGACCGCGCGCAGCAGGCGTTCCTGCGCCCCCATCGACATCGTCGCGAGCTCGTCGAGGAAGAGCGTGCCGCCATCCGCCTCTTCGAAGCGGCCCGCGCGCGTCCGCGTCGCGCCGGTGAAGGCGCCCGCCTCGTGCCCGAACAGCTCGCTCTCGATCAGCGTTTCGGGCATCGCGGCGCAGTTCAGGATGACATAGGGCTTGTCCCACCGCGTCGACAGGCGGTGGAGGCGTTCGGCGATCAGTTCCTTGCCGGTGCCGCGCTCGCCGATCACCAGCACGGGACGGTCGAGCAGCGCCGCCTGGCTCGCGCGGTCGACCGCGTCCTGGAAGGCGGCCGACTGGCCGATGAACTGGGTTTCGCGCTCCATTCCCAATGATTGGCAAAATTTCCCGCTGATTGGCAAGCCAAATCGGTTCGGAGGGCGATTTCAGTGTGAAGTTGCGCGGTTTTGCGTCGCTTTGGCCAATTGGCACACCCTCTGCATGGGGATTGTCGAACCGGTGCATTGGCGCCGGTGCAGCGAAAGATCAGAAAGGTTCGATCATGAAGTCGATTTACGCCCAGATCGCTACACTCACGCTCAGCGTGGCAGGTGCGCTGGCTATCTTCGTCGGCGCGATCGACCCGCAGATCGTTGCCAGCCTCTCCGGTTCCCCGACCGTCCCGCTGGCGATCGCTGCTGCGACCCCGGCGGTCAGCCCGATGGCCTGACCGACATCTGGTGCCGGGGCACTCTCCCCCCTTGCCCCGCCCCGGCACCAGCATTTTACAGGACCAAATTTCGACAGGAGTTTCAAAATGGGTATTTTCTCACGAACCCGCGACATCATCGCCGCCAATGTCACCGACCTGCTCGACCGGGCCGAGGATCCGGAAAAGATGATCCGCCAGATCATCTTCGAGATGAACGAAACGCTCGTCGAAGTCCGCGCTTCCGCCGCCCGCACGATCGCGGACCAGAAGGAGATGCGCCGCCACATCGTCAAGCTCGAAAGCCTGCAGGACAGCTGGAAGGAAAAGGCCGAACTCGCGCTGTCGAAGGACCGCGAAGACCTCGCCACCGCCGCGCTCGTCGAAAAGCAGAAGGCCGGCGACATGGCCGACAAGCTGAAGGCCGAGATCGCGACGCTCGACGAAGCGCTCAAGGGTTATGAAGGCGATATCGCCAAGCTGCAGAAGAAGCTCTCCGAAGCGCGCGCCCGCCAGTCGAGCGTCGTCAACCGCCTCGAAAGCGCCGAGAACCGCTATCGTCTGCGCGAAATGACCAACGGCGACCGCGTCGAGGATGCCTTCTCGCGCTTCGAGATCCTCGAGCGCCGCGTCGACGAGGCCGAAGGCCGCGCCGATGCGCTGAACCTCGGCTACAAGAAGTCGCTCGACGAGGAGATCGCCGAGCTGCAGGCCGCCGACAAGGTCGCCGACGAGCTCGCCGCGCTGAAGGCCGCCCAGGGCAAGAAATAAGGAGCCGGACCGATGGAAGAAGTGATCATTGTCCCGATCGTCATCGGCACGCTCTTCCTCGGTCTGCCCTGGCTGATCCTCCACTACATCACCAAGTGGAAGCAGGCCAAGACGCTGACCGGAGAGGACGAGCAGCTGCTCGACGAACTGTACGACACGGCGCGCCGGCTCGAAAACCGCCTGCACACCGTCGAACGCATCATTAGCGCCGACCATCCCGATTTCCGCCCCTCGGTGCGGAGCGATGAGGAGCTGGCGCAACTCGAAAACAACAGCACGAGCCGGAGGAACTGAAGATGTCTGCCAGCCGCACCAAATTCTACCTCGACAAGCAGAACGCCAAATGGAGCGGCGTGTGCGCCGGGATCGCGGATTACAGCGGGATCGACGTGCTCTGGGTCCGCGTCGGCGCGGTGCTGCTCACGCTGATGGGTGGCTTCCCCTGGACGCTGATCGCCTATTGGATGGTCGCCTGGATGGGAACGCCGAAGCCCTTCGCGCTCTACGGCTCGAACGAGGAAGCGAAGTTCTGGCAGGGCGTGCGCTCGAACCCCAGCGCCTCGACCCGCGACATCCGCTCGCGCTTCCGTGACATCGACCGCCGGCTTGCCGACATCGAGCTCTACTACACCAGCCACAACCGCCGCCTCGCCGACGAGATCGACGCGCTGCGCTGAACGCGCGCTGACGGTCGAAGGCAACAGGGAGAAGACAGATGAATTTCGGTGGCACCACTTTCGTCCTCGCCATCATCGCACTGTCGATCGGCGGCTGGATGTTCACCACCTGGATCCGCGCCAAGCATGGCTATCCGGTTGAAAATGAATGGGGCGGCACGGTTCATCGAACCGACCCCGACGCTGATCGAAAAATCGCGCTGCTGACGGACGACAATGCCAAGCTCGCTGGCCAGATCGGCCGGCTCGAGGAACGGATTTCGGTGCTCGAACGCATCGCGACCGAAAACCACGGCCAGGCGGCGCAGCTCGCCGACCAGATCGACCGTCTGCGCTGAGAGGAACAAGACCATGAATCTCGATGTCCTGAATGCCATCGCCCCCGTCGCCGCCATCGTCGGCCTGGCCGGGGTCGGCGGCTGGGTCTTCACCACCTGGCTCCGCGTCAAGAACGGCTATCCGCTCGAAAACAGCTGGGGCAAGGCGGTCTACCCCAAGACCGGCGACGAGGCGATGGAACGCGTCAAGCTGATCAGCCAGGAAAATGCCCAGCTGCGCGCCGAACTCGGTTCGGTGAAGGATCGGCTTGCGGTTGTCGAACGCATCGTCACCGACGAAAGCCACCGCGTCGCGGCCGAGATCGAGGCGCTGCGGCGTCCGGCGAACTGAAAGGATCGGACATGGAAGCCATCTTCATTCTCAGCATCGTCGTCGGACTACCGGTCACGCTCGGCATCGGCTACGCTGCCTTCGAGCGCCACCTGAAGTTCAAGGAACGCCAGCTCAAGGCGATCACCAACGAGACGGCGGAAAAAGCGGCGCAATATGCGGCGCAGACCGAACGGCTCGAAGCCCGCGTCCGCGTTCTCGAACGCATCGTGACCGACAAGGGAATCGACGTCGCCGACGAGATCGAGAAGCTCCGCGACGCCCCGCTCAACTGAACCATAAGATAATCGGAAGGATCCCCCATGAACCCGTTTGAAATGGTCATCGGCATCGTCCTGATCGTGACGATCGGCAGCATCATTCGCGCCAAGCACGGCATCCGCCGTGACAACAGGGGCAATGAATATTTCGTCGGCAATGCCGGCAACGATGCCGAAACCAAGGCCCTGCAGGCCGAGATCCGCGCGCTCAAGGAGCGGATCCAGGTGCTCGAACGCATCGCCACCGACCACAATCGCGCCGTCACGCTCGACGAGGAAATCGAGCGGCTGCGCGACCGTTCCCCCTCCTGACGTGACGAAGAAGGAGCCGCACCATGGCCGCCATCACTTCCGATCTTGCCCTTAACCTGATCCCCGCTGCGGTGGCGCTGAGCGCGCTCGCGATCGTCAGCCTTGTCGCGCTGCGCGGCTGGCGCGACTGGATCCAGCTGAAGCGCGAGGAACTCGCCGCGGGGCATGGCTCCCCGGCGCAGGACCCCGCGGTGCCGCACGCCGGATCGCGCATCGAGATCGCCGACCTCAAGGAGCGGCTGCGCAAGCTCGAAGCCATCGCCGCGGGGGTCGATCTTTGACGATCCAGCCCGAACGGGCGTCATTGCGAGCCCTTCGACTGCCTTGCAGGCGCTCAGGATAAAATAAGCGAAGCAATCCAGAGCAGCCGAAAACCGCTCCGGATTGCTTCGCTACGCTCGCGATGACGGCGTGTGATGAGAGCGGGTTGTCTCTTTCCCTCCCGCCCACTTTCTGCCACTGGCGCCCCCATGCGCAGCCTCGACGATATCTTCGAAGAATATGATTTTCTCGACGGCGATGATCGCTATCGCCTGCTGATCGAGCTCGGCCGCACGCTCGAACCGATGCCCGACGCGCTCAAGACCGACGCGACGCTGGTGCGCGGCTGTAGCGCGAGCGTCTGGGTCTATCCGGTGCCGCAGGCCGACGGCCGTCTCCATTTCCTCGCCGACAGCAATGCCGCGATCACCAAGGGGATCGTCGCGCTCGTCCTCGCCGCGGTGCAGGACCGGCCGGCGGCCGAGGTCGCGGGCATGGACGTCGCCGCCGCGCTCGCACCGTTCGACCTGACGCGTCAGCTCTCGTCGAACCGCACCCAGGGCGTCCCCAACATGATCGCCCTCGTCCAGGACACCGCGCGCCGCATCGCTGCGGACTGAACTGCCGCCAGCGTCGCGGCCGTTTCGCACCCGCCGCGAGAGGCCGTTGATGGCGGCTTTGGGGTGGTTGGTCGTCGTTCCCAAATGTTTGTCATTCCCGCGAAAGCGGGAACCCAGTGTGGGGTCAGCCGACGCCGGATGCGCTTATCGGTCACTAGCTGTCCTTCCGTGATCCCCGGCGAAAGCCGGGGCCCATGAAGGTAAGACCGTGCCCGCCAGCTGGACCCCGGCTTTCGCCGGGGATCACCAACGGGGGCGGTCGGTTGCTTCCGGCCGCAAACCGCCAAAGAAAAGGGCGCGGGAGTTTCCTCCCGCGCCCTGTTCCATTTCCGGTTGTCGTCCGATCAGAATTCGTACGACACGCCGACCTTCAGGCGCCACACCGACGACGACACGTTGATGCCGTTGTCGTCGGCAATGCTTTGCGCGCCGTTGAAGCCGGTGAAGATGTAACGGCCCTGCGGATCGATGCCGCTGATCGTCGCGATGTCCTGAAGACCCGCGAAGTTCCGGCGGTGCTGAACGTTCCAGCTCTTGTCGAGGAAGTTCAGGAAATTGTCCATCGTCGCATAGAGCTTGATCTTGTCGTTGCGGCCGAACAGGCGGCCCGGCCCCGGCAGTTCCTGCGAGAAGGACAGGTCCATGTCGAAGTACCAGTCGTTCGTGCAGGTGTTGCGCGGAACGGTGGTGCCGATGTGCTTCTTCGCGCAACCCGTGTCGTTGATGTAGTCCACCAGCGCCTGCATGTTCGCCGCCGAAATGGTCGACGAGGGCGAGACGTTCGGGTCGCTGAGACCGGTCGGCAGATAGGCGAGCGCATTGTCGCTGCCCGACGCACTGTCGTTGAAGAAGGTCGTGCCGCCGAAGGTCAGGCTGTACGGACGGCCCGAGCGCGCGATGAACGAGATCGAGAAGCGCGTCGACAGGTCCTCGAAGAACTCCTCGCGGAACGAAAGGCGCGACGAGATATTGTGCCGGCTCTCGTAGAAACCGCGCGAAGCCGCCGGGTTCTGACGATCGAACGCGGCGACGAGGTCATAGTTCGACCCCGCCGTCGAGTTGTACATGCTGCGGCGATCCTGCGAGTCGGTATAGGCATAGCCGAGGTTGAAATCGACATTGCCATTCTCGGTAAACAGGCCGCCGTCGAAGGTCTTCGACAGGATGATCGACGCGTTGTGGCTGCGATAGCCGCCCGCGTTGGTCAGTTGCAGTTCGTCGTCGCGGCTGGTGTTGAAGCAGGCCGCGGTAACGCCAGAGAAAACCGGTCCCGGATTCAGGCCGACGAGTTCGGCATTACAGCCCGCGGCGTTCGGGTCGATCGAGCGATAGATCGGGCGCCCGTCGATCGTGAAGCCGTTGATGCCGATGCGCGGATCGACGGTCTGCGACAGGTCGACGACGGTCAGCGAGTTGCGATACTTGCTGTAGATATAGTCGAGGTTCAGGTTCCAGCCGCTGAAGAAGCCCGAGGGGGCGAAGTTCAGTTCCGACGAGAAGCCGATGTTGGCGCGCAGCACCGTCGGCATCTTGATGTCGGGGCTGATCGACTGGGTGTCGCCCAGACCGCGCGAAGCCTGCGCCACGGCATCGGCCTGGATACAGGTCGGAACGCCGGTGAACTGGCCGTTCGTCAGCACGCTGATCTGTCCGGTCGGGCAGTTGGCCGACTGGGTGCTGCCCGTCGCGAAGCCGCGACCGTCGTTCTGGAACGCATTGCCGAACCACACGAGCGGATCGCCGCCCGAGAAGATGCCGACGCCTGCCGTCAGCTTGGCGCGGCTGAACACGGCAAAATCGTTCATGTCATAGGTCAGCGCGAGGCGGGGCGAGATCACCGGGGGCAGCGCGCTGAAACCGATGCTGTTGGGGATGCCATAGCGCTGCTGGAACACGGGGTTCAGCGCCGGACGACCGCCATCGTACCAGTCGGCGCGGACGCCGACGACGGCGCTCAGGCTGTCGTTGATCTGCCAGTCGTCCTGCGCGAAGATCGAGTAGATGCTGCGCTTGAAGGCAGCGGCGGCGTCGTTGACGTCGCCGGTGGCCGAGAAGTTGCCGAAGGCGCCTTCGGTCTGGCCGCTGATGACGTTGCCCGCAGTCGTGCTGGTCTGGTTGTTGCCGAGACCCGGCGACAGCAGGCCGGCGCGCAGGTCGTTGATGTTGCGGAACACCAGCGTGCCGGTCGCATTCTGGACGAACAGGTTGAACAGATCGGCGCGGTTCAGCTCGAAACCGACTTTCAGGTCGTGGCTACCGGTGCTCAGCTTCGCGACTGCACGATATTGGTCGATGTTGGTGCGCAGGTCGTTCGCCGAGCGCGAGTTGCCCGGACCCGCCAGAACCGCGCCGTCGATACCCGTCGGATTGTCGATGCCGACAATGATGCGCGGGATCGGGTTGGCCGATTGCGCTTCGCCGCCGCCGATCGGGTCCTGCCGGTCGCGGACCTCCGAACGCGAATAGCGGATTTCGGTCGAGAATTCGTCGGTCCACTGCGAATAGAGGCGGCCCGAATAATAGTTCGACTTGGTACCGCTGGTATAGAAGGTGTTGAGACCGATCGCCTGCGGCGAGGTGCCCGTGAACAGATCGTCCGCGCGCGTCGAACCTTCTTCGAGGCGCTGATAGGTCGCCTCGAAGCGATGGTCGTCGGTGATCTGCCAGTCGAGGCGACCGAAATAACGGTCGTTCTTGAACGGGCGGTTGGTTACCAGCGGGCCGGTTTCGATGCCGTAGACGCTGCTCAGCACATCCGAGATTTCATTGAACTGCTGGACGGTGATGCCGGTCTGTTCGTTGGCGTAACCGCCGCCGACGGGGCCGTCGTCCTGCGACTGGCCCGCTTCCTGATGCTCATAGGCGCCGAAGATGAACAGCTTGTCCTTGATGATCGGGCCGCCGAGCCAGGCGCCCCAGCGCTTTTCGGGTTTGACCGGGGGCAGGCTCGCGATACCCGGCAGCGAATCGCCGCGCATGCCGTTGTCCGAATATTCGAAGAAGCCGCCAAACTTGTAATCATTGGTGCCCGATTTGGTCACGATGTTGATCGCGCAACCGGTGAACGAGCCATAGTCGACGTCGAACGGCGCAAACTGGACCTGCGCTTCGCGGGTCGCGTCATAGGGCAGCGGCGTCGACGAACGCGACGAGAAGCCGGTGTCGTTGAGGCCGTAAACGTCGCCCTGGCTGATGCCGTCAACGGTGAAGGCGTTGCCGCGGTCGTTGCCGCCGAGGCACGAGATGCGATCCTGACCCGAGCCGCCGTCGTCGCGGTCGAGGCTGACGCGCGGGTCGAGGCGGATGATGTCGCGGACGTCGCGGTTGAACGACGGCGCGCTGGCGAGGA
This sequence comes from Sphingopyxis sp., assembly GCA_013821905.1. GTDB lineage: Bacteria > Pseudomonadota > Alphaproteobacteria > Sphingomonadales > Sphingomonadaceae > Sphingopyxis. Next base: position 4,773 of record PNJO01000033.1, on the reverse strand, counting down.
CTTCGGTCGAGAAGCTGGTGCCCGGGCCGACTTCGAGCTGCGTCACGCGGACGCGGCTGCCGGTCACGACGATTTCGCCGCCGCCCGACGAAAGCGAGAAGGTCAGGTCGGTGCTGCCCTGCAGCGTGGTGTAGATGTCCTGAAGCGTCTGGCCTTCATAAGCGCCGGCCGACACCGCGACGGTGTAGGGGCCGCCCGTGGTCAGGCCGCTGGTGTTGAAGCGGCCGTCGCTGCCGGTGGTCAGCGTGCGCGCAGCGCCGGTGCGCGTGTCGGTGATGACCACGGTTGCGCCGCCGATCGGCGCGCCATTGTCGTCGTTCACCTGGCCCTGGATGCCGGTGGTGATCTGCTGCGCCTGGGCCGGCGCCGCGACGACCGTCGCGACGCTGATAGCCATCAGGCTAGCGGCGATCGAATAACGAAGTTTCATGTCAGGATGTCCCCTATTGTGCGTGCGGCAGGCGCGCATCATCGGGGCGCGCCAAGACCTGCGAGCGCCCCTGAAGCCCGCATGTGGCACGATTGTGACAGCAATTGTGACAGTGCAAGCCGCGCGCGAACCGCGCGTCGGCCGATGGTCAATAAATCGCGAATTTGCGTGGCTTGCGCAGAGTTATCCACAGCGCAAGCCGCGCTTTTTTTATCGACTGTTGCTGCGATGCAACATGAATCGCCGCGCCGGCCGGCCGGCGCGACTCGGATCAGGCGGCGTCGCCCGCTTCCTTCGCCTTGTCGGCATAGACTCGCACGGGGTCCTTGCGGCCCTCGACGACGTCCTTGTCGACGACGATCTCGACCACGTCGGTGAGGTCGGGGAGGTCGAACATCGTGTCGAGCAGGATCGCCTCGACGATCGAGCGGAGGCCGCGCGCGCCGGTCTTGCGTTCGATCGCCTTCTTGGCGACCGCGACCAGCGCGTCGTCGGTGAAGGTCAGCGCGACCTCTTCGAGGTCGAACAGCTTCTTGTACTGCTTGACCAGCGCGTTCTTCGGCTCGCCGAGAATCTTGACCAGCGCATCGACGTCGAGGTCCTCGAGCGTCGCGATGACGGGCAGGCGGCCGACGAATTCGGGGATCAGGCCGAATTTGAGGAGATCCTCGGGCTCGATCTGTTTCAGCACCTCGCCCGCGCGGCGTTCGTCGGGGCCGGCGACATGCGCGCCGAAACCGATCGACTTGCCCTGCAGGCGGTCGCCGATGATCTTTTCGAGCCCGCTGAACGCGCCGCCCGCGATGAACAGGATGTTCGTCGTGTCGACCTGCAGGAATTCCTGCTGCGGATGTTTGCGGCCGCCCTGCGGCGGAACGCTCGCGGTCGTGCCTTCCATCAGCTTGAGCAAGGCCTGCTGCACGCCTTCGCCCGACACGTCGCGGGTGATCGAGGGGTTTTCGGCCTTGCGGCTGATCTTGTCGATCTCGTCGATATAGACGATGCCGCGCTGCGCCTTTTCGACATTATAGTCGGACGATTGCAGCAGCTTGAGGATGATATTCTCGACATCCTCGCCGACGTAGCCGGCCTCGGTCAGCGTCGTCGCGTCGGCCATCGTGAAGGGCACGTCGAGGAAGCGCGCGAGCGTCTGCGCGAGCAGGGTCTTGCCGCTGCCGGTCGGACCGACGAGCAGGATGTTCGACTTCGCCAGTTCGACATCGTCGCCGCGACCCGAGTTGGCGAGGCGCTTGTAATGGTTGTGCACCGCGACCGACAGCACGCGCTTGGCGGTGTTCTGGCCGATGACATAATTGTCGAGATGCTGGCAGATTTCGAGCGGCGTCGGCACCGCGCCATCCTTGCGCGCGGCGACCCCGCCCTTGATCTCTTCGCGGATGATGTCGTTGCAGAGCTCGACGCATTCGTCGCAGATGAACACGGTCGGCCCGGCAATCAGCTTGCGGACTTCGTGCTGCGACTTGCCGCAGAAGGAGCAGTAAAGAGTGCTCTTGCTGTCCGAGCCGCTCAATTTCGTCATAAATAATCCTCTGGCGGGGCCGAAAGCGGCGCCGCCGTCCTTATCCTAGCCCCCGGGCACCCAATTACAATATGGCAATTGGGTGACACGGCTTCAATGTTCCGCCTAGCGCCAGTGCGCCAAGCGGGCGTCAAGAAACGCGGTTACCGGGGCGTTGGCCGCGTCGCGATCAGGGCGTCGGGCCCTCGCTCACATCCTTCGGCGCGTCGTCGCCGGGCAGGCCGGGGCGGCGGTCATAGACATGATCGACGAGGCCGAAAGCCTTCGCTTCGTCGGCCTCGAGGAAGGTGTCGCGGTCCATCGCCTTTTCGATCTCTTTCAGCGACTTGCCGGTGTACTTCACATAGAGGTCGTTCATCCGCTTGCGGATGCGGAGGATTTCCTTCGCCTGGATCTCGATGTCCGACGCCATGCCGCGCGCGCCGCCCGACGGCTGGTGGATCATCACGCGCGCATTGGTCAGCGCGACGCGCATCCCGGGCTCGCCCGCGGCGAGCAGGAAGCTGCCCATCGAGGCGGCCTGGCCGATGCAGACGGTGCCGACGCGCGGGCGGATGTATTGCATCGTGTCGTGGATCGCCATGCCCGCCGTGACGACGCCGCCCGGCGAGTTGATGTACATATAGATGTCCTTCTTCGGATTTTCCGATTCGAGGAACAGGAGCTGGGCGACGATCAGCGAGGCCATCTGGTCCTCGACCTCGCCGGTGACGAAGACGATCCGTTCGCGCAGCAGGCGAGAGAAAATGTCGAAGCTGCGTTCGCCGCGGCTCGTCTGCTCGACGACGACGGGAACAAGAGCGGCGAGCGGGTCGATCATTGGGAATTCGTCCTTGTATTATCGGGATGCCGCACCGGAGAATCCGGCGGGCTGCCCCTCTGCCGCTCTACATCGTCGCCAAGCGAAGGTCTTTCAAGGGGGCAAATCGGGCTGGCCGGTTCGGCGGGCGGATCGTCGATGCCGGTGTCGGAGTCGAGGCCGCTGGCGAGGCTCACCGCCCGCGACATTTTATTTCAAAGGTCACAAAGGTCACGGCAGGTCCCCCTCCATTTCGTCCCCTGACAGCGGCCGGAGCGGCGCGAAGGATGGCGGGAGAGCGATCGGCACAGGGCATCGCCAAGGGGGCTATCACGGCCGGATATTGTAGGAAAGGGTGGGGGCTTTGGAGTGGGGAGCGGTCATTGCCCTTCCGATGTGCACCCCGGCGAAAGCCGGGGCCCAGTGCGGAATACGCAAGGTCTGCGTTAGGGTTCTGGTCCCCGGCTTTCGCCGGGGAACACATAGTTCATGTCCGCAAACGGTCGAAAGCTGCCTTCGTGTCCAAAGGACAGGGGCGGGAAAGACCCGCCCTGTTTTCGATCAGTCGCCTTCGCCGGGTTCGGGCGAGAAATATTTGTCGAACTTGTCCTCGACGCCCTTGAATTCGTCGGCGTCGGCGGGGGTTTCCTTCTTGACCGTGATGTTCGGCCATTCGGCGCTGAACTTGCTGTTCACTTCCAGCCATTTTTCGAGGCCGCTCTCGGTGTCGGGCAGGATCGCCTCGGCGGGGCATTCGGGTTCGCACACACCGCAGTCGATGCACTCGTTCGGGTTGATGACGAGCATATTCTCGCCCTCGTAGAAACAGTCGACGGGGCACACCTCGACGCAGTCCATATATTTGCACCGGATGCAGGCGTCGGTGACGACATAGGTCATGGGTTCGGCTCCCTTTGCCGGCGGCACCCTTGCCGTCCTGGCATCAATCCGACCCGCCTCTATGCCGTGCGAACGCGATGCGTCAACGCAAAGCGACAGTTGCGAATCACTCTCACTCGATAGGCAAAATCATGCGCTTCGGGGCGACAGCTTTTCCTCTCGTGCCGATAGTTCAGCTGGAGGGGGCGGGCGCCCCGGAATCGAGCCGGACATAGCAGGCCTGCGCCTCGGGCGCGGGGCCGCGGCGGAGCGGCAGCGTCAGGAGGCGGATCACCTCGATGCGCTCGCCGACCGGCAGCACCAGCGTCGCGCCCGTGTGCACCGCGCAGGAGGATCGCGTGACGCGGCGTCCGTCGAGCCGGATATGTCCCGTCTCGACCATCGCCTGCGCCAGGCTGCGCGAGCGGGCGAAGCGCAGGAACCACAGCAGCTTGTCGAGCCGGATGCTGCCTGCGGCGCCGGGGGTCGCCATCGGCGCGTCAATCCTTGCGGGCGTCGGCCAGCATCGCGGCGAGACCGGCGAAGGGGCTGTTGGGGGAGGGGCCGCGGCGGTCGGGGCGCGGGGCGCGGGGCGGTCGCGGCGCGTCGCCGCGGGGTTTGCCCTGCTTGCCGTGCTTGGCCTTCGCCTGCTTGACCGGCGGGCGGCGCGTGGCGCCTTCGACCGCGGCGCGCGGCGGCTTGTCGCTGCCCCTGCGGTCCTTCTTGCGGCGCGGACGCTTGTCGGCCGCCTTGCGCAGCCCCGACCAGCGCCAGCGCTGCAACGCCGGGTCGCCGACGCTGCGGAAGCCGAAGCTGCCGAGCAGCGCGCGGCGCGTTTCCTCGTCGAGCCCGAGCGAGGTCGCGAGCGCGGGGTCGATCACGAAGCCCGGCGGCGCGGTGCTGTGCGCTTCCTCGTCGCCATGGTCGTCGTGATGATGCTCGTCGCCGCCCGCGACCGGCGAGGTCGGCGGCGCTGCGGCCTGCATCCGCGCGGCATGGGCCTGGCGGGCGAGTTTTTCGGCCATGTCGATGCGCAGCCAGCCCGAGGCGCAGCGGCGGAAACCCGCAATGGCGAGGCCGGCCTGGCTGCCGTTCTTCTGCAGCACCGCGCCGTGCGGCGGCAGC
>PNJO01000032.1 GCA_013821905.1 Sphingopyxis sp. | reverse complement strand
GCGAGCGCGGCGGCGCGGATCGCCGCGAAGTCGCCGCAGCTGAGGCGCGGCACATGGCGGACGTCGCGCACGCCCTCCGGCCCTTCGAGCCGCCATGTCACTTCGCCGTCGTCGCCAGAGGAACTCAGCGTCGGAAGATTGGCCAACGCGTCGATCCCGTGCCTGGCGATGCGATTGGCGAGCGCGGGTGACGCGATCAGGATGCGGCGGCTGTGCGCGAGCGTGCGCATCGTCAGCGCGGCGTCGCTGTCGAGGCGGGTGCGGACGCGCAGCGCGACGTCGATGCGTTCGGCGATGATGTCGACCGGACGGTCGGCGGCGACGATCTGGACATGGCCCTTGGGATAGAGGGTCAGGAAGTCGGGCAGCATGGTGGCGACGATCGGCACCAGCCCGGTCGGGCACGCCATGCGGACGGTGCCCCTGGGTTCGCTGAGGCTCGCTTCGACCAGTGCCTCGGCGCGTTCGGCGGCGGCGACCGCGAGCTGCGCCTGTGCGTGGAAGGCGAGACCGATGTCGGTGACGCGGAAGCGCCGCGACGAGCGTTCGATCAGCCGCGCGCCCAATCGTTCTTCGAGCGTGGCGATACGCCGGCTGAGCTTCGACTTGGGAAGGCGTAGCGCGCGGCCCGCGGGTGCGAAGCCGCCGTTCGTCACCACCGCGTCGAAATAGCGCAGATCGTTGAGGTCCTGCATCGCTATCGTTCTATCAGTGGAACGATATGTGTCAATATTGCCGACTACGGGCCATGTCGTTGCGGATTTATCTCCTCTTCATCGGACGGCGAACGGTTCGCCGCCCCGGAACAGGAGAATGACCATGACTTATGATCTCAAAGGCAAAGTGGCTGTCGTGACGGGCGGCAACAGCGGCATCGGCCTGAGCATTGCGCAGGAACTCGCGCAGCAGGGCGCGAAGGTCTTCGTGACCGGCCGGCGCCAGGAAGAACTCGACGCAGCGGTGAAGGCGATCGGCCACGGCGCGGTCGGCGTGCAGGGCGACGTCACGAGCTTCGCCGATCTCGACCGGCTCTATGACGTCGTGCAGCAGCATGGCGCGCCGATCGACATCCTCGTCGCCAATGCAGGCGGCGGCAGCTTCGCCCCGCTCGGTGCGATCAGCGAGGAGGATTTCGACCGCACCTTCGGCCTCAATGTGAAGGCGACCCTGTTCACGGTGCAGAAGGCGCTGCCGTTGCTGCGCGACGGGGCGTCGGTGATCCTCACCGGTTCGACGAGCTCGATCCGCGCGCTCCCGGCGTTCAGCGTCTATAGCGCGACCAAGGCGGCGATCCGCAGCTTCGCGCGTGGCTGGATTCTCGACCTCAAGGACCGCAAGATCCGCGTCAACGTTCTCGCGCCCGGCGGCACGCGCACGCCGGGGCTCCACGGGGTCGCGGGCGGCGATGCCGGCTGGGATGATTTCGAAGCCGGGCTTGCCGCGGGTATCCCGCTCGGCCGCCTCGCCGAGCCGCGCGAAATGGGCAAGGTTGCGGCTTTCCTCGCGTCCGATGCCGCGAGCTATGTCAACGGCGTCGAACTGTTCGTCGACGGTGGTTTCGCCCAGATCTGATCGGCCGCGATTTTCCCGGCTTCCCCGTCGTCCCATCGGGACGGCGGGGTTGCGCCTTTGCGGCGTGCGCGGCACAAGGCGCGCATGCCCATCGAAACCCTCTCCACCACCCGCAGTCATGGCGGCACGCAGGGCGTGTACAAGCACGCCAGCCTCGCCACCGGCACCGACATGACCTTTGCGGTCTTCGTCCCCGACCATGAACATGGCGCGCGGCTGCCCGTGCTCTGGTATCTGTCGGGGCTGACCTGCACCCACGCCAATGTGATGGAGAAGGGCGAATATCGCGCCGCCTGCGCCGAACATGGCGTGATCTTCATCGCGCCCGACACGTCGCCGCGCGGCCCGGATTCGAACGGAAACGCCGTGCCCGACGATCCCGAGGGCGCGTGGGATTTCGGACTTGGCGCGGGCTTCTATGTCGATGCGACCGAGGAACCCTGGGCGAAGCATTACCGGATGCGCTCCTATGTCGAGGATGAACTGCCCTCGCTCGTGATGCGCAATTTTGCGGTGGCTGACCTGTCGCGGCAGGCGATCACCGGCCATTCGATGGGCGGGCACGGCGCATTGACCATCGGGCTGCGCAATCAGGACCGTTTCCGGTCGGTGTCGGCCTTCGCGCCGATCGTCGCGCCGCTGCAATGTCCATGGGGCGAAAAGGCGCTCGGTCACTATCTGGGGCCGGACCGCGAGCAATGGTACGCCTATGACGCGTGCGCGCTGCTCGATCAGGGGCTGCGCGTGCCCGACCTGCTCGTCGATCAGGGCGACGCAGATAATTTCCTGGCGGAGCAGCTGAGAACCGAGTTGCTGGTCGAAGCCTGCGAGCGGAACGGGCAGAAGGCCGAAATCCGCATGCAGGCGGGTTACGACCACAGCTATTATTTCATCTCGACCTTCATGGCCGAGCATGTCGCGTGGCATGCGGAGCGGTTGAAGGCCTGATTGCTCCCCTCCCGCTTGCGGGAGGGGTTTAGTTATGCTCCGGAATCAGTAGGCTCGACCCCGTCGTCCGTCCCGCCTCCAGATCGGCGTGCGCGCGGGCGGCGTCCTGCAGGCCGTAGCGCTGGCCGACGCTGATCTGCACCGCGCCGCTTTCGATCATCCCGAACACCCGTGCGGCGCCCTCGGCGCGTTCGCCGGGGTGGAGATAATAATCGAACAAGGTCGGCCGGGTGACGAACTGCGACCCGTGCTGCGCGAGGATGCCGAGGTTGACGCCGGTCACCGGCCCCCCGGCATTGCCATAGCTGACGATCAGCCCGCGCCTTGCAGTGGCTTTGAGCGACACGTCCCACGTTGCCATGCCGATGCCGTCGAAGGTCACGGGCACGCCCTGTCCGTCGGTGATCTCGCGGACATGCGCCGCGACATCGTCCTCCTTGTAGCGGATGACATGGTCGGCGCCGGCCTCGCGAGCGGCCTGTTCCTTCGCCTCGGTGCTGACGGTGCCGATCACCGTCGCGCCGATCGCCTTGAGCCACTGGACGAGGATCAGCCCAACGCCCCCCGCTGCTGCATGAACGAGCACGGGCCAGCCGGCCTCGACCCTGGCGCAGCGTTCGACGAGCGCCTCCACCGTGCAGCCCTTGAGCAGCGCGGCTGCCGCGGTTTCGTCGTCGATACCGGCGGGCAGCTTGAAGAGCGAGGCGGCGGGGACGAGCCGCGCCGAGGCATAGGCGTTGCGCTGCGGCCCGAAGGTCGCGACGCGGTCGCCGGGGCGGAAGCCGTGGACGTCAGGGCCGACCGCGACGACCTCGCCCGCGGCCTCGACACCAAGCCCGCCGGGAAGGTCGACCGGATAGGTGCCGTCGCGATGATAGGAGTCGATATAGTTGAGCCCGACCGCGGTCTGGCGCACGAGAATCTGTCCGGGACCGGGATCGCCGAGCGTGACCTCGCGCCAGTCGATGACCTCGGGTCCGCCCTGCTTCTCGATAAACGCCTCGATCGCCTGCATGCGCCGCTCTCCTGCTGGTGCATCAGATTTGGGGCGAGGGCGGGTTGGGTGCAAGGGCGGCGCGTCAATATGCTTCGTCATTGCGACCCCGGCGAAAGCCGGGGGAAGCAATCCAGACCGGTTTACGCTTGCTCTGGATTGCCGCGTCGCCTTCGGCTCCTCGCAATGACGATGCTCAGTATTTCCCCTGCTTGCGCGGGTTGCGCTGGCCGTAGGGCTTGGGCTTGTAGCGTTCGGTGGTTCCGCCGGGGCCGCCGGCGCCGCGCGGCTTGCGCGGGCCATCGCCGCGCGGGCCGTTCGGGCGCGGTCCATCCTGACGCGGCCCGTCGTGGCGGGATCCGCCCTTGTGCGGACCCTTGTCGCGGCGCGGCGGATAGGTGGCGCCGCCGGGCGCGGGGGTGATCGCGACGCCGCTGTCGTCCTCGCCGTCCTGGTTGGCGGTGCGATGGACGGCTTCGGCGAAACGGTCGGCGATGGCGAGCGGGATGTTGAAGAGCGTCTCGCTCGGCCCGATGCGGATCGCGCCGATCTCGTGCTTGGTCACATGGCCGCGGCGGCAGAGCAGGGGCAGGATCCAGCGCGGATCGGCGTTCTGGCGGCGGCCGATGTTGAGCTTGAACCAGACGCTGTCGTCGAACTGCTCGCGGTGCTGGCCGCGATCGGGGCGGTCGCCCCGCTCGAACCGTTCGCCGCGTTCCGGGCGCTCGCCGCGCGGACGCGGGCTGTTGTCGATCAGATCCTCGGGCGGCGGCATCAGTGCGCGGTGCGTGCGGACGAGCGAGGCGGCGATATCCTCGGCCGAACGTTCGGCCATCAGCCGCTGGGCGAGTTCGAGGTCTTCGGCTTCATGCTCGACGGGGGCGAGCAGTTTTTCGATCAGCCGCTCCTGGTCGCGCTGGCGGACGTCGGCCGCGGTCGGCGCGTTCATCCACTCGGCCTCGATCTTCGCGCCGCGCAGCATGCCGTCGACGCGGCGGCGGCGCGGATATGGGACGATCAGGACGGCGGTGCCCTTCTTGCCCGCGCGGCCGGTGCGGCCCGAACGGTGCTGGAGCGTTTCGGCGTCGCGCGGGATTTCGACATGGATGACGAGGCTGAGGCTCGGCAGGTCGATACCCCGCGCGGCGACGTCGGTCGCGACGCAGACCCGCGCGCGGCGGTCGCGGAGCGCCTGCAGCGCATGGTTGCGCTCGTTCTGGCTATGCTCGCCCGACAGCGCGACGGCGGCGAAGCCGCGCTCGACCAGGCTGGCGTGGAGGCGGCGGACATTGTCGCGCGTCGCGCAGAAAAGCATCGCGGTCTCGGCCTCGTGCAGGCGGAGCAGGTTGATGACGGCGCCTTCGATATCGGCGGGGGCGACGGTCACGACTTGGTAGGCGATGTCGCCGTGGCCGCGCTCCTCGCCGACGGTCGAGATGCGCAGCGCGTCGCGCTGGTAGCGCTTGGCGAGCTGGGCGATCGGCTTCGGGATCGTCGCCGAAAACAGGAGGGTGCGACGCGTCTCGGGGGTCGCGTCGAGGATTTCCTCGAGGTCTTCGCGGAAGCCCATGTCGAGCATCTCGTCGGCCTCATCGAGCACGGCCACGCGCAGGCTTTCAAGGTCGAGCGCGCCGCGTTCGAGATGGTCGCGCAGGCGCCCCGGGGTGCCGACGACGATATGCACACCCTGGCTGAGGTTGCGGCGTTCGCGGCTGGCATCCATGCCGCCGACGCAGGTCGCGATGCGCGCGCCGGCCTTGCCGTAAAGCCAGCTCAGTTCGCGGCTGACCTGCAGCGCGAGTTCGCGCGTCGGCGCGACGATCAGCGCAAGCGGGGCGCTCGCGAAGGGAAGGCGGCCGTCTTCGATCAGTTCGTCGGCCATCGCAAGGCCGAAGGCGACGGTCTTGCCCGACCCGGTCTGCGCGGAGACGAGCAGGTCGCGGCCCTTGGCCTGGTCTTCGCTGACCTGCGTCTGGACGGGGGTGAGCGCTTCATAGCCGCGCGCGATGAGGGCGTCCGCAAGGACGGGCGAGAGATTTTCGAAAGGCATTTTGTTCTTCTTATCCTGTGCAGCGAAGGTGCCGCTGTTTCCGTCTTCGCTGCTCCGGTCCCGTCGCGGGTCTGTCGCCCGCGCTCGAAACAGTGGATCATGGATGCCGAAACGCGTCCGGCATGACGAAGAATTATATGGGTTTTTCCTAAAGGGCCTGGCCCGCCGCGTGTCCGCTGGCCCATGCCCATTGAAAATTATAGCCGCCCAGCCACCCGGTGACGTCCACGGCTTCGCCGACCGCATACAGCCCCGGCACGCTTTTGGCCATCATTGTTTGCGACGACAGATTTGCTGTCGAAATTCCGCCGACGGTGACCTCGGCTTTTGCGAAGCCCTCGGTGCCGTTCGGGTGGAAGGTCCAGCGCCTGAGGCGCGCTTCGGCGTCGGCGAGCTTGCGGTCGGTCTGGGCGCCGAGTTCGCCGGGGAGCGCGAGGCGGTTGGCAAGAGTTTGCGCAAGCCGGTCGGGCAGCGCGAGCGCCGAGGCGAGCGTCGCGCGCGGACGGGCGCGCTTGGCTTCAAGGAGCCAGCCTTCCTTGGCGTCGGGCAGGAAGTCGATCGCCACCGGCGCGCCATGACGCCAATAGCTGCTGATCTGCAGGATCGCGGGTCCCGACAATCCCTTGTGCGTGAAGAGCGCGGCTTCGCGAAACGCCGCCTTGCCCGCGCGCGCCTCGACCGGCGTCGCGACGCCCGAAAGGTCGCGGAACAGCACATCGTCGCCACCGAGCGTCAGCGGCACGAGCGCGGGGCGCGGCTCGACGACCTTGAGCCCGAACTGGCGCGCGAGGTCGTAGGCGAAACCGGTCGCGCCCATTTTGGGGATCGACGGGCCGCCCGTCGCGAGGACGAGGTTGGGGGCGGTGAATTGCTGGTCGCCGAAGGTCACGGCGAAGGCACCGTCCGCATGCGTTACCCCGCGCACCGGCTGGCCGCAGCGGACATCGACCCCGCCCTTCGCACATTCCTCCAGCAGCATCGCGACGATCTGTTTCGCCGAGCCGTCGCAGAAGAGCTGCCCGAGCGTCTTTTCGTGGTGCGCGATGCCGTAGCGGTCGACGAGTTCGATGAAGTCGGCCGGCGTGTAGCGCGCGAGCGCGGATTTGGCGAAATGCGGATTGGCGGAGATGTAGCGATCGGGCGCAGTATGGATATTGGTGAAATTGCAGCGCCCGCCGCCCGAGATGAGGATCTTCTTGCCGACCTGATCGGCATGGTCGAGCAGCAGGACGCGCTTGCCCCGCTGCCCCGCGACCGCGGCGCACATCAGTCCGGCCGCGCCGGCACCCAGCACGATGGCGTCGTAACTTGTCATGCGGGTGTCAGCGCAGCTTTGCGATCGACAGGCCATCGGCCTTGGCGCGAATCTTTACCGATTCCTCGCTGCGCGTCAGCGCCTTGGCGATGGCCTTCAGCGCCATGCCCTTTTTCGCGAGCGTGTGGAGCTTGTCGATTTCGGCCGCGGTCCAGGGCTGTTTGTGGCGTTCGAACTTGTCCTTCATGCCATCACCTCCGCATCGGCTTCGACCGCGAGCAGTTCGATCGCATCCTCGCGATCCTGATATTCGACGCTTTCGCGGGCCTCCGCGCCCATCATGGCGCGCGCCAGCGGGGCGGAGAAGGCGATGAAGCCGCGCGTCGGGTCGGCCTCGTCGCCGCCGACGATGGTGATCGTCCTTTCGGTGCCGTTGAGGCGGTAGGTGACGCGGCTGCCCACGCCCACGCTGCCGTCTGCGGGCGCCGCCTGCACCTCGGCAGTCGATTGGCGCGTGTGGAAATAGCGCAGGCGGCGTTGCAGCTTCTTGCGCGCGTCCTCGTCGGCGCTCGCGGCGATTTCGGTTTCGAGCCGCGCAACCTCTTCGCCGAGCAGGCGCAGCCCGCGCGGGGTCACCCGGTTCGGGCCGACCGCAATCGGCAGCTCGAATTCGGGTTCCTTGTGCTCGTCGTCACTTTCGCGGCGGAACGCTACGCTCATCGTCTCTCTTTCAAATCGGGGGAGGCGGCCCCTCTGGCCGACGAAGGTGGCGACAAGATGGCGCGAAATTTCCGCGCCGGCGTAACCGCTTCGACGCACCGCGCGAAACTCCTTCCGATGCCATCCTCCGCATCGTTCATTTCTTTAGGGAGAATCCAAATGTCGAATACGCTGAAACTGTCGCTCGCCGCCTCGGCCGTCCTTGCCATGGCTGCCGGTGCCGTCATCACGCCCGCCGCTGCCGCCGAGGGCGCGAAGGAAAAATGCTATGGCGTCGCGCTCAAGGGCAAGAACGACTGCGCCGCCGGCCCCGGCACGAGCTGCGCCGGCACGTCGACCGTCGACTATCAGGGCAATGCCTGGAAGCATGTGACCAAGGGCAGCTGCGTCAAGATGGGCGGCACGCTGGCCGCCCATTCGGGCAATGCCAAGCCGGTGCCCCAGAAGGCGCGCTGATCTTGTCGCCCCGTTCATCCGCACTACCCCCCCGCGCCGGCATAGGTCTCAAGCCCCAGCACTATGCCGCGTTGCTCGGTGCGGTCGAACGGGGCGATGCGCCCGCCTGGGTCGAAGTACATCCGCAAAACTACTTCGGCGCGGGCGGGCCTCCGCATCGCTGGCTGACCGCGATCGCGGAGCATCTGCCGCTGAGCTTCCATTCGGTCGGGCTGTCGCTGGGATCGGCTGCGGGCGTCGATCGCGCCGAGCTGGCGGCGCTCGCGGCGCTGTGCGAGCGCTATGCGCCCGCGATGGTGTCCGACCATCTGAGCTGGAGCAACGGGCCGGAAGACAAGTTCCCCGACCTGCTTCCCATTCCCTATACCCATGCCGCGCTCGACCATTTCGGGGGCGAGGTCGGCCGCGTCCAGGACCGGCTGGGCCGGACGATCCTGATCGAGAATCCGTCGCGTTATCTGGCTTATGCGGCAAGCGATTGGGACGAGGTCGAGTTTCTGCACGAACTGTGCCGCCGCAGCGGCTGCGGCCTGTTGCTCGACGTCAACAATATCGAGGTATCGGCGTTCAACCTCGGGCTCGATCCGGTGCCATGGCTCGACGCTTTCGATCCGGCACTCGTCGGCGAGATTCATGTCGCGGGCCACGCGGTGAAGGACGACGATATGGGCGGCCGGATCGCGATCGACGATCATGGCTCGGCGGTCGCGTCGAGTTGCTGGGGCCTGCTCGCCCGTTTTCTGGCGCGCGCGGGGCCAAAGCCCGTGCTCGTCGAATGGGATAGCGATGTGCCCGATTATGCGGTGCTGGTCGAAGAGGCCAAGGTCGCCGACACGCTGCTGACCCGCGAGCGCGCCGATGCTTGAGCAGCATCAGGCGGCGATCGCGGCGACACTGCTGCACGGTCCCGGCCATCTGCCACCCGCGCTCTTCGCGGGCGACGACGCTGCGGTCCTGCGCGGGCTGCGCGTCCATGCCAACACCATCTCGCACGCGCGGCTGGTTGCGCTCGAAGAGAGTTTTCCGCGCACGCGCGCATATCTGGGCGAGGCCGAATTCAACCGGTTGTCGCGCAGCTTTATCGAGGCCGGCGGTGCCGAAGGGCGTTCGCTCGCCGGCATCGGCGCGCGCTTTGCCGACTGGCCCGGCGATCTGCTGGCCGCCGATCTCGCCCGGATCGAGTGGGCGTGGCTCGAATCCTATCATGCCGCCGATGCGCCGGCGCTGACGCTCGCCGATCTGGCGGCCTATGATGCGTCGGCATTGCTCGCTCTGCCGGTGCGCCGCCATCCGGCGGTGCGCATCGCGGCGCTGTCGAGTGCGGCCGCGCCGTTGATCGACGCCGCGTTCGCGCCCGATGTTGCGGCGCTGCTGATCGCGCGGCCGGAGGTGGACGTGCGCCTGTTCGCGATCCAGCCGGCCAATGTTGCCGTGCTCGCCGCCGCAAAGGAAATTTTGCCGCTCGGTAACCTCATCGCCCGGCTCGCCGAAGACCATCCCGACGGCGGTGCTGCGATTGCGGCCCTCATCGACGCAGGGGCGTTTGAAAGGTGTGAGAGATGAAGAACATTGTCGCATTTTACGATCGCGGCGTGGCGTTGGCCGGGGGCCGCATCCCTGAAGGGGTCATGCTGTTCCTGGCGCGCGTCGCGCTCGCGGGCGTCTTCTGGCGATCGGGCCAGACCAAGGTGGTCGCAGGCAGCCTGCTGCAAATCGACCCGTCGCAATATGATCTGTTCGCGTCCGAATTTTCGGGCCTGCCGCTCGATCCGTCGATCGCGGTGCCGCTGACCGTCTTTGCCGAACATTTCTTTCCGATGCTGCTGCTGTTCGGGTTCGCGACGCGGTTTTCGGCCGGGGCGCTGCTCGTGATGACGCTCGTTATCCAGATCTTCGTTTTTCCCGATGCCTGGTGGCCAGTCCATTCCCTGTGGGCGGCGCTGGCGGCGGCGCTGATCGTGCGCGGCGGCGGCCTGTTCTCGATCGACGCGCTTGTTGCTAGGATGCGCCGGCCATGAGCATCGACGAACCCTCGCTCGCGCGCCTGATGGCGGCCTCGCAGCGCGGGGACCGGGCGGCGTATCGCGCGCTGCTGGGCGACAGCCGCAAATGGCTGACCCGCTATTTCGCCCGGCGGAGCGCGCAGCACCAGATCGACGATCTGGTGCAGGAGACGCTGGTGTCGATGCACCGCAAGCTCGCGACCTGGGATCCATCGCGCCCCTTCCTGCCCTGGCTCGCGGCGATCGCGCGCTATCGCTGGATCGACATGCTGCGGCGCCAGCGCGATGAGGCCGAGCTGGGCGACAATGACGCCGCGGTTGGTGCCGCCGACGAGGCGGTGCACGCCAAGCTGAGCATCGACCATCTGCTCGCGTTGCTTCCGCCGAGGCAGGCGCAGGCGATCACTCTCGTCAAGATCGAGGGGGCGTCGATCAGCGAGGCATCGCGAATTTCTGGCCAGAGCGAGTCGCTGGTCAAGGTGAATATTCATCGCGGGCTGAAGAAGCTCGCGCAATTGATTGAAAGTGAATGACATGGACCACGCATCGATCGACGAACTGATCGACGGCCTTGCCGACGAGCTCGAACCCGTCCGCCCGCGGCGGGTGGCGCGCGGGTCGCTGTGGGTCGTGGCGGGGTGGGTTGCCGGCGCGGCGGCGCTGCTCGGACTGACGGGCGCGCGCCATGACCTGTCCGGCGGTGCGATGATGCCGCCGCTGCCGATGCTGTCCTTCTGGTTGATCGTCGCGCTCGGTCTTGCCGCGGCATGGAGCGCGCTGCGCATGGGCCTGCCCGGCGTCGGCCGCGACTATAGCGGCTGGCGCTGGGCGGGGCTCGCGGCGCTCGCGCTGCCGGTGACCGCGCTCCTCATCGGTTTCGGCGACACGCACGCCGCAATGGAGGCGGCGCGTCCCGAAAACGGCCTGCGCTGCATGATCGAGGGCGCGCTGTCGGGGCTGGGAGTGGGCGCGGCGCTCTTCTTCTGGCTGAAGGGCGGGGCGCCGACTTCGCCCGAGCGCGCGGGATGGGTGATCGGGCTAGCTGCCGGCGCGGCGGGCGCGACGATCGTCGCGCTGCACTGCGCATCGAACGACATGATCCATATCGCGCTGTGGCACGGCCTTGCCGTCGCGCTGTCGGGCCTTGCCGGGCGGCTGGTCCTCGCGCCGCTGCTGCGCTGGTAGGCGCGCTGGACAGGCGCCTCCTTCGTGTGTTATGCAGATAATACACGAAGGAGATTGGTAATGCGTAACTGGACGATGGCAATTGTACCGCTGGCGCTGGCGATAACGGCATCGGGCTGCAACGGCTCGGTAACGGGCGGCAATGACGGTCACGACGGCGCGAAGGCCGAGCGGTCGGCGAGCAAGGGTCCGGTGACGACGCAGAGCTTTGCGCTCCAGGATTTCATCGGCGTCGAACTGGCCGGGCCTGACGATGTGACGATCCGTCAGGGTGCGGCTTTCTCGATCAGCGCTCGGGGGCCGAAGAACGAACTCGAGGAGCTCGAGATCAAGCGCGACGGCGGCATGCTGTCGATCGGGCGCAAGCGCGAAGGCTTCAGCCTCGGCAGCCGCGACCATGACGGGGTGGAGATTTCGATCACCATGCCCAGGCTGACGCAGATCAAGATCACCGGATCGGGCGAGGTCGATGCCGACACGGTCGATGGCGACGCGGCCGATATCGCGGTCACGGGTTCGGGCGACCTGAAGGTGGCGAAGCTCACCGCCAAAAATGCCGACATTGCGGTGTCGGGGTCGGGCGATGTCGAAATCGGCGGCGGCACGATCGCCACCGGCGATTATAGCGTCACCGGGTCGGGCAATATCGACGCCGATGCGCTCGTCGCGCAGAATCTCGACATTTCGATCACCGGATCGGGCGACGTCGACGCCCATGCGACGGGCAAGGCCGACGTCACCATCCTCGGTTCGGGCGACGTCACGGTGAAGGGCGGCGCGACCTGTTCGACCAGCCAGGTGGGATCGGGCAGCACGACCTGCAAATAGACGCGCTCTGGTGCCGCCGCGCCGGAGCGGCTAGGGTCCGTACTCAATGACAGCGCCGTCGAGGTTTGAAGCAAAATGGCCCAGTGCGAGGAGAGAAGGCGACGTAATATGTCGATATTTCTAGACTTCTCGACGAAGCCATGGGCCATTTTGATCAAATCCTTTCAGGACGTCCCAATGGCTTCCATCTCGGCCCGAAAGCCGCTTGCAAGGGAACTCAGCCCTCCCGGCGCGTCTTTCGGGCCGAGATGTTCGCCATTTGGGCGCCTCGACGGCGTTGTCATTGAGCATGGGCCCTTAGGCGGCACCATGACCGATGCGATGCGATGGGCCGCGCTCGCGGCTACCGCCCTGCTTTTCGCCGGCCATGCGGCCGCCGCCGAAAGACGCTATGGCCTCACCAGTTTCGAAGCCGTCGAGGTCAGCGCCAATGTCACAGTCGAGATCGTGACGCGCGCGCCGGTGAGCGCGGTGGCGACGGGGCCCCAGGATGCTCTCGACCGGCTCGACGTCGAGACGCGCGACGGCCGGCTCATCATCAGCGAACGCCAGTTTGCGGGCGACGAGAAGCGCGGCGCACCGCGCGGCCCGGTGGTCGTGCGCGTCAATGCCGCGAACCTGCGCTCGGCGACGCTCGCCGGAGCGGGGTCGCTCGCGGTTGACAAGCTCAAGGGACAAAGGGTGTCGGTCGGGCTGCGCGGGCCGGGGCGGCTGAGCGTCGGCGAGATCGGTGCCGACCGGTTGCAGGTCGCGATGGTCGGCAACGGGTCGATGCGCCTCGGCGGCGCGGCCAAGCAGGCACAGATGACCCTGTCGGGCGCGGGCGCGGTCGATGCCGGTGCGCTGGAGGTCGGCGAACTCATCAGCGACAGCGAGGGTGCGGGCGACCATATCCTGAACGCGGTCAAGAGCGCCGCGATCACCGTGCGCGGGATCGGCAAGACCGTCGTGCTCGGGCGGCCGCTGTGCACCGTGCGCAACGTCGGCAGCGGATCGGTGACCTGCGGGCCGGCAAAGAAATAGCGTGACCGCTACCCGCGCCGGAACGGGGCTATAGCAGGAATTCGCCGACCAGCGTGGTGACGCAGCGGCCGGTCAGCTCGACCCGGTCGTCGTCGATCAGGCGGCAGCCGACATGACCGCCGCGCGCGCTGGCCTGATAGGCGGAGAAATGGTCGCGGCCGAGGCGCGTCGTCCAATAGGGTGCGAGCACGCTGTGCGCCGAGCCCGTCACCGGATCCTCGTCGATCCCGGCGCCGGGCGCGAAGGCGCGGCTGACGACCTCGGCGCCCGAGGGGTCGCCCGCGCCGGGCGCGGTCGCGATGTAGAGGATATCGCCGCCGCCGCGCAGCGCCGCGAAATCGGGCGCGAGGGCACGGACGCCGGCTGCGTCGCGATAGGCGACCAGCGCATAGCCGCCGTCGTGCCACAATGTTTCGACCGGGTCGCCGCCAAGCGCGGCCTTTGCCTCGGGCATCGGCTTCGCCGCGGCGCGATAGGCGGGCAGGGTCATCCGGTAGCCGTCATCGTCGCCGTCGCGCGACACCTGCAAGATGCCCGCCTTGCGCGTGCGAAAGCGCATTTCGTTGCGCCACTGCGCCGCCGACAGCAGCACATGGCCGCTGGCGAGCGTCGCATGGCCGCACAGCGCGACCTCGACCGTCGGGGTGAACCAGCGCAGCTCGTAATCGGCCTCTCCGCTCTCGTCGGGGACGAGGAAGGCGGTCTCGGCAAGGTTGTTCTCGGCCGCGATCGATTGCAGCAGGCTGTCGCCCAGCCATTCCTCGAGCGGCATCACCGCCGCCGGATTGCCGGTGAAGGCGCGGTCGGCGAAGGCGTCGACGCGCGTGATCGGAAGCGAACGGAGCGCGCTCATGGATACAGAAGTCCTTTCGTCCAGCCTTCGCCGTTTCGGACATAAAGGTTACGCTCGTGCAAACGGTGCGCGCGGTCCTGCCAGAACTCGATGCGGTCGGGGGTGACGCGCCAGCCCGACCAGCGCGGCGGGCGCGGGACGTCCTGCCCGTCGAACCGCGCCTGCATTTCGGCGAAGCGCGCCTCGAACGTCGCGCGGCTGTCGAGCGGGCGCGACTGGTCGCTCGCCCAGGCGCCGAGCTGGCTGTCGCGGCTGCGCGTCGCGAAATAGGCGTCGGCGGTGGCGTCGTCGACGGGCGCGACAGTCCCCTCGATGCGGATCTGGCGGCGCAGCGACTTCCAGTGAAAGAGCAGCGCGACATGGGCGTTCGCGGCAAGCTCGCCACCCTTGCGGCTGTCGAGATTGGTGTAGAAGACGAAGCCGTCGGGGCCATGCCCCTTCAGCAGCACCATGCGCACCGATGGATGCCCGTCGGGCGTCGCTGTCGCCAGCGCCATCGCGTTGGAGTCGTTGGGCTCGCTCGCACGGGCTTCGGTGAACCAGCTGTCGAACAGCGCAAAGGGATCGTTCGTCATGCGCGCGGTCATAATGCGCGATAGGCAGATGGTCGAGTTTGATCGTCATCCCGGCGAAGGCCGGGATCCCGTCAAGGCGTCCTGACGCACCGGCGAGATCCCGGCCTTCGCCGGGATGACGGGGCAGGAAACTTGACCGCTTCGACGGATGCTCCCACATCGCCGCTAAACGGGCCTTCACGGCCAGACACTTATCGGGCTACAGGAAGCAGATGGCAGATCCCTATTCGACCCTTGGCGTGGCGCGCGGCGCGAGCGAGGCGGAAATCAAGTCCGCATACCGCAAGCTCGCCAAGGAATTGCACCCCGACAAGAACAAGGACAATCCGAAGGCGTCGGAGAAATTCTCCGACGTCACCAAGGCCTATGACATCTTGTCGGACAAGACCAAGCGCGGCCAGTTCGACCGCGGCGAGATCGACGGTGACGGCAATCCGGCGATGCCCTTCGGCTATGGCGGTGGCGGCGGCTTTCGCGGCGACCCGCGCGGGCAGCAGGGCGGGTTCGGCGGCTTCGGCGGCGAGGGCGCCGACTTCGGCGACATCTTCGAAGGCCTGTTCGGCGGGCGCGGCGGCGGCGGCGGGCCGTTCGGCGGCGGCGGCTTCGGCGGCCGCAGCGCGCCGCCGGCGAAGGGCGCCAATGTAGCCTACCGGCTGTCGGTTTCCTTCATCGACGCCGCGACGCAGGCGCCGCAGCGCATCACGCTCGCCGACGGCGGCACGATCGACCTGAAGCTGCCGGCGGGCGTCGAAACCGGCACGCAGATGCGCCTTGCGGGCAAGGGCCAGCCCGGCCCCGGCGGCAATGGCGACGGCATCGTGACGATCACGGTCAAGGACCATCCCTTTTTCGTGCGCGAGGGCGCCAACATCCGGCTCGACCTGCCGGTGACGCTCAGCGAGGCGGTGAAGGGCGCGAAGGTCAAGGTGCCGACGGTCGATGGCCCCGTGATGCTGTCGATCCCCGCGGGTTCCTCGTCGGGCAAGGTCATGCGGCTCAAGGGCAAGGGGTTCAGCCAGAAGGGCGGCAGCCGCGGCGACCAGCTCGTCCGGCTGATGATCGACGTGCCCGAAGACGATGCCGACCTCGCGAAGCTGATCGAGGCCTGGACCGACACCCGCGCCGTGCGGGCGGATCTCGGCGTGTGATGCGTGGCTGAGGGCAAGGAGCAGAAGACCGTCGCCGCGCTCGAGCGCGAGGTGGCCGAGGAAGTCGGCCAGGAATTCCTTGCCGAGGGTCATTCGCCGCACTCGCCCGAAGCGCGCGCCGAGCGCGCAAAGCGCGTCAAGCTGCGCGCGCGGGCGCAGGGGATCATCGACCGCAGCCGCGAACAGCTGGGCCCCGGCACGCGCGCCTATCGCATCGTCCGCCGTGTCGTCGTCGGCACCTATACCGACGGTTTCATCCATGCGGGCAATCTGGCCTATCTGGCCCTGATCGCGCTGTTTCCCTTCTTCATCCTGCTCGCGGCGGCGCTGTCGATCTTCGGCGGCAGCAGCGGCGGCGAGGCGGCGATCGAGGCGGTCTTCTCGACGATGCCGCCCACGGTGGCGAAGGCTTTGGCGGGTCCGATCCGCGAGGTGATGACCGCGCGCACGGGCATCTTCCTGTGGCTCGGCGCGCTGGTCGCGCTGTGGACCGTCGGCAGCCTGATCGAGACGGTGCGCGACATCCTCCGCCGCGCCTATGGCACGCATTTCTCCAAGGGCTTTTTCCACTACCGGCTGCTGTCGATCGGCATCATCACGGGGGCGGTCGTGCTGATGCTGCTGTCGTTCAGCATGCAGGTGCTGATCGTCGGCATCGAGCAGTTCGTGACGCGCGTCCTGCCCGAAAAATACCAGTCGGTCGGCGTCGTCGCCATCTCGCGCGGTGTGTCGGGGCTGGGGCTGTTCCTCGCCATCTACATGCTTTTCTACAGCCTGACGCCCTCGAAATACCGGACCAAACAATTCCCGAAATGGCCGGGAGCGCTGTTCACGACGTTGTGGTGGATCGGCGTCACGGTAGCGCCGCCGCCGCTGCTCGCCAGCCTGTTCCGCTACGATGCGACCTACGGCAGCCTGGCGGGCGTGATGGTCGCGCTCTTCTTTTTCTACCTCGTCGGATTGGGTATGGTGATGGGCGCCGAACTCAATGCTGCCTTGGTAGAGGTTGAGGATTTGGGCCACGACGCTATTGGGCGCGTCGACGATCTAAGGTTTGAGGCCAAAAAGGCTGGAGAAGAAGAATGACGGGTCTGATGAAGGGCAAGCGGGGGTTGATCATGGGCCTCGCGAACGACAAGTCGCTCGCCTGGGGTATCGCCAAGGCGCTGCACGCGCATGGCGCCGAACTGGCGATCTCGTATCAGGGCGACGTGATGCTGAAGCGCGTGAAGCCGCTCGCCGACGAACTCGGCTGCGATTTCCTGATCGATTGCGACGTCGCCGACATGGACAATCTCGATGCGGCCTTTGCGACGCTCGCCGCGCGCTGGCCGACGATCGACTTCGTCGTCCACGCGATCGGCTACACCAACAAGGAAGCGCTGCGCGGCCACTATGCCGACGTCGGCCTCGAAGATTTCCTGATGACGATGAACATCAGCGTTTACAGCTTCACCGCAGTCGCGAAGCGCGCCGCGGCGATGATGACGCCCTTCGACCCCGAAACGGGCACGGGAGGCGGTTCGTTGCTCACCCTGTCCTATTACGGCGCCGAAAAGGTCATCCCGCACTACAACGTCATGGGCGTCGCCAAGTCGGCGCTCGAGACCAGCGTCAAATATCTCGCCAACGACTATGGCCCGCAGGGCGTGCGCGTGAATGCGATCTCGGCGGGGCCGATCAAGACGCTCGCCGCGTCGGGTATCGGCGATTTCCGCCTGATCCTGAAGTGGAACGAACATAACGCCCCGCTGCGCCGCAACGTCACGATCGACGACGTGGGCGGCTCGGCGCTCTATCTGCTGAGCGACCTGTCGGGCGGCGTCACGGGCGAAACGCACCATGTCGATGCGGGCTATCACACGGTCGGCATGAAGCAGGAAGACGCGCCGGACATCGCGCTTGCCTGACGGCCCGGTCATCCGCGCCGCGACGGCGGCGGATGAACAGGCGATCGACGGCGTCATTCGCGAGGCGTTCGCCGCGACCGAATTCGGCCAACAGGGCGAGGCCCGGCTGGTGCGGATGCTCGCGGCGGATGGCGACGTCATGGTGTCGCTGGTCGCCGAGCGCGACGGCGCGATCGTCGGGCATGTTCTGTTCAGCCGGATGGGTGTCGAAGCCGACGGCGCGCCGCTTTCGGGTGCTGGTCTGGCGCCGGTGTCGGTCGTGCCGGCCATGCAGGGGCAGGGGATCGGCGACGCGCTGATCCGCGCCGGGCTTGATGTGCTGCGCGGGCAGGATGTCGCGATCAGCTTCGTCCTCGGCCACCAAAGCTATTACCCGCGTTTCGGCTATTCGCCCGACCTCGCCGCGCGCTTCGCCTCGCCCTTTGCGGGGCCGCATTTCATGGCGATGATGCTGGACTCGGACGCCATATGGCCGCAAGGCGGCCGCGTCGACTATGCACCCGCATTCGGCCGTTTGGGGTAGGGCCATGAGTTTCAACAGCTTCGGACGCGTTTTTCGCTTCACCACCTGGGGGGAAAGCCACGGTCCCGCGCTCGGCGCCGTCGTCGACGGTTGCCCGCCGCGCCTGTCGCTGTCCGAAGCCGATATCCAGCCCTTCCTCGACAAGCGCCGCCCCGGCCAGTCGCGCCACACGACGCAGCGGCAGGAACCCGACCAGGTGCGCATCCTGTCGGGGACTTTCGAGGGCAAGACGACGGGCACGCCGATCAGCCTGATGATCGAGAATGTCGACCAGCGGTCGAAGGACTATGGCGAGATCGCGCAGGCCTATCGCCCGGGCCACGCCGATTATGCCTATGACGCCAAATATGGCATCCGCGACTATCGCGGCGGTGGCCGGTCGAGCGCGCGCGAGACCGCGGCGCGCGTCGCGGCGGGCGGGGTCGCGCGGCTGGTGATCCCCGAGGTGCAGATCCACGCCTGGGTCGCCGAAATCGGCGGCGATGCGATCGATCCTGCGAACTTCGACCTCGAAGAGATTGATCGCAATCCCTTTTTCTGCCCCGATCCCGCCGCGGCGCAGCGCTGGGAAGCGATGATGGACGCCGCGCGCAAGGCGGGGAGCTCGCTGGGCGCGGTGATCGAATGCGCCGCGAGCGGCGTTCCCGCGGGCTGGGGCGCGCCGATCTATGCCAAGCTCGACAGCGACCTTGCCGCCGCGATGATGGGAATCAACGCCGTGAAAGGCGTCGAAATCGGCGCCGGCTTCCAGGCGGCGCGCCTGCGCGGCGAGGAGAACGCTGATCCGATGCGCCCCGCGACCGACGGCAGCAACCGCCCCGATTTCCTGTCGAATAACGCCGGTGGCATCGCAGGCGGCATCTCGACCGGCCAGCCCGTCGTCGTGCGCGTTGCGTTCAAGCCGACCAGCTCGATCCTGACGCCCGTCCCGACAATCAACCAAGCGGGCGAGGCAACCGATATAGTCACCAAGGGCCGCCACGACCCCTGCGTCGGCATCCGCGGCGCCCCGGTGGTGGAAGCCATGATGGCGCTGGTCCTCGCCGATCACAAACTGCTCAACCGCGCGCAGAACGGCTGACATGATCGAGGTGCTGAGGGCTTTTATCGAGGCGCATCAGGCGGTCATTTCGCTGGTCATTCTTGCAGGAATTTTCGCGGGTTTCATGATGGAACGCCTGCCCGCGACGGTTATCGCGGTGGTCGGTGCGTGCGTCTATCTTGCGCTTGGCATCCTCGATGTCGACGGCATGTATTCGGTGTTCTCCAACTCCGCGCCGATCGTCATCGGCGCGATGTTCGTGCTGTCGGGCGCGCTGATCCGTACCGGCGTGATCCAGCGCGTCGCCGACGCGATCATGGTGCGCGCCGAAAAACACCCGCGGCTGGCAATCGTCGAAGTGCTCGTCGGGGCGCTCGTCGCCTCGGCTTTCCTCAACAACACGCCGGTCGTCGTGGTGCTGTTGCCGATCATGATGAAACTTGCCGAGGTGACCGGGGTCAGCGCAAAGAAGTTGCTGATGCCGCTGTCGATCGCCGCGGTACTCGGCGGCACGCTGACGTTGATCGGAACCTCGACCAATCTCGTCGTCGACGGCATTGTGCGGCAGGCGGGCATGGAACGGTTCGGCATTTTCGAAATCACGCCCATCGGCCTTGTCACCGCGGCCTCGGGCATGATCGGCCTCGCGCTGATGTGGTGGTTGCTGCCATCGGACAAGCCGGTGCGGGGTCCCGCGGGGACGCACGATGCGCATCAATATCTCACCGAACTCATATTGGGCGAGGATGACGATCTCGTCGCCATGACGGTCGAGGCGTTCAGGGATTTGCCGCGTTCGGGCCGTATCATCGGCGTGCGCCGTGGTTCGGTAGTGGTCCGGGGTGCCGACCTCAACAACTGGATTCTGGCGCCCGGCGACCGGCTGATCGCCCGCGTCGATGGCGCGACCCTGATGACCTGGCGCGAGCAGGGGCGCTTCGGCCTCGGTATCGGCGGCGGCGAGCCGGCTGAAGGCGACATGGTCGTCGAAACGATGATCGCGGCGAACCATCCGGCGATCGGCCAGCGGCTGATCGATATCCCCTTTCTGCAAAAGATCCGCGCGCGCATCATCGGGCTCGACCGCCCGGCGCACGAGCCTGGCCCCGACCTCGCCAGCGTCCGCATCCGTCCCGCCGACCGTCTGCTCGTCGCGGGCGGGCCGCGCGAAGTCGAAGCGCTGCGCGACAATCCTCACCTGATCGGCGCGGACCTCGCCAAGGTTCGCGCTTTCCGCCGCCGCAAGGCGTGGATCGCGATCCTGTGCATGTTGGGCGTCGTGACGCTCGCCGCTTTGGACATCATGTTGATCGGCGTCGCGGCGATCATCGCAATTGGCGTCATTCTCGTCACCCGCTGCATCGACAGCGAAGAGGCGTGGGGAACGATCGACGGCGACGTGTTGATCCTGATCTTCGCGATGCTCGCGGTCGGCCTCGCGCTGGAGCGGAGCGGCGCTGTCGCGATGATGGTCGGTTGGGTCGAACCTTTGCTGGTCGGCCAGCCGCCGTGGGTGCTGGTGTTCGGCATCTATTTCTTTGCGCTGATCCTCTCCGAACTTCTGAGCAACAATGCTGTGGCGGCACTGATGACGCCGGTCACCCTTGCCATCGCGGCCGAGCTCGGTGTCGACCCGCGTCCGCTGGTAATTGCGCTGATGATCGGCGCGTCGGCCTGTTTCGCCACGCCGATCGGCTATCAGACGAACACGATCGTTTACGCAGCGGGCGATTATCGCTTCGTCGATTTCGTAAAAATCGGCGTTCCCCTCAACATCATCACCGGCATTTCGACCTGTCTGGCGATCGTCTTCTACATGACCTGACATATGCTGGCGACCCGTTGTAAGCGCCCTTGACGCTGCGCCTCGCGGCGGCTCAAAGGGGTCATAATCTGGCCCGGTCGCCGTGCGCCACATCATAGCAAATTTTAACGGGGGACGGCCGGATGGACCGCAAGCTTACCTGGTATATTCTGGCCGGCATGGTGCTCGGTGTGATCGTCGGCTATGCCGTACATATCGGGATTCCTGCGAGCGATCCGTGGTTCGAATATCTCGGCAAGACGTTCAAACTGCTTTCCGACATCTTCCTCAATCTCATCAAGCTGCTTGTCGCGCCGCTCGTGCTGTCGACGATCGTCGTCGGCATCGCGCATATGGGCGACAGCGGTGCCTTGGGCCGCATCGGTTTCCGCGCGCTCGCCTGGTTCATCACGGCGAGCTTCGTCTCGATCGCGCTCGGCTTGCTGATGGTCAATCTGTTCACGCCGGGTGTCGGCGCGCCGATCCCGGACGCCGCGGAAGCGGCGAAAATGGTGGGCGAAGTCAAGAAGCTCGATGCTTGGGAGTTCACGCTCTCGATTTTCCCGAAAAATGCACTCGAAGCGCTCGCAACGAACAACATCCTGCAAATCCTTGTTTTCTCGGTCTTCGCCGGGGTCGCCTTGTCGGCGATCGGCGAAAAGGGCGCGCCGCTGGTGCGCGGTGCCGAGGCGCTCGCCGAAATGATGCTGCAGATCACCGGCTATGTGATGCGTTTCGCGCCCTTTGCGGTGTTCGGCGCGATCGCCAAGGTCGTCGCGGCGAGCGGGCTCGGCATCCTGCTGACCTATTTCGAGCTTCTGATCGAATTCTATGCGTCGCTGGTGTTGCTGTGGATCATCCTGCTCGGCATGGGCTGGGTGTTCCTGCGCCGGCGCATCTGGGAACTGATCCGCTACATCCGCGAGCCGCTGCTGCTCGCTTTCTCGACCGCCTCGTCGGAAGCGGCGCTGCCCAAGATGTTCGAGCAGCTCGACCGTTTCGGCGTGCCGCGCCGCATCTCGGGTTTCATGCTGCCCTTGGGTTACAGCTTCAACCTCGACGGCTCGATGATGTATATGAGCTTTGCGACGATCTTCATCGCGCAGGCCTATGGCATCGACCTGTCGATCGGGACGCAGATCCTGATCCTGCTGACGCTGATGATCAGTTCGAAGGGCATCGCCGCGGTGCCCCGCGCCAGCCTGGTCGTCATCACGGGCACCCTCGCGCAGTTCGGCCTGCCGGTCGAGGGCGTCGCGATCATCCTCGCGATCGACCAGTTCCTCGACATGGGCCGCACCGCGACCAATGTCGTCGGCAATGCGGTGGCGACGAGCGTCATCACCAAGTGGGAAGGCATGCTCGAAGTGCCCGAACCGGCCGACGCCGAACGGCCGCATGCGCCGAGCCGCACGCCGCATCATGGAACCCGCGGGCTCGATCTTCGTGATGATGATGGTGAGGGGGAAAACAAGCCGGCGGCCGACAACGCGTAATCCGCAGCTCCGGCCGCTCCCGTGGGGGCGAGCAAGGAGCTGACTATGGCGGAACAGGCGGCAACGGGTCCCGCGGAGGAGGGCGAGCGACGCGCCCGGCGCCTGCAATGGCGGATGCTGGCGAGTTTCGTGGCGGGGCTGCTCGCGGGCCTTGCGGTCCATTATGGCGCACCCG
>PNJO01000031.1 GCA_013821905.1 Sphingopyxis sp. | reverse complement strand
CCGAGCGAAATCACAAGAGGAACTCGATGCGTAAAATTCTGCTGGCCTCCACGTGCGCGGCCGCTTTCATTTCCGTCCCCGCCATGGCCGAAACGGTCATCGGCAACGCGCTGACCGCCCCCATCCGCACCTCGACCGTCAACGGCGGCACCGCGCCCGACGATGCGCGGCTCGCCGCTTCGGGGTCGATCAAGCCGGGTAGCGGCACCGCCGTGACCATCGACAGCAACCACAAGATGGTCAACGAAGGCACGATCGAGATCACCAACAGTAACGGCGCGACGGGCATCTTTGCCAACGCCGGCGTCGTCAGCAACATCACGAACAGCGCGACCGGCAAGATCACCATCGACGAAAGCTATGCGCCGACCGATATCGATAACGACGGCGACATCGACGGCCCCTTTGCGATCGGCAGCAACCGCGTCGGCATCGCCACCGGCGGCGCCTTCACGGGCAATATCGTCAATAGTGGCGCGATCTCGATCGAAGGCAATGATTCGGCCGGCATTCGCCTCGGCGGCCCGCTGACCGGGAATTTCACCAATGACGGCACGATCACCGTGCTCGGCGATCGCGCGCTCGGCGTCGGCCTTCAGGACGTGACGGGCAATGTCCGCCTCGCCGGATCGATCACCGCAGCCGGCGTCGATGCCATCGCCGCGCGTCTCGCCGGCAACATCACCGGCGCGCTGGTCGTCCAGGGCAATCTGACCGCGACCGGCTATCGCTACATCACGGCCCCCGCCGACCCGTCGAAGCTTGACGCCGACGACCTGCTGATCGGCGGCCCGGCGCTGTCGATCGAGGGCGATGTGACCGGCGGCATCATTCTCGCGGTTCCGCCCAAGGACGCGAAGCCCGACGACAAGGATGAGGACAAGGACGGCATCGACGACGACAAGGAAGGCAGCGCCAGCGTGCGCTCCTTCGGTTCGGCCCCCGCGCTGCGCATCGGCGCCGCGGGCCGCGATGTCACGATCGGCGCGGTTCCCGGCACCGGAACCGGCCTCGGCCTGATCATCGACGGCGCGGTGCTGGGCAACGGGCTCTATGCCGGCAAGGCGGGCAACGCGATCCAGATCGGCGGACTCGGCGGCAATGTCGCCATCGCGGGCGGGATTGGCATCGGCGGCACCGTCACTGCCCTGTCGAAGGATGTGGCGGCGACCTCGATCCGCATCGGCGCCGGCGCGGCGACCCCCGAAATCCGCAACGCGGGCAAGATCGAAGCGACGACCGCGGGCAATTCGGCGAGTGCCGTTGCAACCGGCATCCTGATCGAAGCCGGCGGCAACGTCCCGCTGATCCGCAACAGCGGCACGATCGCGGCCAAGACCGGCGGCGACAACGGCATCGCGCGCGGCATCGTCGATCTGTCGGGCAATGTCGATCTGATCGAAAACAGCGGCACGATCAGCGCCACCGGCGCGCTCGCTTCGTCGGACAATAATATCGCGATCGACCTGTCGGCGAACGCCGGCGGCGCGACGATCAAGCAGACCGCCGTCGCCACGGGCATCACGGCGCCCAGCATCGTCGGCGACGTCCGCTTCGGCGCCGGCAACGACGTTTTCGACGTCGCCGACGGCACGGTGAAGGGCGACAGCTTCTTCGGCGCGGGCGACAACCGCCTGTCCATGTCGGGCGACGCCATCTATGACGGCGCCGCGCGCTTCGGTGCGGGCAGCGACACGATCGCGCTCGCCGGCACGTCGGTGTTCAGCGGATCCGCGGACTTCGGTGGCGGTGCCGACACGCTGACGATCGGCGGCACGTCGCGCTTTACCGGCTCGCTTGCCAACGCGCAGGGCCTGGCCGTCTCGGTCAGCGGGGGCACTTTCGACGTCATCGGCTCGGCGGCGATCTCGTCGCTCGCGGTAACCGACAAGGGCGCGCTGGCGGTGACGCTCGGCACCAACAGCACCGCGCTGCAGGTTGCCGGCAACGCCAGCTTCGGTACTGAATCGAAGCTGCTGCTCAAGCTATCGAGCATCGAGGATGCCGAGGGCCAGCATGTCGTGCTGACCGCGGGATCGCTGACCGGCGCGAACAATCTGACCGCCTCGCAGACGCTGCTGCCCTTCCTTTACAAGGGCACGCTCAGCTCGAACGCCAACCAACTGATCGTCGACGTGTCGCGCAAGAGCGTAGCCGACCTCGGCCTCAACCGTTCGGAGGCCGGCGCCTTCAACGCGGTGATCGATGCCGTCGCGGGTGATGAGGCGATCGAGGACGTCTTCCTGAGCATCGCCGACGGCGACCAGTTCCGCAGCCAGCTCGGCCAGATGCTGCCCGAGCATGAAGGCGGCGTGTTCGAGACCGTCACCTCGGGCTCGCGCGCGCTGTCGCGTTTCCTCCAGGATCCCAACGCGCCCTATCAGGACGAGGGCAAGTGGGGCTATTGGGTCAACCAGGCCATCTGGGGCACGTCGAAGAGCGTCGGCGACACCGCGGGTTATGACGTCACCGGCTGGGGCATCTCGCTCGGCGCCGAGATCGAGACGAACATTGGCAACTTCGGCGGTTCGGTCGCCTATCTCAGCGGCAAGGACGGCAACGCCGCCAACGAGAATGAAGTGAGCTCGAGCCAGTGGGAAGGCGCGCTGCACTGGCGCCTCCAGTCCGACGGCTTCCTCGCCCATGCCCGCGTCTCGGGCGCGCCGATCAGCCTGAAGGGTACGCGCAGCTTCCGCGCCGAAACCGGGGCCGACGACATCGACAAGACGATCCGCGGCAAGTGGGACGCAACGCTCTATTCGGCGTCGGGCTCGGTCGGTTACGACACGCGCGCGGGTGGCCTGTCGATCCGTCCGACGGTCGCGGTCGACTATTACAAGCTGAAGGAAGACGGCTACCAGGAAACCGGGGGCGGCGACTCGCTCGACCTCAACGTCCTCGGTCGTGACAGCGACGAGTTGGCGGTCAGCGGTACCGTCGCGGTCGGTCTCGATTTCGGCGGCGCCGACGAATATGACGGCTGGACGCGCTTCGAAATCGAAGGCGGCCGTCGCCAGATCGTCAGCGGCAACCTGGGCGTCACGACCGCGTCCTTCAAGGACGGCACCCCCTTCATCCTTACCCCTGACGAGCGCACGAGCGGCTGGGTCGGCCGCCTCCGCGGCGTCGCCGGCAACTCGGCTTTCCAGGTCGGCGGTGAATTGTCCGCAGAGGAACAGCAGAGCCACATGGCTTGGGCTTTCCGTGCGACCCTGCGGGTCGGCCTCTAGCCCCCCTGGCCGGCCCCGCACGCAAGGGGGAAGCAGCCTCCACATACTTGCTTCCCCCTTGCCTTGGCGCCAACAACGAAGAAACAGATGCTTGCACTCGCGATTTCCCCCTCCAAAGCTCCGCCGCAGCCGGCCAGCGCGACTTCGTATGCGCTGCGGTTGCACGGGCGGGCTTTGGCGCTATATGACGGCGTCATCAGGGGGGCCTGTGGCGACCGCGAAGGCGGCACCCATCAGCAAAAGACGGCGTTCCGAAGCAAGCAATCCATGACCGAGGCGACCGAGCACACCGACGCCGTGCAGGGCATCGAAGGCGTATTGCTGGCCAATCGCGGTCGCATCGTCCGATTCCTGCAATTGCGCGGCGCGGGCGACCTGGCCGAGGATATGTTCCAGGACCTGTGGATGCGGCTGACCGATCGCCCGACGGGACCGGTCGGCGATCCCCTGCCCTATATCATGCGCGCTGCGAACAATCTGATGCTCGACCGCTATCGCTCGTCGCGCCAGCGCGAACTGCGCGACCAGGCGTGGAGCGAGGCGGTTGCGGTGCAGAAGCCGTCGGCCGAAGCGTCGCTCATCTCGCGCCAGCAGCTGTCGATCGTCGAAAAGGCCATCGACGACGCCGGGCCGCGGCCATCGCGCATCTTCCGCCGCTTTCGCGTCGACGGACAGACACAGCGCGACATCGCCGCCGAAATGGGGGTTAGCCTCAGCACGGTCGAGGCCGATCTGCGCAAAATCTATTCGCTGCTGGCCGAACTCAGGAGGCAGTTCGATGCGTCCTGATATGAACAGCGCTGCCGAAGCGCAGGCGATCGACTGGGTGATCCGCCAGCGCGACCCCGATTTCATCGACTGGGACGGTTTCGCCGACTGGCTTGCCGCTGATCCGAGCCACGCCGACATTTATGACGCTGTCGCAAACCTCGACCGCGATCTCGACGCACTGCCGCGCCAGCCGGAGCCTGCCGTTATCATGCCGTTCGAAAACCGGCGCCGGATCTCGCGGCGCGTCTGGTTCGGCGGCGCGCTGGCGGCTGCCCTGGTGGCAGCGGTCACGCTGCCCAACCTCGGTCTATTCGGCGATCCGGGCCGCATCGAAACCGGGCCCGGCGAACATCGCACCATCAACCTCGCCGATGGCTCGCGGATCGAGATCAACGGTGCATCGGTGGTGACGCTCGACAAGGACAGGCCGCGGTTTGCCCGGCTGGAATCGGGCGAGGCGATGTTCCACGTCGTCCACCGTGATCGCGACCCCTTCGTGGTCGAAACCGGCGACGCGCGGATCGTCGATCTCGGGACGGCCTTCAACGTCGTTCGCCGCAACCGCGAAACCTCGGTTGCGGTTTCCGAAGGCGTCGTGCTCTATAACCCCGACCGCGACAATGTCCGTGTCGACGCGGGTCAGGGCATCGACGCGCACGACGGCGACGCCAAGCCGCCGAAGGTCCGTCCGATCGACGTCGCCAATGTCGGTGGCTGGCGCAACGGCCTGCTCGTTTACAACGGCACCCCGCTCGACGTCGTGGCGGAGGATCTGAAGCGCACGACGGGCATGGAGGTGAGCGTCGCGCCCGCGGCTTCGGGTCTTTCCTTCCGCGGCGCGCTGATCATCGACAAGGATCGCAGCCGGACCATCGCCGACCTCGCCGCGCTGTCGGGTACCCGCGCCGAGCGGCAGGGCGACGGCTGGGTGCTGACGCGCTGACGATGCGGAGCCGGCTGTCCTTCACGCTGTTCGCTACCGCGGCGCTTTGCCTGCCCGTGCAGGCCGGTGCCGCCGAGGAGCGCGCCTATGATGTGCCGCGCGGCCGCCTATCGAGCGCGCTCCCGGCACTGAGTCGCCAGGCCGGAGTGAGCATCAGCGTCGTCGATGCGCGGCTCTGGGATGCGCGGGTCAAGTCGGTGCGCGGACGGATGAGCATCGACGAGGCGATCCGGCAGATGCTCGCGGGGACCGACGCGCGCGCGGTGCGGGTCAGCGCGACGAGCTGGCGGATCGAGCGTAAGGCGCCGGTGAGGGCCGCCTGGCGTCCGCCGCCACAGCCGCGGCAGGCGGTTCAGGCCAGGGCGCGCGAACCCGCGCAGGACATGGTCGCGACGCCGCAGGACGAGATCATCGTCACCGCCACCAAGACCGACCTTCCCTATTCGCACTTCGCGGGCGTCGCCACCCAGTTGGATGGCGGCGATTTGGCGTTTGGCGGCGAGCGCGGCATGGAATCGATCCTGTCGCGTGTCGCGACCGTGTCGTCGACGCATCTCGGATCGGGACGCAACAAGCTGTTCATCCGCGGCATCGCCGATTCGAGCTTCACCGGCCCCACCCAAGCGACGGTGGGGCAATATCTGGGCGACATCCGCCTGTCCTACAACGCACCCGACCCCGACCTGCGCCTCTATGACATCGACGCCGTCGAAATCCTCGAGGGGCCGCAGGGCACGCTCTATGGCGCGGGCTCGCTTGGCGGGATCATCCGCACCGTGCCCAAGGCGCCCGATCCTCGCGACATGATGCTGCAGGCGATCGCCGGTCTGTCGCTGACCCAGCATGGCGATCCCGGCGGCGATATCGCGGGCATCGTCAACCTGCCCGTCGGCGACGACCGCCACGCGCTGCGGCTCGTCGGCTATATGATCACCGACGGCGGCTATATCGACAATCCGCTGCGCGGCCAGGACGACATCAACCGCACCCATATCCGCGGCGGGCGCGGCACTTTCCGCTTCGACGCCGGCAACGACTGGATCATCGACGTCGGCGGCGTCTATCAGGCGATTAGCGCCGACGACGCGCAATATGCCGACAAGGATGCGCCGCCGCTCGATCTCAACTCGATGGTCGAACAGAATGCCCGGGCGCGCTACGGCATGGGCACGCTTGTCGTGATGAAGGACTGGGACGACCTGCATTTCCAGTCGTCCAACGCCTATGTCGACCATCGCCTGTTCGAGCGTTTCGATGCCAGCCTACCCGCCCCCGAAGCCGGCACGGTCGTGCCCGGCAACGGCAATGTGACGATGCCGGTCGTCGGCACCGTCGATGTCGTCCGTCTGTTCGCGCCGCGCGATATCAGTGCGCTCGGCAACATGCCGCGTGTGCTCGACCAGCATAATGCGACACGCATGTTCGTCAGCGAGAACCGCCTGTCGCGCCCCTATCACGACGGCCTCGGCTGGGTGATCGGCGCCAGCTTCATCGACAACCGTGCGCGCCAGCGGCGCGAATTCGGCTATGGCAGCCTGCGCGCCGTGGTTCCCGGCGTGATCAACGAGATCACCGAAATCACCGGCTATGCCGAAGCGACGGTGGCGATCATGCCCGACTTGATCGCCACCGGCGGGCTTCGCCTGTCGCGTGCGCGGCTGGGTGGCAGCGCCGAAGGCGTCCCTTTCGCGATCGTCGACGGGGGGGCGCGAGACGACCGCTTCGCGCACCGAGACCGACCTTCTCCCCTCCTTCTCCCTGCTGGCGACGCCGCTGCGCAATCTGCGATTCTATGCGCGCTATCAGGAGGGATTCCGGCCTGGCGGCCTTGCGGTCGATCGCAATTTCGTGCGGCGGTTCCGCAACGACCAGGTCCGCACCTGGGAAGCGGGCGTCCGCATCGGTCAGCGCGGCGATACGCCCTTCGACGCCAGTCTGTCGGTTTCGCACAGCAACTGGCGCGACATCCAGGCCGATTTCATCGACGGCGACGGCTTTCCGACGACCGCCAATATCGGCGACGGGCGTATCACCAGCGTATCGGGCGCACTGGCCGTTCGCCCGATGCCCTCGCTGACCTTCGAACTCAGCGGCGTCTATAACCACAGCCGGGTCGAGAAGCTGGCGCCCCAAATACAGCTCATCGCGATGGCGTCGCCCGGGCGGCTCGGCCGCATTCCCAATGTCGCGAGCCATGCCGCGCGCGGCTCGATCAGCTATGTGACCTCGCTCGGCAGCGACGAGGATTTCCGTATCAACGGCTGGGCGAGCTATATCGGCCCGTCGCGCCTCGGCATCGGACCGGTGCTCGGCGAAAGCCAGGGCGATTATGTCGATACGGGGATTGCGATGCGCTATGGCGATGCGCGCCGCGGGTTGTCGCTGACGCTGACCAACCTGCTCGACACGCGCGGCAACCGCTTTTCGCTCGGCACGCCGTTTGTCGAGGGCAACGAAGGCTATTTGACCCCGCTCCGCCCGCGCACGCTGCGGATCGCCATCGACGTCGCCTATTGACGGCGACGCCGACGGCCTCTCCGATCAGTCGGCGAGCACGAGCTGTTCGTAGCGTTCCATATGATGATCGGCGGTGCCGAACAGCCCTTCGATCATCGTCGCGCGCTTGAAATAGTGGCCGATCGCCAGTTCCTGCGTGATGCCGATGCCGCCGTGGGTCTGGATCGCGTTCTGGCCGACGAATTTCGCACCGCGCGCGACCTTCGCCTTCGCTGCCGAGACCGCGGCCTTACGCTCGTCCGCGGGCAGGCCGAGCTTCAGCGTGCCCATGATGGTCATCGAGCGCGCCTGCTCGACCTCCATGAACATGTCGACCATGCGATGCTGCAGCACCTGGAACTTGGCGATCGGCACGCCGAACTGCTTGCGCTGCTGCGTATATTCGAGCGTGCCTTCGTGCAGCTTCTGCATCACGCCCGTCGCCTCGGCGCAAACCGCAACGGTCGCCTCGTCGACGATCTGTTCGATCAGCGGCAGCGCCGTGCCCTCGCCGCCGAGCAGCGCGTCGCCGGGAATCGCGACATTCTCGAAATAGATTTCCGACGCGCGGCTGCCATCGACGGTCGGATAATCGCGGCGGACGATGCCCGGAAGACTGGCGTCGATCAGGAACAGCGACACGCCGTCCTTGTCGCGCTGATTGCCGCCGGTGCGCGCGGTAACGAGCAGATGCGTCGCCCAGGGTGCGGCATAGACGACGCTCTTGTGGCCGCTCAGCACATAGCCTGCGCCGTCCTTCTTTGCGGTGGTACGCAGGTTCGCAAGGTCGTAGCGGCCCTGCGGTTCGGCATAGGCGAAGGCGATGATCGCGTTGCCCGCGATGATCTCGGGGATCACGGCGTCGGCCTGAGCGCCGCCGACGGCCTTGAGCGCGCCGCCCGCGATCACGACGGTCGGCAGATAGGGTTCTATCCCGATGACCTTGCCCAGTTCCTCCATCACGATCGCATTTTCGAGCGCGCCGCCGCCGAGACCGCCATGCTCCTCGCCAAAGGGTGCGCCGAGCATGCCGAGTTCCTGCGCGAGCGCGGTCCAGATCGCGGGGTCGCGGCCCGTGTCGCTGTTGATGAACTTCTGGCGCGTTTCGAAATCATAGGTGTCGGCAAGGAAGCGCGAGAGGGTGTCGCGGATCATGTCCTGCGTTTCGGTGTAGGTGAAATCCATTTTACTATCCCCGTCGCCCCCGCAAAGGCGGGGGCCGCTGTCGTTTGATATTGCGGCGATGGGCAAGCCCGATTGCGGCCCCCGCTCACGCGGGGGCGACGCGTTCGTCAGAGACCCAAAACCATCTTCGCGATGATGTTGCGCTGAATCTCGTTCGACCCGCCATAGATGGTGGTCTTGCGCATGTTGAAATAGGTCGGCGCGGCGCGGTGCGCATAGTCGGGGCCGATCGGATGCTCGTTGTCGCCCTCTCCGAAACCGCGGAAATAGGGCGCGCCATAATGGCCGACGGCCTCAAGCGTCAGTTCGGTCAGCCGCTGCTGGATTTCCGAGCCCTTGATCTTGAGCAGGCTCGATTCCGGCCCCGGTCCGCGTCCGGCGTTCGGGCCGGCCAGGCTGCGCAGCTCGGTGAATTCGAGCGCGGCCAAATCGACCTCGAGGTCGGCGACCTTGCGCTTGAAGAAGGCGTTGGCGAGCAGCGGCTTGTCGCCGTCGAGCTCGGTACGCGCGATCTGCTTGACCTTCTCGATCCCGCGCTTCGAGGCCGCGACCCCGGCGATCCCGGTGCGTTCGTGCGCGAGCAGGAACTTGGCGCAGGTCCAGCCCTTGTTTTCCTCATAGACGCGCTGCGATTGCGGCACGCGGACATCCTCGAGCCACACTTCGTTGACCTCGTGCTCGCCGCCCAGCGTGATGATCGGGCGCACGGTGATGCCGGGCGACTTCATGTCGATCAGGAGGAAGCTGATGCCCTCCTGCTGCTTGGCGTCCTTGTCGGTGCGGACGAGGAAAAAGCCCCAGTCGGCGTGCTGCGCGAGCGTTGTCCAGGTCTTCTGCCCGTTGACGACATAATCGTCGCCGTCGCGAACCGCCGTCGTGCGGAGCGACGCAAGGTCGCTGCCCGAACCCGGTTCCGAATAGCCCTGGCACCACCAATCCTCGCCCGACAGGATGCGCGGCAGGAAATAGGCTTTCTGCTCGGGAGTGCCGAAGGTGTAGATGACGGGGCCGACCATCGCGAGGCCGAAGGGCATCAGGCGGATGCAGTCGGCGCGCGCGGTTTCCTCCGACCAGATGAAACGCTGCGTCGGCGTCCAGCCGGTGCCGCCATATTCGACCGGCCATGCCGGGGCGATCCAGCCCTTTTTGTGCAGGATCTTGTGCCAGGCGAGGAAGTCCTCCTTGGACAGCTCTTCGCCCTCGTCCTGTTTCCCGCGCAGTTCGGCGGGGTAATTTTCGGCGATGAAGGCGCGCACTTCCTGCTGGAAGGCGAGATCTTCGGGGCTGAATTCCATGTCCATCACGAATCTCCCATTGGGCTATGGCGCCCTTATATCGGGCGCTCACCTTTACGTAAACGGCAAGTTGCGACTTGCAACCTTCCCTCCTCCGTTGATTGCGCCTAACACTCCCGATTGTCCAGCAGGCGCAACAGCGACGGACGGATGAGGGGGAGAGGATGGCCAAGGTCAAGAGTGCCGCGCTGTGGGGCGTGGCCATCATCGGTATCGCCGCACTGACGACTTGGGTTTTCCAGCGGTCCATCGGCATGTGGATTTTCGAGCGCGCGGTCGAACGCAATGTGGCGCGCGATCCCCTTGCCACGCTTCCAGACGGCCTGCATGTGGGTCTTTGCGGCACCGGATCGCCGTTGCCCGCCCGCGAACGCGCCGCATCCTGCACCGTTGTGATCGCAGGCAAGACGATGGTCGTCGTCGATGCCGGCGAAGGCGCGGCGCGCAATATTGCTCAGATGGGTCTGCCCAACGGGCGGATCAAAGCGCTGTTCCTGACTCATTTTCATTCGGACCATATCGACGGCATGGGGCCGATGATGCTGTTGCGCTGGACCGCCAGCGGCAACAAGGCGCCCCTTCCCGTCCATGGCCCTGCCGGTGTCGAAGGAGTCGTTGCGGGATTCAACGCCGCCTATGTGCTCGACAACGGCTATCGGACGGCGCACCACGGTGCCGAAATCACTCCGCCCGCCGCAGCGGGCGCGGTCGCGATGCCTTTCGATATCCCCGCGGCACCTGCGGTCGTTTATGAGGCGGACGGTTTGCGCGTCACCGCCTTCCCGGTCGACCATCGCCCGGTGCAGCCATCGGTCGGCTATCGCTTCGACTACAAGGGGCGTAGCGTCGTGATCAGCGGCGATACCGGACCCTCCAAGTCGCTCGAAGCCGCGTCGAAGGGCGCCGACCTGCTGGTCCACGAAGCGCTCCAGCCGAAAATGGTGAAGGCGCTTGCGGCCCGGCTCGACGAGGCAGGCCGCAAGCAGACCGCGCAAATCATGCGCGATATCCTGGACTATCATGCGAGCCCGGCACAGGCGGCCGACGTTGCGAAAGCCGCCGGCGTCAAGATGCTGGTGCTGAGCCATGTCGTGCCGTCAATGCCGTCGTCCTATCTCAACGTCGCGTTCCTCGACGGCGCGGAAGAGCATTTCGACGGGCCGATCATTGTCGGGGAAGACGGCCAGTATTTCTCCCTCCCGGCAGGCAGCAGGGCGATCGAGCGCGGCAACTGGTTCTAGGATCGCGACCCTAGCTGCCGCGGCGCGGCGTGATGAGGACGAAGGCGCCGTCGCAGGCATAGGCGCCGCGCAGCTCGGCGATGGCCAGCGTGGCGGCGATCGTCACGCCTTCGCGCGTCACGAGGTCGGCGGCGATGCTTGCGGGCACCCCGGTGCGGAAAACCGAATCCAGCGCCTCTGCAAAGGCCTGGCGCGACCCGATCGAGAGTAGCGCCGAAAAACGCACGCGGCGGATCGCGACCGGATCGACCCCGATCATCGCAGTCAGCGCCCCATTCGCATCTTCGACCGTTTCACGCAGCGACAGGCGCGCGTGGCCGATGTCGCCCTGCGCTTCGATTGTCGCCATCATCGCGGCCCTCATATCGCTTTCGGCAAAGCCCTCCATCGCCTCGCTGACGTCGCGCAGGATGATCGCGCCGCCGACGGGCAGCGGAACCAGATCGACCCGCAGCCACTGGCGCGGTCGCAGCACACCGGGGATTTCCCCCGCAAACCGCTCGCGATGGTCAAGCATGCGGATGATATGGTGAAAGAGCAGCCCGTCCTTCAGGCCCGGAATGGCCGCGGTCAGTTCGGCGCCGACCAGTTGCGCCGCCGCGATCTCGACCAGGTCGCTGGCTGCGGGGTTGATCGCGGCGATGCGCCAGTGCCGGTCGATCAGGATCACGCCGTCGCGGATCGCCTCGATCACGCCGGCCTGCGAATCGCCGAGGACATCGGCCGTAACCGAGTCAGACCTCTCGCCGTCGAGCCGCCGATAGTCGTCGAGCGAGATCAGCACATGCGCATCCTTCCCATGATGGGTTACCACGACGGGCTTGCGCGCCGCCTGCAGCCGCCAGTTCGCAAAACCGCGAATGAACTCCGCCGCCGAAACGCGCTGTGGTTCCTGTGCCGCTTTCACCCTCGCCTCCCCGTGATGGATCGTCCCCACCTTATGGGAAGCCGGATGGCGAAAGCGGCCAGCGGCTGTATCCGCCGTGGCGCCGGAACGGAGCGATCAGACGAGCTTCGCCTTGCCGCAGCGCAGCGCGTTCACCCGCGCATCGGCCTCGCCGATATGCACACCCAGCATCCCCGTCAGACCTTCCAGAACTCCGTCGAGGACGGGGCCGGCCAGGCCGACGGTGTCCCCAACCAGCGTCGTCAGCGCCTTGGAGTTCAGGCCGATGCCGAGGATATTGACGGTCAGGTCCATGCGGTCGGACAGCGATTTGGCGGCGCCCGCGACGAGTCCGCTGCTTTCGACCGTCTTCACCGTTCCGTCGTCGATGTCGCGCCGCGAAAAGACAGCGGGTTTTTCGTTGAGGTCGGACAATATCAGCTCGGCCTCGGCATCGACACTCGCCAGCGGCAGGCGCAGGAGGTGCGCGGGCTTGGGGTCGAGCTTGCGCTGCATATTCTGGAAATCACCGTCGTCGACCGTCCCGATCGCAAGCGACGCAGGCGAGGTCGTCACGGCGAGCGAGACCGCGGCGCTGCTCCCCTTCCGGCAATCGATATCCGAAATCCGCGCCGAGGCCGATCCGAGCTCGGCGAGAACAGGGACATGGACGGCGGCGAGCGGTGTCTGGACCTTGGCATCGAGTTTCAGGCGCACCTGCGCGGTGCGGACGATCACCTCGTTGGTGTCGGTCACCGCGATCAGCGGCGAATCCGCCGGCGGTTCGCCGATCAGCAGCGCGACGTCGATCCCCGATCCGCCGGGAAGATTGCTCGCCAGCGACAGGTCGACCTGGCGGTTGGCGTTGCTCAGCAGCAGCATCGACCGCACGAGGCCGAGCGCGTTGACCTTGACCGGATTTGCGGGATCGACACGAATGCTCGACGAACGCGGACCGAGGTCGATCGCCCGCGACGGGAACAGGCTACGCGGCAGGGCCCGGTCGGCGAGATGGCCGATCGCGCTCGCCACGCGCCCGTCGGTCGTCGATCTCGACAGGGCGGACAGGACCTGCGGCAGCGTTGCCTGCGTATCGAGCGTCTGGCCGAAGGTCAGCACCTCGGCATCGAGTTCGGTGCGCAGCGCTTCCGAAAAGGCGAGCAGGTCGATATCGGCGGCGGCGAGCGCGTTATAATCCATCACCGATAGATTGACCTGGCTCCCGGTCAGTGCCGACAGTAGAGCGTTGGGCAGTCCGCCATGCACCGCCGCGACGCGCGACCCCAGCGAAAAGGCCGCATAGCCGCGGCGTGCCCCCGTCGCGCTCGCGCGGATCATCGTGTCGTCGCGCCCGGTCAGGAAACGCCCGAAGAACAGCGGACGGTCGCGCACCAGTGTGATGTGCACCGCATTGGGCGATGCGCCACCGGCAACGAAACGCTGCTCGGCCTGTGTCGCGACGTCGGCCGTATAGGTGCCTTTCGTCAGCGCGGCGATCTTGATATCGCAGTCACAATTGGCGGCGATGATCCGCTCGGCCGCCGCCTGCTCCTCGCCGGGCTTCGAAGCCGCCGCCAGCGCTGCTGCGTCGGCGATGCCCTGCAGCTTGCGGCGGTCGAGGTAAAGCGATCCGACATCGACCGCGAACGCCGCCGATCCGATCAGCATCGTCAGCCCGAATGCCGTCATGACGCTGATCCCCGCACGCCGGTCGCGCGCGAATGCCTGAATATGGGAGGGCGCGCGCATGGTCAGTCCACCGGAAGTTCGAAGGTCGCCGCGGCGCGGATGACGTTTCCCGGCGACGGGACAAAGGTCGAGCGGACGAAGCTGTCTTCGGGGACGGTGAAGGTGACGCGGACGGTGACCGCTTCGGCCGTCTCCGAGACCGCGACCGCCCGGCTTTGCGGCGTGAAGCTGCCGATCGCCCCCATGCTGCGATCGACGGCGCGGAGCGCGATCGCGCTGCGGTCGGCGGCGTCGAGACCGGTGATCGCGGCGCGCGCGCCATCGTTCGCCGCCTGCTGCACGCTGTGGGCGAGCAGGAAATATTGACCATAGACGAGAATGCCCATCACCAGCGTGACGAACAGCGGCAGCACCAACGCCATCTCGACCAGCGCGGCCGCGCGTTCGCCGGGAACGAACGCGCGGCCCTTTGCTTCGAGTTTGCGGGCGAGCCGCATCGGGAGGATCGGACTTGTCATGCCGGCAGAATGACGATGCGGCATGAAGGCGGCGTCTAGCGACGACGCGCCGGAAAGTTCGGATTTTACATAGGATGGACTGGACCGGCACGACCCGAACCGACCCAAAAAGGGCCGCGCGGCAGCGCTTCCTGATGAAGCGTTGCCGGCGGCCCTTGTGGGTCTTGCGCGTTTTTCGGCTTATTCGGCCGCGGCTTCGGGCTCCAGCTTGTCCTGCGTGCGCAGATCGAAATCCGACGCGTCGTGGCGTTCGTGAAGCTGGCTCGCCGGGTCGCCCATCACGCGGTTGACCATGCGGCCGCGCTTGACCGCGGGCCGCGCCGCGATCTGGTCGGTCCAGCGCTGGACATGCTTGTAGTCCTGCACCTGCAGGAATTCGCCCGCATCATAGACGAGGCCCTTGGCGAGCGCGCCATACCAGGGCCAGATCGCCATGTCGGCGATCGTATAATCGGCCCCGGCGATATATTCACTTTCCGCGAGGCGGCGGTCGAGCACGTCGAGCTGGCGCTTCACTTCCATCGCATAGCGGTTGATCGGATATTCCTGCTTCGTCGGCGCATAGGCATAGAAATGGCCGAAGCCGCCGCCGAGGAAGGGTGCGCTGCCCATCTGCCACATCAGCCACGACAGCGTTTCGGCGCGCTTTGTGGTGTCGGTGGGCAGGAACGCGCCGAACTTCTCGGCCAGATAGATCAGGATCGCGCCCGATTCGAACACGCGGATCGGTTCGGTGCCGCTGCGATCGACCAGCGCCGGGATCTTGCTGTTCGGATTGGCATCGACGAAACCGCTCGAAAACTGGTCACCATCGCCGATCTTGATCAGCCATGCGTCATATTCGGCGCCCGAATGCCCCGCCGCGAGCAGTTCCTCGAGCATCACCGTGACCTTCACGCCATTGGGCGTGCCGAGCGAATAGAGCTGCAGCGGATGCTTGCCGATCGGCAGATCCTTGTCGTGTGTCGGCCCCGCGATCGGGCGGTTGATATTGGCGAAACGCCCACCGCTATCCTTGTCCCAGGTCCAGATTTTCGGCGGCACATATTCGCTTTGATCGGTCATTGCAGGCTCCAGCGCTGAATTTCATACTGATCGGTATTTAACGGCCCTGGATGATGCCGTCCACCCTCGCCGCCTCAAATAATGCTTTTCGCGCGCAAAGCCGAAATCGCTTCGGCATCGTAACCGAGCTCGGTCAGGATCGCGTCACTATGCTCGCCAACTTGCGGCGCACGGGTCGCGGCCGCCTTATCGCTCCGTGAGAGTGCGACAGGTGCGCGGATGACGGGCGCGTCGGCCGTGACGCCCGGATAGGCGAGCGGTTCGACCAGCCCCATCGCCGCGACCTGCGGCTGTGCCAGCGCCTCGGAGGGACGCAGCACGGGCGCACAGGGCACCCGACCTGCACCCAGTTCGGCGATCACCTCTGCATTGCTCCGCCCGGCACACCATGCCTGCATGATCGCGCTCAGTTCCGCGCCATTGTCGCCGCGC
This sequence comes from Sphingopyxis sp., assembly GCA_013821905.1. Classification (GTDB taxonomy): domain Bacteria; phylum Pseudomonadota; class Alphaproteobacteria; order Sphingomonadales; family Sphingomonadaceae; genus Sphingopyxis. The sequence continues at coordinate 7,709 of PNJO01000031.1, read as the reverse complement.
AATATGTCACTGGCGAAACGCGGGTCGCCGACGAGGTCCGGCCGCCCGACGATCTCGGCCCATCGCGCGAAGATGGGAGAGCCGACGATCTGCGTCACTATCCAGCCGTCGCGGGTGCGGAACAGGTCCGTCGGTCCCGAGCTGAAGCCGCGATTGCCCATCGGCTGGCGCTCGATGCCGTTTAGCGCATGGTCGATCGTCAGCGCGTTCGACATGGCGAGCGCGGTGCCGAGCAGCGATCCCGAAACGCACTGCCCCTTCCCGGTCGCCTCACGCTCGCGCAGCGCGAGCATGACGCCGAACGCGAGATGCAGCGCGGTGCCGAAATCGACATAATTGACCTGCGCGCGATAGGGTTGGTCCGGCGTGCCGGTCAGGTGCACCGTGCCTGACATCGCCTGCCCCACTGCATCGAAGCCGACGCGGCTAGCCAGCGGTCCCTCGCCGCCGAAAGCGGATGCGGTTGCGAGGATGATGCGCGGGTTGATTGCCGACAGGCTGTCGTGATCGAGCCCGAGCTTGACCAGTGCCTCGTGCGGCAGGTTGGCGATGACGACATCGGCGCCTTCGACCAGCCGGCGGACGATTTCGCGGCCTTCCGCGCTTCCCGGCTTCAAGGTCAGGCCGCGCTTGTTCCGGTTCATCTGCAGGAACATCGCGCCCGATCCGTCGTCGGCCACGGGGACGGTGTAGCGGTCGTCGTTGCCGCCCGGCGCCTCGATGCGGATGACGTCGGCGCCGTAGTCGGCAAGCAGGGCCGCGCAATAGGGCCCCGCGATATAGCGGCCGAAATCGAGTATGCGGATGCCGGTCAATGGCACGATGGAGGCCTCCCCCTTGTTCTGGTTTCCGATCCGCTAGCAGCCGCCCGTCGACCCTGCCAGCGCCTTCGTCGAAACCCTTCGCTTGCATGTTGGCGCCCGGACCATATGGTCGTCACATCTTTCAAACGGGGATAATATTATGGCGCGCTTCGCTTTCGCCCTTGCGGCGACTTTGGCTTGTTCGACCTCGGTCTGGGCCCAGACCGCTCCTGCCGCAGCCCCGGCTGCAGACGCCAAGCCCGAAAAATGGGACGTCAACGCACCGCCCGGAATGACGACGCGCAAGGTGCCGATCGCGGTCGACGAGGGCAGCTGGATGAACGTCGATGTCTCGCCCGACGGGCGCACGATCGCTTTCGACCTGCTCGGCGACATCTATACCATGCCCATCGAGGGCGGGATGCCGACGCGCATTGCCGAGGGTCTCGCCTATGAGCACCAGCCGCGCTTCTCCCCCGACGGCAAACGCATCGCCTTTGTCTCGGACCGTGCGGGCGGCGACAATATCTGGATCATGAACCGCGACGGCAGCGACATGAAGCAGCTCAGCAAGGAAGACTTCCGCCTGCTCAACCAGCCGAGCTGGAGCCCCGACGGCCAGTTCATCGTCGCGAAGAAGCATTTCACCACCGGGCGCTCGCTCGGCACGGGCGAGGTGTGGCTTTATCATGTTTCGGGCGGCGCGGGCGTCCCGCTGGTCAAGAAGCCCAACGAACGCCACCAGAAGGAGTTGGGCGAGCCCACCTTCGCGTCCGACGGCAAGGGCGTCTATTACACGCGCAATGTCACGCCGGGTCCGATCTTCGAATATGCACAGGACAGCAACGGCGACCTGTTCCACATCGAGCGTTATGACCTGAACGACGGCGAAGTGACGACGGTCGCCGCCGGTGCGGGCGGTGCGGTGCGGCCCACCCCCTCCCCCGACGGCAAAAGCCTCGCTTTCGTCCGGCGCGAGGGCACCCAGTCGAAGCTCTATGTAAAGGACCTCGCGTCGGGGGCCGAGAAGAAGATCTATGACGCGCTCGATCAGGATGTGCAGGAAACCTGGGCGGTCACCGGCGTCTATCCGAACATGGACTGGACGCCCAACAGCAAGGACATCGTCTTTTGGGCGGGCGGCAAGCTTCGCCGCGTCGCCGCTGCCGGCGGCGACGCGCGCATCATTCCTTTCACGGTCAGCGACGACCGCGTGATCGTTGATGCGACGCACCCGGCGGTCGAGGTCGCACCCGACAGCTTCACGACGCAGATACCGCGCTGGGCCGAAGTCTCGCCCGACGGCGGCACTATCGTGTTCGAGACGCTGGGCAAGCTTTGGGTCAAGCCCGCCGGCGGCGGCGCGGCCCGGCGCCTGACCGCCGCCGGCGACGACGCGTTCGAGCTGTGGCCGAGCTGGTCGCGCGACGGGCGCTCGATTACCTTCGTTCGCTGGACCGACACCGGTCTCGGCGAAATCCATGTTATCGGTGCCGGCGGCGGCGCGTCGCGCAAGGTGACGAGCACGCCCGGCCATTATGCCGAGCCGCGCTTCTCACCCGACGGCAAGACGATCGCTTTCGAACGCCGCGCCGGCGGTGGCCTCCGTTCCGAACGCTGGGGAGAAAATCCGGGCATCTATGCCGTCGCCGCGACGGGCGGCGCGCCCGTGCGCGTCACCGACAACGGCGCCAAGCCGCAGTTCGGGACCGCGAACGACCGCATCTTCATGGTCGCGGCCGCCGACGGCAAGAGCCAGCTCGTCAGCACCGATCTTCACGGCCAGGACAAGCGCGTCCATGCGAGCGGCGAGCTGGTCAGCGACTATGAAATCTCGCCCGACGGGCGCACGCTCGCTTTTCGGCAGAATTACGACGCCTATGTCACGCCGCTGATGCCGGGCGGACAGGATGTGTCGCTCGGGACCAAGAGCGGCGCGCTCCCGGTGACGCGCGTCAGCGGCAGCGGCGCCGACTATATCCACTGGTCGAACGGCGGCAGCCGCCTGCACTGGAGCCGCGGGGCGACGCTGTTCAGCGCCGATCTCGGCAGCTTCTTCGCCAACGCGCCGACCGACGACAAGGCGCCCAAATTCACGCCGCCGACCGACGGCGTGTCGCTCGCGATGACGCAGGCCGCATCGAAGCACAAGGGGACCGTCGTCATCACCGGCGCCAAGATTGTCACCATGGCCGACAAGGATGGCGGGATCATCGAAAATGGCGCGATCGTCGTCGAGGGCGACCGCATCGTCGCGGTCGGTCCGGCGGGCGCGATCACCGTCCCCGCGGGCGCGACGACGGTCGATGCGACCGGAAAGACGATAGTCCCCGGCTTCGTCGACGCCCATGCGCACGGACCGCATGGCGACGACGAGCTGGTGCCGCAGCAGAACTGGTCGGAGATCGTCAATCTCGCGATGGGCACAACGACGAGCCACAATCCCTCGTCGCGCGCGTCCGAAATCTTCGTCTCGTCCGAAATGCAGCGCGCCGGGCTGATCCTCGCGCCGCGCATCTTCTCGACCGGCGAGATCATCTATGGCGCGAAGGCGGCGGGTGTCTATGCCGAGATCAACGGTTATGACGATGCGCTCGCGCACGTCCGCCGCCTGAAGGCGCAGGGCGCGCGCAGCGTGAAGAATTACAACCAGCCGCGCCGCGAACAGCGCCAGATGGTCGTCAAGGCGGCGCAGGCCGAGGGCATGGAGGTCGTGCCCGAGGGCGGTTCGCTCTACACGATGGACCTGACGCTGATCCAGGACGGCAACTCGACCGTCGAGCACAACATTCCGCTCCACACCTTCTACAAGGATCTGGTGCAGCTCTGGGGCCAGACACAGGTCGATTATACGCCGACGCTTGTCGTCACCTATGGCGGCCCCGCGGGAGACCCCTATTGGCGCGCCCACACCAATGTGTGGGAACACCCGATCCTGACGAAGCATATCCCGCCGACAGAACTCGCGGCGAACAACAAGCGCCGCACGATCGCGCCCGAGGGCGATTATGTCGATGATGATTCGGCGCGCGAGGCAGGCAAGATCGCCGCGGCGGGTCGCATGGTCTCGATCGGCGCGCACGGCCAGCAGGCGGGGCTTGGCGCGCATTGGGAAATCTGGTCGTTCGTGCGCGGCGGCTGGAGCAATATCGACGCGCTGCGCGCCGCGACGATCATGCCGGCGACTTCGCTCGGCTATGCCAAGGATGTCGGGTCGCTCGAGGCCGGCAAGCTGGCCGATCTGCTGATTCTCGACGCCGACCCGACGCAGAATATCCGCAATACCGAGCAGATCCACCGCGTGATGCTCGGCGGACGGCTGTACGATCCGCTGACGATGAACGAGGCCGAGACGGGAAGCCGCAAGCGCCAGCCTTATGGGTGGGAAGCCGACAAACCCTGATCGGGCGGCTTAATCCGGCGGCGGCTCCGCGAAATTGTGACGAGAGGGTTGCAAGACTCGTGAGCCGCCGCTAGGGGCGTCTCCTCTCAGCGAGGAGAGTTGGCTGAGTGGTCGAAAGCGTCGCACTCGAAATGCGAAGTGCCGGCAACGGTACCGAGGGTTCGAATCCCTCACTCTCCTCCATTTTTTCCTGATTTCGACCGATCATGTGACCGCCCCGGCCTGCGCCGGGACGGCCTCGTGGCAATCAGCCCCTTATCGTCAGGAGCGACGGTGCGCTGAGCGCACCGATGATGGCGCCGACGATCATGAACAGCACGACCGCAACGACGACCACGACGATGGTATAGACCAGCGCCTTGTCCTGCGGGACCTTCATCAGGATCGGCAATCCGACATAGAGAAGATAGAGGCCGTAGAGGCCGAGCAGTGCACCGATCAGTGCGAGCGCGGGGATCAGGCCGAAAATGCCGGCAACCCACCCCGCGGTCGCCGAATAGGCCGCGACCTTCAGCGCCTGGGTCTGGTTCTTCTGTCCGCCGAAGCCGGGCGCCAGCGCGTCGATGACCAGCGCCAGAACGAACACCGTGACCAGAGCCAGGCCATAGGAGACGATAGCAGCAACCAGCGAGTCCACCAGCGGCGGGTGATAGGTCACGCCCAAGATGGTAACCCCGAAGACCTGTTTACCAACAAAGCCCGCGAATGGGCCGATCGCCGCGAGCAGCAAGACATAGGGCACATAGATCGACTGGGCCGTCGCGGGTTCGCTATCGATCGCCAGCCATGTTTCGCGGGGTTTGAGGATGATGTTCTTGGCGCGTTCGATAACGCCCGATGCCGGGCTGACCGGCGGTGTCGGGGTGCTCGTCGGAATCTCGCTCATGAAATGCCCTTCCCTTGTTGCATCGAGACGGCCCGCATTCCGACCCGGAACGCGGCGACCGTCCGGACAGATTAGCCCGGACCGCCGGCGCATCTGTAACCTGGGTCACAGCCGGGACTCGGCCTGTTCGCCGACGATGCAGTGTAACGGGGTTGAAACAGGAGGGAATAGCCATAGATTGGCGATATGAATCGCCAATCTCCTGCCGAAGTTTCCGCAAATTCGCTGAAGGCCGTGACGGCTCCGCTGGTCGGACGGGCGCGCTTTGCGCCGGGCGATATCGTCCGCCATCGCATGTTCGATTTTCGCGGCGTCGTCTTCGACATCGACCCGGTCTTTTCGAACAGCGACGAATGGTACGAGGCGATTCCCGAGGATATCCGCCCGTCGAAGGACCAGCCCTTTTACCACCTGCTCGCCGAAAACGAGGACTCGTCCTACATCGCCTATGTCAGCCAGCAGAATCTGGTCGCCGACGAGGACCAGGGTCCCGTCGATCACCCGCAGATCGAGGCGATGTTCGACGGCATGGAGCGCGGGCGCTACCGCGTGCGCGCCATTCACCGCCACTGAGGGGCGGCGTCAGGCCTTCAGCTTCCAGCCCGACACGAGCAGCCGATAGGTCACGACGCCGAGCGCGATATTGACCGCGACAAGCACCAGCACGGCGGTCAGAACCGGATTGGCGATCGTCGAATCGACCGTCCCGATGAAGCCGTAGCGAAAGCCCATGATCGCATAATATACGGGATTTCCGTGCGCGATCGTCTGGAACCAGGGCGCGAGCCGGTCGACCGAATAGAAGGTGCCCGAAAGCAGCGCGAGCGGCGTGACGACGAAATTGGTCACCGCGGCGGCATGGTCGAACTTTTCGGCCCAGACCGAGGTGATGAGGCCGAGGAAGCCGAGCATCATCGCCCCGAGGATGCCGAAGACGGCGACCGCCCACAGATGGTCGGGGCCGACGTGCACGCCCGGCCAGAAGAGCATCGCGAGCCAGAGCGCCAGTCCCACGAGGATCGCGCGCGTGATCGCGGCGCCGACGAGCGCGATGATCAGCTCGCCGACTGCGAGCGGCGGCATCAGATAGTCGACGATCGTGCCCTGGATCTTGCCGACGAGCAGCGAAAAGCTCGAATTGGCGAAGCTGTTCTGCAGCATTGCCATCATGATGAGCCCGGGCGCGATGAAATCAGCGAAGGGAACCCCGATGACCGTGCGGCCCGCGCCGCCCAGTGCGACGGTGAAAATGACGAGGAAGAGGAGCGTGGTGATCGCCGGCGCCCAGATTGTTTGCAGCTGGACCTTGAAAAAGCGCCGTACCTCCTTGACATATAGAGCCTGCATGCCCGGCACGTTCAGCGTCCGAATGTGCGGGACGCCCGGTTCGGCGAAAGCCTGTGCCGCGGCGAAATTTGCCGAGTCGGGGCGCGAAATTTGGGGCTGGTCGTTCATGGCGTTCTCGCCTATCGCCTTCCCGATCTTACCGCAAGCTGGGCAGCGACCGAGCCGGTTCCGTCGGAATCGGCAAGGGACCGTCGAACCGCCCGCGGCGTGGAATGATGAGGAATGAATATGTCATGGACTGACGAGCGCATCGAAAGCTTGCGCAACATGTGGGAAAAAGGCCTGACTGCGAGCCAGATCGCCGACGAACTCGGCGGGGTCAGCCGCAATGCGGTCATCGGCAAGGCGCATCGCCTTGGCCTGAAGTCGCGTCCCTCGCCCGTCAAGGCGACCGAAAAGGTGGCGAAGCCGGCCAAGGTCGCCGCACCCGCCGCCCCGAAGCCTGCCGCGCCTCCCCCGGCGCCGCGTGCCGCGGCGCCCGCACCCGTTCGTGCGCCGGTCGCGCCCAAGATCGAAGCGCGCGCGCGCGTCGACGCGCCCGACACGACGAATAATGACGCTGCCGCGCCTGCTCCCAAGGCCGATAGCCCGCGCATCGTCTCGATCGGCCCCGGCGGCTTCATTCGCCAGGGACCCGGCGACCAGCAGGCGCCGATCCCGCCCGCGCCGCCGCGCCGTCTGGTGCCCGCGAAGCCGAGCCCGGAGATCGCCGACAAGACGAGCCTGCTCGACCTCAACGACCGCATCTGCCGTTGGCCGATGGGCCATCCGGGCGAGCCCGACTTCCACTTCTGCGGTGTCGCGGTGAACCCCGGCTTCCCCTATTGCGTCGAGCATTGCGGCCGCGCCTATCAGGCACAGCTGCCGCGCGGCACGCGCCGCCCGCCGCCGCCGCCGCCCTTTGGTGGTCCGCGCGTCCGGTGAAGCCCTTCGGGCAGGATTTCGAGTTCGCACGCGCGCTCGGCCTTTTGATGGTCGAGCGCGGTAACGGGCGTTGCACGATGGCGATCAACATTGACCGTCAGCGGCATTTCAGCCCGCAGGGCGCCGCGCATGGCGGTGTCGCCTATTCGCTCGCCGACACCGCTATGGGTGGTGCGCTGACCAGCCTGCTCGGCGACGACCAGTGGTGCGCGACGCTCGAGATCAAGTTCAACTATCATGTCCGGGTCGGCGAAGGCCGGCTGACCTGCGATGCGGCGGTCGTCCATCGGGGCAAGCGTATCGCCAATATCGACGCACGGCTGTTCCAGGACGACCGGCTGGTCGC
>PNJO01000030.1 GCA_013821905.1 Sphingopyxis sp. | reverse complement strand
AGCGACGCCGAAGTCCTGCAGATCCGCGAAACGCTGGACGCCGACCACACGGTCGAGGGTGATCTTCGCCGCAACACGGCGATGAACATCAAGCGCCTGATGGACCTCGCCTGCTATCGCGGCCTGCGTCACCGCAAGGGCCTTCCCGTCCGCGGCCAGCGCACGCACACCAATGCGCGCACCCGCAAGGGCAAGGCGAAGCCGATCGCCGGCAAGAAGAAGTAAGGTTTCGAGCGCGTCCCTGTTGGCGCGCTTCCTTATTTCCCCAGCCGGGGCAGCTTCGACAGCCAGCCACCGGCCATTCAGGATTTAGGACAGGATTTCATCATGGCTCGTGAACCGCAGCGCCTTCGTCGGCGCGAACGCAAAAACATCTCGTCGGGCGTCGCGCACGTCAACGCGACCTTCAACAACACGATGATCACCATCACCGACGCGCAGGGCAATGCGATTGCCTGGTCGAGCGCCGGCATGATGGGCTTCAAGGGAAGCCGCAAGTCGACCCCGTATGCGGCGCAGGTTTGCGCCGAAGACGCCGGCAAGAAGGCCGCCGAACATGGCGTCCGCACGCTGGAAGTCGAAGTCAAGGGCCCGGGCGCCGGCCGTGAATCGGCTCTCCGCGCGCTGCAGGCCGTCGGGTTCCACATCACGTCGATCCGCGACGTGACCCCGATCCCGCACAATGGTGTCCGCCCGGCCAAGCGCCGCCGCGTCTGACGCCTTTTACCGGAACGGCGGCCCTGGTGCCGCCGTGCCGCCGCAACACCTCCGCAGGACCGCTGCCGACCCCAGCCGTCCCGCCACTAGCAAAGGGAAGTCCATGACTGTCAACATCCGGAACTGGCAGGAATTGAAGAAGCCCAGCAACCTGGAAATCAAGGCCGGCGGCGACGGCAAGCGCAAGGCGACCTTCGTCGCCGAGCCGCTTGAGCGCGGTTTCGGCCTGACGCTCGGCAACGCGCTGCGCCGCGTGCTGCTCTCGTCGCTCCAGGGTGCGGCCATCACGTCGATCAAGATCGAGAACGTCCTGCACGAATTCTCGAGCCTCGCCGGCGTGCGCGAAGACGTCACCGACATCGTCCTCAACGTGAAGCAGATCGCGCTCAAGATGGAAGGTGAAGGCCCGAAGCGGCTCCAGCTTTCGGCGACCGGCCCTGCGACCGTCAAGGCGGGCGACATCATGGTGTCGGGCGACATCAAGGTGATGAACCCGAACCATGTCATCTGCCACCTCGACGACGGTGCGACGCTGAACATGGAGCTCGTTGCCGACACCGGCAAGGGCTATGTCCCCGCGACCGCCAACCGCCCGGCCGACGCGCCGATCGGCCTGATCCCGGTCGACTCGCTCTTCTCGCCCGTGCGCCAGGTCGCCTACAAGGTCGACAATGCCCGCATCGGCCAGGAGCTGGACTATGACAAGCTGAACCTGACCGTCGAAACCGACGGCACGGTGACCCCGGAAGATGCCGTCGCCTATGCCGCGCGTATCCTTCAGGACCAGCTGCAGGTCTTCGTCCACTTCGAAGAAGCGATGAACGACGGCGGTCTGATCGGCATGGCGGCTCCGTCGACCACCGCCGATGAATCGGACGTCAACCAGCTCAACCGCTTCCTTCTCAAGAAGGTCGACGAGCTCGAACTGTCGGTCCGTTCGGCCAACTGCCTCAAGAACGACAACATCATCTATATCGGTGATCTCGTTCAGAAGACCGAAGCCGAAATGCTCCGCACGCCGAACTTCGGCCGCAAGTCCTTGAACGAAATCAAGGAAGTGCTGTCGTCGATGGGCCTGCGCCTCGGCATGGACATCCCCGGCTGGCCGCCGGAAAACATCGAGGAAATGGCCAAGAAGCTCGAACAGGAACTTCTGGGTTAAAAGATAGCCGTCGCCCCAGCGAAAGCTGGGGCCGCTATCGTGGCATCGTGCCGCGAGCGATCCCGGCTTTCGCTGGGATGACGATTTCGGGAAGGGGTCGACCCGCCAATCGACCTGGTCTGGGCTACCTCACACGGGCCCTTAACGAACGAAGGAATGGATTATGCGTCATAAATCGGGTGGCCGGAAGCTTCAGCGCACCGGCGCGCATCGCATCGCGATGTTCCGCAACATGTCGGCCTCGCTCATCAAGCACGAGCAGATCACGACGACCGTCGCCAAGGCGAAGGAACTGCGTCCCTATGTCGAAAAGCTGGTCACGCTGGCGAAGCGTGGCGGCCTCGCCAACCGTCGCCTCGCGATGAGCCGCCTGATGGACGACACGCAGCTCGTGAAGCTGTTCGACGTCCTCGCCGAGCGCTACAAGGACCGCAACGGCGGCTATACCCGCATCATCAAGGCCGGCATCCGCGCCTCGGACGCAGCGCCGATCGCGATCATCGAATTCGTCGACCGCGACGTCGATGCGAAGGGCCAGGATTCGGGTCCGGTGCTGACCGAAGACCAGTTCGAAGAAGCCTGAGCCAGGCTGTCATCGACAAGAGATTGAGGGCGGCGTCCGCAAGGATGGCCGCCCTTTTTTTGTCCGGAGAAGATCAGGCGTCGCGCGGGGGCGCCGTCTCGAACCGCGCCTCGCCGATTTCGGCCGCATGTTTGCGCGCGAAGCGAAAGGCGATAATCGCAAGCGTCACCGTAACCCCCGCAATCGCCAGCGGGATGAGCCATGCGTCCGCAGGACCGTCGGCAAAACTCAGCGACGCGACGACGCCCGCGGTCCCCGTCGCCAGAATGACGCCCGCGGCGCTCCAGCCAGGCGATGGCTCGGGCGCCCGCCAGTCTTGTGGCCGCTGGCGCCGTTCAAGGACGGAATCGACGAGCAGCAACAGCATCCACACGCCCCACAAGGCATAAGTCACCGCGTCGGACATGGCGACGCGATCGGTAACCGCAAGCGCCCAACCGACAATCGCCAGCAAAATCAGGCCCTGCAAAATGCGTCTCGCAAACGTCATGCCGCTCTCCTCCCAAACCTTGCCGCTATTTGCGCCCCTTGCCGCAAGATTGCACGGTACGATTGACCCTTGACCCGACGTCGATCTTATCTGATATTTCTGTTATGACAGAAATTACTGAATATGAGTCGCGCCTGTCGCCCGCCGCGACCGAGTTCATCCTCCACTGGGGGAATCTGGGCGGGCAATGGGGCGTCAACCGGTCGGTGGCGCAGATCCATGCGCTGCTCTTCATTTCCGACCATCCGCTCCATGCCGAGGACATCGCCGATCTGCTCGGGCTTGCGCGTTCCAACGTGTCCAATTCGATCAAGGAGCTGCTGGGATGGCGCCTGATCGAGCGTGTCCCTCTGCTCGGTGACCGGCGCGACCATTTCACCGCCGAGAAGGATATCTGGGAAATGGTCACGCGCATCGCCGCGGGGCGCAAGGCGCGCGAGGTCGACCCCGCCGAGGCGGCGCTCAAGGCCTGCGTCGCGCGTGCCGCGACCGACCCCGGGCTCAGCGACGGCGCGAAGGCGCGGCTCGCCGACATGCTCGATTTCGTGACGACGATGAGCCGCTGGCACGACGAGATGCTGGGCGTGCCCAAACCCGCGCTGATGCGGCTGATCAAGCTCGGCGCGGGGGTAACGAAGCTGATCAACTGGCGCCCCGGTCGCGGCAAGGATGGCGGCAGGGACGCCGGATAGGAGACGGGCGATGCGAAGCGCGGTGAAACGACCCATCGAAGCGCAGGCCCCCGCCGCTTGCACGAACGACGCTGCGCTCACCGACTATCGCTTCCGCCGCCTCGTCCCGCGCGCCGCGTGGGACGCGCTCCCCGAAGACGTCCGGCGCCGCTTCAGCAAGCGCCTCTCGGGCAACGCCGTCGCGACCTACAGCGGCGAGATCGTCGAAACGCGGCTCTCCCGCGTCGGCTGGTTCCTCGCGCAGCTTTGCCGCCCCATCGGCGCGCCGCTGCCGCTGAACCCGAGCGGGCCCGCGCCCGCCGCGGTCGCGGTGAGCGAGGACCGCGCGAGCGGCGGCCAGTGCTGGACGCGCCTCTATGGCCGCGCCCGCGGACATCCGCAGGTGATCCACAGCGCCAAGAGCTTCGCCGGCCCGACGGGGCTCGAGGAGCATATCGGCGGCGGCTTCGGCATGGCGCTGACGGTGCGCGCCGAGACAGATGCGCTGATCTTCGCGTCCGACCATTATTTCTGGCGGCGCGGCGGTCTGCGCCTGCGCCTGCCGCGCTGGCTGGCGCCGGGGACGACCATCGTGACGCACCGGCATCTGGGTGCCGGACGCTTCGCCTTCGACCTCGCGGTCGTGCACCCGCTTTTCGGCGAACTGGTCAGCCAGCACGCGCTCTTCGGCGATGGCTGAGCTTCGCGTCCTGCTGATCGGTGCGACCGGCGTCTTCGGCAGCCGCCTCGCCGAGCTGGCGGCGAAAGAAAAGGGCATCGCCCTGACGCTGGCCGCACGCGACAAGGCGAAGCTCGACGCGCTTGCGACGCGGCTTGGCGGCCTGTCGGTGCGGCAACTCGACCGTCTGGCGATTACGGGGGCGGACCTCAAGGATTTCGACCTGGTCGTCGATGCCGCCGGTCCCTTTCAGGCCTCGGCGCCGACAGTGATCGAGGCCGCCATTGCCGGGCGCGTGTCCTATGTCGACCTTGCCGACGGCCGCGATTTCGTCGCCGCGATCGGCGAATATGACGATGCCGCAAAAGCGGCGGGAATCAGCCTGACCACCGGCGCCAGTTCGATCCCGGCACTGTCGCACGCGGCAATCGACACGCTGGTGACGGGCTGGCGGCAAGTCGACAGCATCCGGGTCGGCATCTTTCCCGGCAACAGGGCACCGCGCGGTCTCGCGGTGGTTCAGGCGATCCTCTCCTATGTCGGCCATCCGGTGCGCCTATGGCGCGGCGGACGCTGGACCGCCGTTCCCGGCTGGGGACTGTTGCACCGCTGGCCCGTCGACGGAGTCGGCAAGCGCTGGGCGAGCGTCTGCGACACGCCCGAGCAGGATCTGCTCGTCGCGCGCTATCGCCCCACCCGTTCGGCCGAGTTCTTCGCGGGCATGGAGCTTTCGATCCTGCACCTCGGCCTCGCACTCCTCGCGTTGCCCGTTCGCTGGGGCTGGTTCGCCAGCCTGCGCCCCGCCGCCCGGCCGCTCCTCGCGATCGCGCGCCTGTTACTGCCTTTCGGCAGCGACGTCGGCGCGATGGACATCATCGTCGAGGGCGCAGACGCCGGGGGTCGTCCGGCACATGCCCGCTGGACGCTGCGCGCCGATGGCAATCGCGGCCCCAATGTTCCGACGCTGGCGGCGCTCGCGCTGTTGCGGCGGTTTCGCGACGGGCGCGATCCGGCGCCGGGCGCGCGAGCCTGCTCCGGCATCCTGACGCTCGCCGACTTCGCACCGGACTTCGCCGCCCTGGCCATAGCGACTCGCCGCCGTTCCGCCTAATGGACCAGCGCGCGCTGCGAGCGGGTCTCCAGCAACTCATACCAGTTGAGATAGGGCCAGCCGTCGCGGTCCCCGATTACCTCTTCCCAGAGTGCCCGGCATATTGCCTGCAGGTCTGCGAAACCGCTGCCGCGATACCGACGCGCGATCTCCGTCAGAGATGCGCTTTCGAAATGACCGAGGCGCAGGTCCGGCGCCATGGCGTGACAGATCGGGCTGAGGTCGCCGTTCGACATCAGGACCAGCGGATTGATGATGTCCGACAAGGTGCCGTCGCGGTCATCCGGGACCACCAGCTCGGGCCGCGCGGCGAGCGTCGCACGGTTGAAGAGGTCAACGTGGATCGCCAGCCGCTCGCCATAGTCCGCCTGTAACGCCAGCGCGGTCAGCCAGGTGCGGGCGAGCGTTTCCCCATCGAGCGCGTCAGCCATATCTGCCGCCGCGCCGACGAGGCCGAGCGGATGGAGTTGCAGGACGCTCGCGCCCCGCTCCGCCGCAAAGGCCGCCATCAAGGGCAGGTCGGGCAGGCTGTCCCGCGTCACCGTATGTGCGATGCCGAACGGCAGCCCCGCCGCGCGAATGACGTCGAGCCCCTTCAGCATGCGCGCAAAGGCGGTCGGCGAGCGACGCAGCCGGTTGTGCACCGCCTCGCTGCCGTCGACGCTCACCGCGACGAGATCGAGCAACGGCAATGCCGCTGCGCGGGGCCCGGTCAGGACCGTCGCGTTAGTGACGGCGAGCCGCCGGAGCCCCAAGGCTTGCGCGGCTTCCAGCACGGCGGGAAAATCGGGGTAGAGAAAGGGTTCGCCGCCCGAAAAGGCGACGACCCCATAGCCTTCATCCGCCGCCTCCGCGAGAAAGCCGATCAGCGCCGCGGCCTCCAGCTGTTCGGTCTCGGCCGGTCCCGACATCGAATAGCAATGCGCACAGGAGAGGTTGCAACGACGGTTCAGGTGAACCTGAACCGTCTTGCTCGCAAGGGCACCGGCCAACGGTCAGTGTCCGCGCACCGCGACATGCACGTCGACCAGCCGTTCGGCGGGAATGCCGTTGATGATGACGCTGGGGTTGAGCTTGGCGACGTTGAGCAATCCGCCGACAAGCTCGCTGAGCCTCTCGCGCGGCGCCTTGAAATGCACCGTCGCGATATCCTCGAACGGCGGAATGCCATTGTCGAGAATGTCGATGATGCGGATGTCGTCCTGCGCTTCGATCTGCGCAATATGGGTGGCGAACGCCTTCATCCGCGCCTTGTCGAAACGCGTCGAGGAAAATTTACTCGCCAGGTCGATTTCTGCTTTCATGGGTCGTCTCCTTTTCAAGGGAAGTGCAGCTGCTCTGTTGCGACCCGTGACTGCACGACTCATATAGTTCGAACGCGCTCGATCATCAATACAACATACTGAAAATATGTGTTTATTTTGAATTTACCATGTCGATGCCTGAAAGCGCGCGCATTTCTGCAAAGCTGGCGCGGCTCGCAAATCCCCTTGCCCGCCCCCTGCCAGTCCTTACATACGGACGCACGATTATGTCTCGAAACGAAGAGGTCGCCTTGCCATGTCCCGTAAGACACTGTCTGCTCCGCTTGCGCTTGCGCTGCTCATGACCGCCCCGACGATCGCCCATGCAGAAGACGATGCGGCATCGGCAACGGTACCCGCGCTGACCTATCCCGACACGCTACGCGGCGACACGGTCGATCCGCAGTTCGGCGTCGATGTCGCCGACCCCTATCGCTGGCTGGAAGACGACGTCCGCGTGAATCCGAAGGTCGCCGCGTGGGTCGCCGACCAGAACAAGGTCACCGACGCCTATCTGGACACGCTGCCGGGGCGCGACGCGTTCAAGGCGCGGATGACCGAACTCTACAACTACGAACGCTTCGGCCTGCCGCGCAAGGCGGGGACGCGCTATTTTTATACGCGCAACGACGGGCTGCAGCCGCAGTCGGTGCTCTATGTGCGCGAGGGGCTGAAGGGCGAAGGCCGCGTCCTGATCGACCCCAATGCGTGGGCCAAGGACGGCGCGACCGCGCTCGCCGAATGGAACCCGTCGGAAGATGGCAAGCATCTGCTCTATTCGGTGCAGGACGGCGGCACCGACTGGCGCATCGTCCGCGTCAAGGACGTCGCGACCGGACAGGATTTGTCCGACGAGGTGCGCTGGGTCAAATTCTCGGCGCTCGACTGGGCGAAGGACGGCAGCGGCTTTTACTATTCGCGTTTCCCCGAGCCGAAGGCGGGAGAGGCTTTCCAGTCGCTCAACGAAAATCACGCGGTCTATTTCCACAAGCTCGGGACGCCGCAGAGCGCGGACGTGCTGATCCACGCAACCCCCGACAAGCCCAAGCTCAACAACAGCGCGGTCGTCACCGACGACGGCAAATATCTGCTCGTCGTCGGTTCCGAAGGCACCGACGAACGCTACGGCCTGACCCTCTATCCGCTCGGGCCCCAGGGTGCGGGCAAGCCGGTCACGCTGGTCGACGATTTCGCGAACAACTGGGAATATGTGACCAACGAGGGCACGCGCTTCACCTTCCTCACCAACAAGGGCGCGCCGCGCCAGCGGCTGGTGTCGATGGACATCCGGAAGCCCGCGCAGCTCACCCAGCTCGTTGCCGAGAGCGAGGATACGCTGGTCGGCGCATCGCGCGTCGGCACCCGCATCATCCTGTCCTACCTCGGCGACGCCAAGTCGGAGGCGCGCATGGTCGCGCTCGACGGCAAGGCGGTGGCGAACATCAGCCTGGCCGATATCGGCTCGGCCTCGGGCTTCGGCGGCAAGTCGAGCGATCCCGAAACCTTCTATTCCTTTGCCAGCTTCGCGCGGCCGACCACCGTCTATCGCTTCGACACGCTGACCGGGAAGAGCGAGATTTTCGCCGAGCCCAAGCTGACCTTCAAGCCCGCCGACTTCACCGTCGAGCAGCGTTTCTTCACCTCGAAGGACGGCACCAAGGTGCCGATGTTCCTCGTGATGAAAAAGGGCCTCGACCGCAGCAAGGGGTCGCCGACGCTTCTCTATGGCTATGGCGGCTTCAACGTGTCGATGACCCCCGCCTTCTCGCCGACCCGCCTCGCGTGGGTCGACAAGGGCGGCGTGCTCGCCATCGCGAACCTGCGCGGCGGCGGCGAATATGGCAAGGCGTGGCACGATGCCGGCCGCCTCGACAGGAAGCAGAATGTCTTCGACGATTTCATCGCCGCGGGCGAATATCTGATCGCCGAAGGCATCACCGGCAAGGGCCAACTCGCGATCGAGGGCGGCTCGAACGGCGGCCTGCTCGTGGGCGCGGTGACCAACCAGCGCCCCGACCTGATTGCCGCGGCGCTGCCCGCGGTCGGCGTGATGGACATGCTGCGCTTCGATCGCTTCACCGCGGGGCGTTATTGGGTCGATGATTACGGCTATCCGTCGAAGGAAGCCGATTTCAAAAATCTGCTCGGCTATTCGCCCTATCACAATATCAGGAACGGCACCGCCTATCCGGCGGTGCTGGTGACCACCGCCGACACCGACGATCGCGTCGTGCCGGGGCACAGCTTCAAATATACTGCCGCGCTCCAGCACGCCGAGGTCGGCAACAAGCCGCACCTGATCCGTATCGAAACGCGCGCCGGCCACGGCTCGGGCAAGCCGACCGACAAGATCATTGCCGAAGCCGCCGACAAATATGCCTTTGCCGCCAAATGGACCGGCCTCGACGTCAAATAGGACCCTGGCCCTGGATCGCCGCCGCCGTCCTTTTGGGGTTGGCAGTGGCGATCTGGGCGGTCCTGCCCGACGGGCACGCGGGGCGCGTCGAGCGGCTTGCCGACTGCTATGACCCGGCGGCAATGCCCCGGGTCGAAACGCTCGCCGACGGGCGCAAGGCAATGCGGCTGCGCGTCCTGCTCTGGAATGTCGAAGGGCTGCCGTGGCCGATCCGCAGCGGGCGCCAGCCGAAGCTCGCGAAGATCGCCGACTGGATCGCCAAGCGCCGCGCGGCGGGCCTCGGCCCCGACCTATTGATCCTGCACAAGGCGTTCACGCCGGACGCATCGCGCATCGCCACCCTCGCCGGCTATCATTCGATCCTCCCGGGTCCGGCGGTCGACCGGCCGCGGCAAAGGCCCGTTCCCATACCGCTGGCGGGACATGCCGAGGCGGGTCGCTGGTGGAAGGGCGAGGGTATCGGCAAATGGCTCGACAGCGGCCTCTATATCGCGACCGACCTGCCGCTGGCGCAGTGGACGCGCGCGCGGCCGCTGCCTGCTTATGCGAGCGATGCCTTCTACGCGGGTAGCTGCGCCGGCTACGACTGCCTTTCGAACAAGGGCGGCCTGATCGTGCATGTCGCGGTGCCGGGTGCGCCAGAGCCGCTGACGATCTTCAACACGCATCGCAATTCACGCGAGCCGTCGGGGGTGAGCATCGCGCGCGCCGAAACCGCGCATGTGATGCAGACGCTCGAAAATGATGCGCTGCTCCACGGCTTCGGCGGCGACGGTGCGATGCTCGCCGCCGGCGACTTCAACA
This sequence comes from Sphingopyxis sp., assembly GCA_013821905.1. GTDB lineage: Bacteria > Pseudomonadota > Alphaproteobacteria > Sphingomonadales > Sphingomonadaceae > Sphingopyxis. The sequence continues at coordinate 13,586 of PNJO01000030.1, read as the reverse complement.
ATTATCGCGCCGGGGACCGCATCGGGCGTTTCGCGAGCGACCCGATGTTCCGCCTCGCCGCCAAGGGCCGAGCCCCGACCGCCCGCGCCGCACCGATGGCCGACATCGGGGCGTGGACCGATGCCTATGATCTCATCGGCTATCGCTCGTCGGCCGGACTGACCGTTGAACCGCTTTCGGTCGCGACGCTCTTCGACGGTAAAAATGGCCCTGTTCTTTCGGACCATCCCGCCCAATATGTGACCTTCCGGCTGAGCTGGCCCGCCGATGCGCCCGCGCTGCCCGTCCCCGCCAAGATCTGCCCCGTTTGAGGAAACCCATGTCCTACGCTCTCGCCTTCACCGCCACCGAACCCGCCGAACTCTGGGCCGAGGCCGCCGCCGCCGCCGAGGCGCTCGTCGCCGGCGAAACCGACGGAATCGCGAACATGGCGAATGTCGCGGCGCTGATCTGGCAGGCGATCCCCGATCTCAACTGGGCGGGCTTCTATCGCTTCGACGGCAGCGAGCTCGTCCTCGGCCCCTTTCAGGGCAAGGCGGCGTGCATCCGCATCCCGCTGGGCAAGGGTGTGTGCGGAGCCGCCGCCGCCTCGCGCGAGACGCAGCGCGTCGAGGATGTCCATGCCTTTCCCGGCCATATCGCCTGCGACGCCGACAGCCGCAGCGAACTGGTCGTGCCGATCGTCGCCGCGGGGCGGCTGGTCGGCGTGCTCGACCTCGACAGTCCGCTTCCCGCGCGCTTCGGCGCCGCGGATCAGGCGGGCGCCGAGGCGCTCATCGCGCGCATCGCCGCGGCCCTCGCCGCCTGACCCAATTTGGGACGCGAAACTCAGGGTTAACGGATTCGCGAAAAGCGGCCGTTTTTGCTAACAAGCTGTTAACCAATCGCTTGTCGCGGCGCGGAATGCCGACGAGCGAAGGTAACAGGGAGTTAAGCATGCGTACGATTCTGCTCTTGGGTGTGGCGACCGCGTCACTGTTGCTGGCAGGCCGTGCGACGAGCGCCGAACTGCCGATGGCGACCGCGACGCCGCTCGCCGCACCCGCCGCGTTCGGCGAGAAGCCCGCACCGAAGCTCGACTATGGTGCGCCCGCCGCGCCCGACGTGCGCGTCTATACCGGCGCACCCGATCGCGTGCCGAGCGAAGTCGAATATCGCCAGGTCAACGGAACCTATGATGCCGAGGGACGCTGGACCGGCACCTGGGACGGCACCTATGAGGCGCCCGACGGCCGCCGCTACGAAGGCCGCTATGAAGGCACCGTCGAGGCGCCGGGCACCCATTATGCGCCGCCGCCCTATGATCCCTATTATGGCGGCGGATATGACGCCGATTACGAACGCAAAATGCACGAACGCTGCGGCCGGGGGGGCCAGGTCGGCGGGGCGGTTGTCGGAGGCCTCGTGGGGGGCGTCGCCGGCAACCGCATCGCCGGCAAGGGCGACCGCACCGCCGGAACGCTGATCGGCGCCGGCGTCGGCGCGCTGGCGGGCGCGGCGATCGGCAACGAGGCCGACAAGAAGAAATGCGAGGAATGGTGGGCGCGTAGCGGCAGCCGCTACGATGGCGCTTATTACGGCGGACATCCGGGGGGCTCCACCGTCTATCACCATGGCGGCTATAACTATGGTTACGGCTATGGCTATTACACGCCGGGTGTCGTCGTCACGACGATCATCACCGGGGCGCCGGTGGTGACCGAAACGGTCGAGACCAGCACCAAGACCTATTACGAGAATGTGCCGGTGCGGAAACGCTATGTGGCGAAGAAGAAGTGGAAGCCGAAAGCCAAGGCCAAGCCGCGCTGCGTCTGCTGATTACCCGATAGGTCTGGTCACCTCATCAGGTCCCGGGGCCCGTCATCCGCAAGGATGGCGGGCTTTCCTTATACCCTCGACCTGCCGCGCCCCGATACCGGTTCAGCGGCGCGAAAGCATCGCCCGGCTAGAAAAGAAGCTTGCGGGCCGGACCGTCCTTTGCCCGTTTTCCCGAGGGGTCACCCCGATGCGCAAACTGACCAGCCTTACCACCGCGGCCGCGATCGTCCTGACTTCGGTCGGGCTCGGCGCCACCCCCGCCGAAGCGCGGTCGCGCCACGGCAGCTGGGGCTATCGCCACCACGACCGGATCAGCACCGGCGACGTGCTCGGCGGCCTGCTCGTGCTCGGCACGATCGCCGCGATCGCCAGCGCCGCAAGCAAGGACCGGCGCGACCGCAACGACCGTTACGAACCGCCCTATCGCGAACCCGAACCGCGCGACACGCCCCGGCACGAACCCGAGAATCGCAGCGAACCCGCCACCCCCGGCGCCTATGGCCGCGGCGAAGCCGAAGCGCGCGCCGCCGACGCATGCAGCTGGGCGGTCGAGGGCGAAATGGGCGAGGACGCGCGCGTCGACGACATCACCGGCACCGAGCCGAACAACGGCGGCTGGTACGTCACGGGCACCGCATCGCGCCTCGGCGGCGACGTGCGCAGCTTTGGCTGCAGCTATCGCAACGGACGCGTGGTCGACGTCAGCTTCGGCTGATCCAGCCACAATCGACGGCTTGCCAAGGGCCGCGCCGCCTTCGGGTGACGCGGCCCTTCCCTTTGAAGCTGAACGCGAGCAAAACCAAGGCTGAACGCCAGATAAGCGCGGGGTTCAGCACCGCGTCACCGCCGAATCGGTAACAAGTCTTCAACAGGCAGCAACCGCCGCCTGCGCTTTTTTTGGAGACCGAACCATGGCTATGAACAAGCTTACCAAAGCCGCAGTTGGTGCGGCCGCCGCCGGCGCGATGGTGATGAGCGCGACCCCTGCGATGGCGCGCGACCGTTATGACCGCGACGGCATCAGCGCGGGCGAGATCATCGCCGGCGCCGTCGTGATCGGCGGCCTCGCCGCGATCCTGTCGGCTTCGGACAACGACCGCTATGGCGATCGTTACGACGGGCGCTATCGCGACGATTATCGCGGCCGTTACGACAATGATCCGCGCTATGGTTATGGCTATGACTATAACCGCTATGGCAACAGCCGCAGCGCGGTCAGCCAGTGCGTCAGCGCCGTCGAACGCGGCAGCCGCCGCTATGGCAACACCGACGTGACGCAGGTGACCAGCATCGACCGCAAGCGCGACGGCTACAAGGTCAAAGGCCGCGTCGTCGTCCGCGACGGCTACGGCGGCCGCTGGGGCCGCGGCGGCTACTACGACCAGGGCAAGTTCAGCTGCGACATCCGTTATGGCCGCGTGCAGGACATCAAATTCTCGGGCCTGCGCTAAGCTACTGATCCGTTGAACCAAGCCAAACCGGCCCGCCCGTGCGCACGCACGCGGCGGGCCTCTTGCATCGCCATGCGGTGCGCCGCATGAAGCGGCATGATCAAGCACAGCCTGCTCGCCGCGCTACTCCTCGCCGCGCCCGCCGCCGCCCACGCAAGGGACGAAACCCCCGCCGCCGATCCGGCGCGACTCAAGGCGGATGTCGCAAAGCTCGTCTCCTTCGGCACGCGCCACACGCTGTCGTCGGCGACCGACCCCAAGCGCGGCATCGGGGCCGCGCGCACCTGGGGCGCGAGTGAATTCGAACGCATTTCAAAGGCATGCGGCGGCTGCCTGACCGTCTCCCGCATCGCCGACCGGTTCGAAGGACCGCGCGCGCCCGACGGGGTGATCGTCGAGAATGTGCTCGCGATCCAGAAGGGAACGGGCGATCCCGCCGACGTCGTGATGATCGCCGGCCATATCGACAGCCGCGTCACCGACGTGATGAACTTCATCGCCGACGCCCCCGGCGCCAACGACGACGGATCGGGCACCGCGCTGGTGATCGAGGCCGCGCGCCTCCTGTCGAAGCAGAAGCATCGCGCGACGATCGTCTATGCCCTGCTGTCGGGCGAGGAACAGGGGCTGTGGGGCGGACGGCTGCTCGCCAGACATGCGAAGGAGCAGGGCTGGCACGTCATCGCGCTGCTCAACAACGACATCGTCGGCGGCACCCACGGCACCGACGGCACGATCGTCGACAACCGCGTCCGGGTGTTCAGCGAAGGCATTCGCGCGTCCGAAGATATTGCCGCCCAACTTGCGCGGCGCGGCATCGGCGGCGAGGATGACGGCCCGTCCCGGGCGCTCGCCAAGGCGGCGATCCGCGCCGCGACCCGCGCCCCGACAATCGGGCTCGAAGTGCTCGCGGTGCGCCGCCCCGACCGCTTCCGCCGCGGCGGCGACCATCTGCCCTCGCTCGAGCTCGGCTATCCCGCGATCCGCTTCACCGCGGGGATCGAGGATTATGACCACCAGCACCAGGATCTGCGCACCGAAGGCGCGCGCAAATATGGCGACACGGTCGACGAGATGGACTTCCCCTATCTCGCGCGCGTGACTGCGCTCAACGTCGCACTGGCCGCCGAACTGGCCGATGCGCCGCCCGCGCCGGCGACCGTCAGCATCGACGGCGCGGTCAGTTCGGACACGACGGTGCGCTGGACACCGGTTAAGGATGCGGCGGCCTATCGTGTCCACTGGCGCCGCGCGGATCGCAGCGACTGGTCCGACAGCCGGCTCGTCTCGTCCGGTTTGACCCCCGAGCTCGTCTTGCCCGGTGTGATCGTCGACGATAATTTCTTCGGCGTTTCAGCGATTTCCGCCGACGGCAGCGAAAGCATCGTCACCTTCGGCGGCCTGCCGCCCGCCAAATAATGATCTAAGACGCTATCCGAAAATTTACCTTCCTTCTTTAGAAGGTTCACCGGACCAAATAGAATGACCGCCTGATGTGGGGACTGGCGGCCGGTTGTTTTTAGGTCGCCCATGTCGAATCCCGAGGCTCAAGATGCCTCCACGGCCCCCGATGAGAAGCGCCAGCCGCGACAGTCGCGTCTGGTCAAGGCGGCGCTTGCCTGCAATCGCCTCGGCCGATTCGACGTGACCGTCCGCAACGTTTCGCAGACCGGCGTCGGCGGCCAGGGGCCGCACACGCTCGCCATCGGCGAGCGGCTCACCGTCTTCCTCCCCGGCCACGAACCGATGCCCGGCACGGTGCGCTGGGTCGCCGGAAACCGTTTCGGGATCGAAACCGACAGGGATATCGAAACGGTGCGGCTGCGCGCTGCGCACGCCGATCAGCTCGTCACCACCGATAGCAAAGCCGATTTCCAGATCGTCCCCGCCCCGCAAATGTCGACCTGGCGCCCCGGCCTGACCCGCGCGACGAGCCTGCCGGGACATTTCGGAACCAAGCGCTGAGGAGCGGCACGGGGCGACGGCCCGGTTCTGCCGCCAACAGCCGCGATCGAAAGCCGCCTAGCGCGCTGCCCAATAATCGAACACGGCCTGCTGCTGCTCGCGGATGAAGCGCGCCGCGGCGGCGCCCTCCCACGGGCCGTCATAGCCGAGCAGCAGCGCCGTCCCGCCGACCCACCAGCCCTGCCCCGGCAGCCGGTCGCTTTCGCGCACCACGAGGACGGCCAGATCGGGTTCGCCGTCGAGCGCGCAGAGGCGATCGACCTCGGCGAGCGTCCTGCACACTGCGCGCATCTTGGGCCGGGTGAAACGGAAACCGAGGTCGCCGAGCAGTTCGGAATAGCTGACGCTGCGTCCCGCGCGCGCCGCCTCGGTCAGGATCGCGCGGATGCGGGGCGCGTCGCCGAGCGCACCCGCATCGGCGGCGCTCGCCTCTTCGCCTAGGCCCCGGTCTTTGGCGGCCATGGGATAAAGCCCGAGGTGCGCTGGACATAGGCGGCATAATCGGGCCGCGTCTTGTGCAATCCCCTTTCGAGCAGCGCCTTGCCCGACCACCGGGTCAGCGTGAAGGTCAGGAAGACCGGCCCGACGATGCTGGCGATGGCCGCCCAATGGCCGGTGTCGGCGGCGAGCAGCCACAGCCCCCACCAGGTCAGCGCGTCGCCGAAATAATTGGGATGCCGCGTATAGCGCCAGAGGCCGGTGTCGAGCACCTTGCCCCGGTTCGCAGGGTCGGCGCGAAAGCGGTTCAGCTGCGCATCGCCGATCGTTTCGAACGCGATGCCTACCGCCGCCGCCGCAACGCCGATCCAGCCGACGAAGCCGACGGCCCGCGCCGGATCGAGCGCGCTCGCCCAGATGCCGAGTTGCGCCGGCAGGCAGGTGAGGAAGAGCAGGGGCGCCTGTGTCAGGAAGACGGTCAGCAGCGCGGTGCGCGACCAGCTCCATCCCTTGCTTTCCATCGTCCGCGCCATGATCCGGGCATAGCGCGGATCCTCGCCCGAGAGGCGCCAGCGGATGAAGAGATGGCCGGTAAGCCGCAGCCCCCACAGCGCGGTCAGGCCATAGAGCAGGGGCGCGCGTTCGCCCTCGAGACCCGTCTGCAGCACCGCACCGCCGGCGAGCAGCACCATGCCGAGCGCCCAGAAGGCGTCGATGAAGGAGACGTCGCGCAGCGCGACCGCAATGCGCCACAGGATCAGGATCACCGCGATCAGCCCCGCGAAATTGATCGCGAGCAACGGCACCGCACCGGTCAAGCGCGCGCCTCCCCTTCGTCGTCGCCGACGATGTCGTCGATCGATCGCACCGCACGGTCGGGGAATTTGGGCACGCAACTCCTGTAGGTTTCGAGCACCTTCAGCATGTCGGCGCGGAAATCGCCGGTCGGCCAGATCATCGGACCGAGCCCGCCGGTCTTTTTGCCATAGTCCATCAAACCGACGACGAGCGGCACCTTTGCCGCGAGCGCGATCTGGTAGAAGCCGGTGCGCCATTTCTTCGTCTTGCCGCGCGTCCCCTCGGGGGCGACGGTGAGGATGAATTCGGCGCGCCGCGCGAATTCGTCGACCATCTGCTGCACGACATTGGTTCCGCCGCGGCGGTCGACCGGAATGCCGCCCATCTGTTTCATGAAACCGCCGATCGGCCATTTGAACAGCGACAATTTGCCCATGAAATGCGGGCGGATGCGCAAATCCGCCGCCAGCCCGAGGAAATTGACGAAGTCCCAGTTGCTCGTGTGCGGCGCGGCGATCAGCACGAAACGTCGCGGTTCGGGCACGACTCCTTCGGCCTTCCAGCCGCGCAGGCGGTACATCGACAGCAGCAATTGCCGTACGGCGCGGGCCACTGGTCCGGGCCGCTCGTCCTCGATACGCGTCAAAATTCTCTCCCCATCTATCCCGCGAAATGCGCGAAAGCGCGGGCGCGCGCAAGCGGCTTGCGAGCCGCCGCGCTTTCTGCTCCCTTCGGCGTGCGACAGGGGAGACATTCATGAAAGTTTTGACCGCGTTCCTCACCTCGGCGCTGCTCGTCGCCGGGCCGGCGATGGCACAGGACAATGCGCCGCGCGCCGACCAGCTTGCCTTCCGGGAGCTCTACAAGGAGCTGGTGGAGACCAACACGACGCTTTCGTCGGGCAGCTGCACGCTGGCGTCGGAGCGCATGGCGGCGCGGTTGAAGGCGGCGGGCTTTGCCGACAGTCAGCTCACGCTCTTCGCGGCCCCCGAACATCCGAAGGAAGGCGGGCTGGTCGCGGTCTATCCAGGCACGTCGAAGAGTGCGAAGCCGATCCTGCTCGTCGCGCATATCGACGTCGTCGAGGCGAAACGCGCGGATTGGGAGCGCGATCCGTTCACGCTGATCGAGGAAGGCGGCTATTTCTATGGCCGCGGCACACTCGACGACAAGGCGCAGGCGGCGGTGTGGGTCGACACGCTGATCCGCTTCCGGAAGGAAGGATACAAGCCCAGGCGCACGGTCAAGCTCGCGCTGACCTGCGGCGAGGAAACCAACGGCGCGTTCAACGGCGTCGAATGGCTCGCCGCGAACAAGCGCGACCTGATCGACGCCGAATTCGCGCTCAACGAGGGCGGCGGCGGCGACAGCGACGGCAAGGGCAAGGTGCTCGGCCAGGCGGTGCAGGTCGGCGAAAAGACCTTCGCCAATTTCCGCCTCGAAACGCGCAATCCCGGCGGGCACAGCTCGGTGCCGGTGCGCGACAATGCGATCTATCAGCTGTCGCGCGCGCTGACGAGAATCGACGAGCATGAATTTCCGGTCGAAATGACCGACGTGACGCGGCGCTTCTTCGCCGAAGCCGGGGCCGCGCGCGGCGACGAAACCGGCGCGGCGATGGTCGCGCTCGCGAAGAATCCCGGCGACAAGGCGGCGGAGGCGATCGTCAACAAGGACCGCTTCCTGCACGGCAATATCCGCACCACCTGCGTCGCGACGCTCCTCGACGGCGGCCATGCTCCGAACGCGTTGCCACAGCGCGCAGGCGCAAACATCAACTGCCGCATCTTTCCGGGGCACAGCATCGAATCGATCCGCGACGAATTGGCGAAGGTCATCGGTGACCCCGGCGTGACGGTGACGCAGCTGCCGCCGAAGCGCCCCGCCCCGCCCGCTCCGCCGCTCGATCCGAAGATCATCGGACCGATGGAGCGGCTCGTCGCCCGATACTGGCCGGGACTGAAGGTCATCCCGGCGATGGCGAACGGCTATACCGACGCGACCTTCCTGGGCGCGGTCGGCATCCCGACCTATGGCATCCCCGGCATCTGGGGCGACCCCGACGGCAACGGCGTCCACGGCCTCAACGAACGCGTCGAGGTGAAGGCGGTCTATGTCGGGCGCGACTATATGTTCGACCTCGTCAAGGCCTATGCGGACAAGCCCTGAACGGGGCGGACCCTAGCCGACGAACGCGCGCTCGATGACGAAGTCGCCGGGCGCGGCGTTCGACCCTTCCTGGAACCCCAGCCCTTCGAAATAGGTCTGGAGGTCGCGGATCATCGCCATGCTGCCGCACATCATGACGCGGTCAGTCGCGGAATCGAAGGCAGTCGGGCCGGTCAGCGGGTGACCGAACAGCGACCCGTTTTCGATCAGCGCGTCGATGCGGCCGGTGGTGCGGAAGGGCTCGCGCGTCACCGTCGGCAGATAGTGGAACTGCAGCAGCGCCTGATCCTGCACCAGCGGATCGCCCGCGAGCTGGCTTTCAAGCTCGTCGCGGAACGCGAGGTCGCTCACCTGCCGGACGCAATGGACGATCACGATCTGGTTGAAGCGCTCATAGATGTCGGGATCGCGCGCGAGGCTGAGGAAGGGTGCGAGGCCGGTGCCGGTCGAGAGCATGAACAGCCGCCGCCCCGGCGTCAGCGCGTCGGCGACGAGCGTGCCCGTCGGCTTGCGGCCGAGATAGACGGGGTCGCCCGGCTGGATCAGCTGCAGCCGCGAGGTCAGCGGGCCATCGGGCACCTTGATCGACAGAAATTCGAGCTCGTCGGCATAAGCGGGGCTGGCGATCGAATAGGCACGCAGCAGCGGCCGCCCCTCGCCGCCCGGCAGGCCGATCATCACGAATTCGCCCGAGCGGAAGCGGAAGCTCGGCGGGCGGGTGATCGTGAAGCTGAACAGATGCTCGTTCCAGTGGCGCACCGAACGCACCTCCTCGACGGTCAGCGAGGCGGAGGGGGCCAGCTTGGCGGCTTCGGCAATACGGTCACTCATCACTTTGAACTTTCCTGATGTGTCATGGCGCCGGCCGCGAGGGCCGGCATATCGAATCCCGCCGCGGTCAGCCTGTCGGTGGCGGCGCCCATCGCATGCGCGATCGGGCCGACGCTTTCTCCTGCGGCCAGCAAGGCCAGCGTCGCGCGTGCGTTTGCGGCATCCCCAAGCGAAAAATCGCGCCAGAGTCCAAGCAGAATTGCTTCATCCTCTGAAATCTGGAGGCACGGCATCGGCGCGAGCAGCAGCGGGCGGTCGACAAAAGCGTACATCGGATCCCTTTCCAGCGCGCGATGCGGCGCTGGCGGGCTTATATGTTATTGCGAGTCATTTGCAATTCTTGATTTTTCAGGGGCGCCATTTAGGGGCTTTCGGAAAGGACCACCGGTGGCTGGAATTTGCCCACCGCGCTCCCTGCGGTCCCCGGCGAAAGCCGGGGCCCATGAGGGGAGGGCCGTACTCACCATCTGGGCCCCGGCTTTCGCCGGGGATCGCGACGGGACTGTTTGCGCCTGGAATCTGCCGTCAGGCCATTACAAGATTCGCGCAGAGGCGCAGAGATCGCCGAGGTTTTTACGCTTGCTCTCCGCATTCGCTGCGCCTCTGCGCGAAATATTTGGAAAACGGATTTCGACCGATTGCGGACACGTTTCAATTGCCATAAGTCTTGGCGAACAAAGCTTTGGGGTTCCCAAGATTGCATTGGCTTACACGATACCACGATCGTCTCATAACTGAGATGGAGCGCGACCCGCCTTGGAGCGGCTACGGCAAACTGGAATGTCTATGGCCGATTTTCTTGGGCGGCGGCCTGATGTTTGCATTTGAGTATGCAACCGGGTTCGCTGTCCATAATACCTTTTGGGTTGCTCCCTTTCTACTGCCCGGCGTGATCTGGTATCTTTACCTCACTAAACGCTACGTGCTCATACTCGCCCGAAGGCTGCGCTCTCCGCGAGCATAACTCTCGCGTCAGCTCCCCACCCCAATACCGACCGTCAGTTCCGCGCCCCTGCCAGCCTGTGCACCGGCCCGAACTGGGCGACCGCCGCGCCGACGAAGGGCAGCGCGACGAGCCACAGGCGCACGCCGGTCACGCCGAGGGGGCTCGCGATGCTGATCGCCGCGGTCGCGCCGAGGCCCGCGCAGATGAGGAGCAGACCGACGATCAAGCGCCAGTGCGGCACCTCCCCGTCGCTACCACTAGCGCGCTCGTAGCGCGCGAAAGCCATGATCAGCGGAAAGAGCGCGGCGATATAGAGCGCGAACCAGACCGGACGCGCCAGCCACCACGCCGCACTGCCCGGCTGCACATCGAGCCCGATCCCGCCGAGCAGCCATGCGGCGACCATGACGAGGACGAAGGCGGTGAGGTGCCAGAGGTAGATCGTCATGATCATCCCGTTGACGAGCACCACGCCGGTCCAGATGCGGAGACTGTCGAGCATCCGCCGGCCCGCGGGTTCGAGTGCGAGCGCGAAGCCCGCCTGCGCGACGCCGAGCGCGAGCAGCGCGAGCGTCGGCGGCATCGAATTGCTCAAGCTCGATCCGGGCACCCCGATCATCGCCACCGGATAGGGCCCAAGCCCGACGAGCAACCCGAGCGCCACCAACCCGCCGATTCCCCACAGAAGCGCCGTTCGGGGCGGCAACCGCCCCTCGCTCCATGCAAAACCGAGCTGGTGGATCGCGAGCCACACGAAAGCGAAGTTGAGGAAATTGACATGGGGCACGTCGAAGCGGAGCGCCGCGACGTCGATCGCCACCGCGCCCGCGACGAGCGCCCAGAAAGAACCGAAGCCCCAACGCTTCCACACGCGCCAGGTCAGCGGCACGACCGCAGCGACCATCAGATAGACCGACAGGAACCAGACGGGGATCAGCGCGAGCTGCGCCGCCATCGCGACGACGCCGCGCTCGATCCCCATCACGGTGCCAAACATCGCAACGAGCGTCCAGATCAGGAACAGCGGCAATACCGGATTGATCAGCCTTTGCAGTCGTCCGCTGTACCAGCTTTCATAGCTGCCGCCCTTGCGCTGCGTCGCCGCCCACGACATGCCGTTCGAAAAGCCACCGACGAGGAAGAAGAGCGGCATGACCTGGAACCCCCAGGTCAGCCACTGCGTCCACGGCAAGATACCGAGCAGATGCCCGCCCTCGACCGCGCCATCCTCCATATAGGGCGCGGCGACGAGCCAATGGCCGACGACGACCGCGAGGATCGACAGCGCGCGCAGGAAATCGACATAGCGGTTGCGCTCGGGCGGGGCCTGCACCGCCATGTCCTTCGCGCGCGACCAGATGGTCTTGCGGCCCGCGCCCTTGCTGCTTTCGGTCAAATCCCGGCCCTCCCCGATCCGTCATCCAACCTAATGCGCCGCGGCGCGAGCTCAAGTGCTTGTGAACAAAAGGGCCGGCGTCGAAATTTATTGCGAATGGATCGCAATAAAGCCATGATGCTGGCCGGGAAAGGAGAGGCCATGACCGCCATCGACAGCATCGCCGCGCGCGTCGACGAACCGGCCGTCCGCATTGCTCCCAGCGCGGCGCTGCGCCGCGCGGCACTCTGGCCCGCGGCACCGGCCCCCGAAGGGATCAGCGCCACCAAGATGCTCACCGAACATCTGCGGCTCAACAAGAACAAGGGCCTCGGCGCGCGGATCGCGAGCGCGGTCGTGGCGATCCCCGGCTTCATGCAGAAGGGCCTCGACAAGGATTATAAGGACAATCTCTATTAGGACGTGAACCTCGGCGCGCTTCCCCCTTTGCCTTGGCGCGCCAGCCTTGCTATCGCGCCGCGACCATGGCGAATACGACCGACGATCCAGGCAGCATCGACCCCGTTCCCGGCCTGAGCGACACCCCGTTCGACAGCGCGCTGTCCGAACGCTATCTTGTCTATGCGCTGTCGACGATCACCGCGCGCTCGCTGCCCGACCTGCGCGACGGGCTGAAGCCCGTCCACCGCCGCCTCTTGTGGGCGATGCGCGCGATGCGGCTCGACCCGAGCCAGGGTTACAAGAAATCGGCGCGCGTCGTCGGCGACGTCATCGGCAAATTCCACCCGCACGGCGACACCGCGGTTTACGATGCGATGGTCCGCCTCGCGCAGGATTTCTCGCTCCGCTATCCGCTCGTCGACGGCCAGGGCAATTTCGGCAATATCGACGGCGATAATGCCGCGGCCTATCGCTACACCGAAGCGCGGCTGACGCGCGTCGCGGTCGACCTGATGCAGGGGCTCGACGAGGGCACGGTCGATTTCAGGCCCACCTACAATGGCGAGGACGAAGAGCCCGAGATCATGCCGGGCCTGTTCCCCAATCTGCTCGCCAATGGCGCGAGCGGGATTGCGGTCGGCATGGCGACGAACATCCCGCCGCACAATGCCGCCGAGGTGATCGACGCCGCGCTGGTGCTGATCGACAATCCGCGCGCCGAGCTGTCCGAACTGCTCGACCATGTGAAGGGCCCCGATTTCCCGACCGGCGGCATCGTGGTCGACAGCGCCGAGACGATCGCCCACGCTTACGAGACGGGCCGCGGCGGTTTTCGCGTCCGCGCGCGCTTCTCGACCGGCAAGGCCGACGGCGTCTGGGAAGAGACGGGGATCGAGAAACAGGCGGGTGGCACCTGGCAGCTCGTCATCAGCGAAATTCCTTACGGGGTCGCCAAGGGCAAGCTGATCGAACAGATCGCGCAGCTGATCGCCGACAAGAAGCTGCCGATCCTCGAGGATGTGCGCGACGAGAGCGCCGAGGATCTGCGCATCGTGCTGGTGCCCAAGAGCCGCAACGTCGATCCCGATATCCTGAAGGAAAGCCTGTACCGGCTGACCGAACTCGAAAGCCGCTTCGCGCTCAACCTCAACGTGCTCGACGCGACGCGCACGCCGAAGGTGATGGGGCTGCACCAGCTGCTCACCGAATGGCTGCAGCACCAGATCGTCGTGCTCGTCCGCCGCGCCGAGCACCGGATCGGCAAGATCGACGACCGGCTCGAACTGGTTGGCGGCTATCTGATCGCCTTCCTGAACCTCGACCGGGTGATCGAGATCATCCGCACCGAGGACGAGCCCAAGGCGGTGATGATCGCCGAGTTCGAGCTCACCGA
>PNJO01000029.1 GCA_013821905.1 Sphingopyxis sp. | reverse complement strand
CAGGCGATCGTGCTCGCCTGCACCGAACTGGTGATGCTCGTCGACACCGACGCCAATGTCCTGCCGATCTACGACACGACGCGCATCCACGTCGCGGCGGGTGTCGACTGGATCCTGGGCGAGGGGTGAGAGAAATATCCTCCCTGTCGCGAAGCGATGGGGAGGGGGACCGTTCGCGAAGCGAATGGTGGAGGGGCTGCGACGTCGCGTTATGGGCCCCTCGGTCAGCGCTTCGCGCTGCCACCTCCCGCTTACGACTCTCCATGCCTTCGGCACAGGGAGGAGAATCCCTATTTCATCTTCGTCCAGGTGACGGTGCGGCAGAAGACCGCGACGCAGCCCTTCATCGTCATCTTGTTGCCGTTGGCGCGCAGATGCGCCTTGTAATAGCGGCCGTCCTCGGGGCTGTAGCCCTGGCCCTTCCAGCCGTGGTTGCCGTCGGGGGCGAGATCCCAGTAGATCTGCAGCCCCTCGACCTTGCGGGCGCGCTTTTCCCTGTCGGGATTGCGTTCGTCGAGTTGGCCCCCCGCCGGCTGCTTGATCAGCAGCCGCTCGACCTTTCCGCACATCTTCGCGCCGCACGGCACCATCATCACGATGCCCTTGCCGTCGTCGGTTTTCCAGCGGCCGGTGATCGGCGCGGGCGTCGCCGCGCTTGCCGGTACCGCAAGCAATAATAATCCCAGACCCAATATACGACCCAATGCGACCTCCCCCGGTATAGCTACATCCATGTCAGCAACATGGCTTGGCTTCCATCGACTCTTGCCGCATGACGGCTGCAAAACAAGGGGAGAGAGTGATGCGAGTCCATATTTTGCAACGCGCAGGCCTGCTGTCCGTTGCGATGATCGCGATTGCGGCGGCGCCCGCGGCGGCAAAGACGATCCGCGTGTCGGCGGAGGGCGCCGATGCCAATGAAAAATTGCAGGAAGCGCTGATCCTCGCCGAACCGGGCGACACGGTCGAACTCGCGCCGGGCACGTGGAAGCTGACCGACGGCCTGTCGCTCGACGTCGCCAATGTGACGATCCGCGGTGCGGGCGTGGCCGAGGGCGGGTCGATCCTCGATTTCACCGGCCAGCAGGGCGCGGGCGAGGGGCTGCTCGTCACCTCGGACGACGTCTTCCTCACCGATTTCGCGGTGCTCAACACCAAGGGCGACGGGATCAAGTCGAAGGGCGCCGACCGCATCGTCTATCACAAGCTGCGCGTCGAATGGACCGCGGGGCCGAAGGAAACCAACGGCGCCTATGGTATCTATCCGGTCGAAAGCACCGATGTGCTGGTCGACAGCGTCATCGTGCGCGGGGCGTCGGATGCGGGCATCTATGTCGGCCAGTCGAAGAATATCGTCGTCCGCGATTCGATCGCGACCGAAAATGTCGCCGGGATCGAGATCGAGAACAGCTATGACGCCGACGTCCACGACAATATCGCGACGAAGAACACGGGCGGCATCCTGGTGTTCGACCTGCCGAGCCTGCCGATGCAGGGCGGGCACAATGTCCGCGTTTTCGACAATATCGTGAACGACAACAGCACGCCGAATTTCGCGCCCAAGGGCAATATCGTCGCGAGCGTGCCGACCGGCACCGGCGTGCTGATCATGGCGAACCGCAACGTCGAGATTTTCGACAATATCCTCGCCGACAACGGCACCGCCAATGTGATGATCGTCGGCTATCGCTACGAGCACAAGGACCCGAACTACCAACCGCTGCCGAAGGCGATCGTCGTGCGCGGCAACCAGCACGGCCGCGCGGGCTATGCGCCCAAATTCCCGGGCGGCGACATGGTCGCGGCGGCGATGGGCGGCAGCGTGCCGCCGGTGCTGTGGGACGGCGCAGGCGATGCGATCGTGCTCGACGAGGTGGGCGTGCTGTCGCTGAACCTGCCCGATGTAAAGACGCCGCAGAGCGAGGCGAAGCCCGCGCCCGCCGATCTGTCGAAGGGCACGCCGCCCGCCGCGCTGCCCGCCATCAAGCTGCCCGAAAGCATGGAGGCCAAGGTCAAGTGAAGCGCATTGTCGCGGGTGTTGCGGCGGCGCTGCTTTGCGTCGCGACCGGTGCGACGGTGCCGTTGCCCGAGGGCCGGCAGGGTCTGATCGAAAGCGACGCGATCCCGCAGAAACTTTCGGCCTTCGGGCTGTTCCCCTTTGGCCCGGAGGCGCCGCTGGTCAGCTTCGGCTACACGCTGCGCACGCCCCTGTTCAGCGACTATACCGACAAGAAGCGCTTCGTTTCGATTCCCGACGGCAAGCAGGCGAGGGTTTTGGCCGACGGCACGATCGACTTTCCCGTCGGGACGGTGCTGATCAAAAGCTTCGGGTGGGCCGACGTCAACGAGGGCCGTCCGGTCGAGACGCGCCTGCTGATCCACCGCGCTTCGGGCTGGGTCGCATTGCCCTATATCTGGGATGCCGACGGCAGGGACGCCACGCTTGCGTTGGGCGGGCGCCGCGTTCCGGTGACGTTCAAGAGCTCCGACGGCACGACGCACAGCATCCGCTACGCGGTTCCGAACAAGAACCAGTGCAAGGAATGCCACAGCCTGAACGGCGAGATCGTGCCGATCGGGCCGAAGGCACGGAATTTCCTCTTTCCTGCCGAAATCAAGCGAACGACGTCGATCTTCTTCGAAAATCCCGCGGCGCTGAAACCGGCCATCCCTGTGTGGGACGATCCCGGGAGCGGCAGCGTCGAAGCGCGCGCCCGCGCCTATCTCGACGTCAATTGCGCGCATTGCCACAATCCCGCGGGCAGCGCGTCGAACAGCGGGCTGTTCCTGCGCTGGACCGACGATCCCGAGGGGGTGAATTACGGCATCGGCAAGCGCCCGACCGCGGCGGGGCGCGGCAGCGGGGGCATGGATTTCGCGATCCAGCCCGGCGATCCCGCGCACAGCTTCCTGATCTATCGCCTCGAAAGCACCGACCCCGGCATCGCGATGCCGGAGGTCGGGCGGTCGACGGTGCACAAGGAGGGCGCTGCGCTGCTGCGGCAGTGGATTGCGCAGATGCCGAAGCAGGCTTCGCGCTGACCATCCATCGGGGTTGAACGAATGTCATCACACCCATATGCGTCATCCCGGCGAAGGCCGGGATCTCATCCTCGCGTCCTCATGCTTCGTCGAGATCCCGGCCTTCGCCGGGATGACGATAAAAGGTTCCCCTGATGACGTCGCTTGTCCTCCACGATTATTTCCGCTCCTCGGCGAGTTTTCGCGTTCGCATCGCGATGAACCTGAAAGGGCTCGACTATGACCGCGTCGAGGTCAGCCTGATCGCGGGCGAGCAGCGCAGCGACGCCTATCTGGAGCAGAATGCGCAGGGTTTCGTGCCGATGCTCGTCGTCGATGGCGAGGCGATCATCCAGAGCATGGCGATCATCGACTGGCTCGACCGGGCCTTTCCCGAACCGCGGCTGATTCCCGACGCGCCGATGCCGCGCGCGGTGGCGCTCGCGCAGGCGCAGGTGGTAGCAAGCGACATCCACCCGCTCAACAATCTGCGTGTGCTCAAATATCTGACCAAGGATCTGGGGCTCAACGAGCAGACCAAGGACCGCTGGATCGCGACCTGGATCGCGCAGGGGTTCGAGGCGCTGGAAGCGATGGCGGGGGAAGGCCGATATCTCGGCGGCGATGCGCCGGGGATCGCCGACTGCTGCCTCGTCCCGCAGGTTTACAACGCGCGGCGGTTCGAGGTGCCGCTGGACGACTATCCGCGGCTGGTCGAGATCGACGCCGCGTGCATGGAACTGGACGCCTTCCGGCGCGCGCATCCCGACGCGGTGAAGCCCGCATGATCCGACTGCTCGCGGGAATCTCCTTGCTGGCGAGTCCGGCAGCGGCGATGGCGCAAACCGAAGAGGAGCGCGCGGATATCGATTGCTGCGTCCATTATGTGCCGCTGCCCAGGGAAGATATCGTCGTCAACGGTAGCGGGCTTCTGAGGCTTGCCGACTCCGACCGCACCCTCGGCCGGACGCTGGTGACCGACGTCGAGCCGGGGCTGGGCAACCGGATCGAAAACCGGCTGCGCGATGAGGCGGGGCTGGTCCAGTTCCGCCGCTCCGACGGGCGCTCGGCGCATCCGACGAGCCAGGGGATCACGCTGCGCGGGCTCGGCGGTAATGCCTCGAGCCGCGCGCTGGTCACGCTCGACGGTGTGCCGCAGGCCGATCCTTTCGGCGGATGGGTGGCGTGGAGCGCCTATGACGCGGTCAATCTCGCCGGGATTTTCGTGGTGCGCGGCGGCGGCAGCGGCGTCGACGGACCGGGCGCGCTCGCGGGCACGATCAGCCTTCATTCCGGCATGACCGACGGCGCGTCGGGCAGCATCGCCTATGGCAGCCGCGACAGCTGGGACGCATCGGCATCGGTCGGCACGCAGTTGGGCGAGGGCGGGCAGGTGGCACTCGATGCGCGCTATGGCCGCGGCGACGGCTTCGTTCCTGTTGCCGGCGGCCAGCGTGGGGCGGTCGATCGCGCGGCGCCTTATGAACAGGGCGGGCTCGGCCTGCGCCTCCGCTTCGATGCGGGCGACGATAACCGGATCGAGGCGAGCGTGCGCGGCTTTTCCGACCGGCGCGACCGCGGCACCGACTTCACCGACAGCAAGATCGACGGCATCGACGCGAGCTTTCGTTTCCTCCACAATCCCTGGGGTGCAACCCAGTGGCTCGCGCTCGCCTATGTCCAGCTCCGCGACCTCGAGAGCGGTTTCGCCAGCGTCGCCGCGGGCCGGGGCAGCGTCGCACCCGCGCTCTTCCAGCGCGTGCCCGCAACCGGCCTTGGCGCGCGAATCGAGGTGCGACCCGCCATCGACCTCGAAAACCCGCTGCGCGTCGGCCTTGACTGGCGGCGGACCGTCGGACGCACCGAAGAGGATTTCTTCTTCAGCGGCGTAACGCCGGGCCGCCACCGCATCGCGGGGGGCAGCAGCGACACCGTCGGCGCCTTCGCCGAATGGACGTCGGGCGACCCGGGTTACGGCTTCCTCTGGACGCTGAGCGGACGCGTCGATCGCTGGTCGATCGGCGAGGGCTATCGGCTCGAGCGCAATATCGCAGGGCCCGTCATCACCGACCTGCGCTTTGCGTCGCGGCAGGGCTGGGAAGGTAGCGGGCGCGCGGGTGTGCGGTGGTCGTCGGATACTGTCGCGCTGCGCGCCGCCGCCTATCGCGGCTGGCGCCTGCCGACGCTCAACGAGCTGTACCGCCCGTTCCGCGTCGGCGCCGAGGTGACGAACGCCAACGAGATGCTGAAACCCGAGCGGCTGTGGGGCGGCGAGGTCGGGATCGACTGGCAGGGCGGCGATACGAAATTGTCGGCGACCGTCTTTGCCAACCGCCTCGAAAATGCGATCGCCAATGTGACGCTCGCGCCCAATCTCAACCAGCGGCAGAATCTCGACGCGATCGACAGCAAGGGGGTCGAGTTCGGCGCCGGGCAGGATCTGGGTCCGGCGATATTGCGCGCGACCTATGCCTATACCGACGCCCGGGTCGAGGCCGCAGGCGGCGCTGCGGCGCTCGACGGCCGCCGCCCGGCGCAGATCGCCAAACATGCGGGCAGCCTGATGTTGCGCAGCGATGGAAGCGGGCCGCTCGGCGGTTTTGCGACCCTGCGCTACATCGGCGGGCAGAATGAGGACGATCTCGGCCGGCTCCGCCTGGGCGACGCGCTGACGCTCGACGCCGGGCTGTCATGGCGTTTCTCGGAGGCGCTCAGCATCGAGGCGCGCGCCGAGAATCTGACCGACGAGCTGGTGCCCGCCGCGATTTCCGCCGCGGGAATCGTCGAACGCGCAACGCCGCGAACGCTGTGGATCGGTGCGCGCACCCGTTTCTGACCTTCACAGACCGGAAACAGGCGATAGGATGACCGCGACCGGTGCAGGACGTTGGGGGTTATCAGGCATGGCCGCGAAGAAGCTGAATCTCGACAATTTCCTGCCTTACCGCCTGTCCATCGCCTCGAACGCCCTGTCGAGCCGCATCGCCGCCGAATATGAGAACCGCTTCGGGCTCAAGATCCCCGAATGGCGGCTGATGGCGATCCTCGGCGAAGGGCGGCCGAAGACGCAGCGCGAACTGGTCGCGGCGACGCGCATGGACAAGGTGACAGTCAATCGCGCCGCAAAGGCGCTCGCCGACCGCCAGCTCATCGCGCGCCAGGCGCACGAGGCCGACGGGCGCTCGCATCACCTCGAACTCACCGAGACGGGACGCTCGCTCTATGATGCGATCGTCCCCGCGGCGCTGGCGAGCGAGGCGCGGCTCGAAATGAACATCACGGCCGCCGAACGCTCGGCCCTGCTCGCCATCCTTGCCAAGCTGACCACCGCCGCCGAAGATTATGGCTGACACCCGATATCGCGCCGCGCCCGCCGAGGCGCTGCGCATCGAGGCGCTGGGCGAGCTCACCGCCATTTTCGACCGCCGTTCGATGCAGACGCATCTGGTCGTCGCGCCGATGCCCGAACTGCTTGCGATGATGGGCGACGCGCCGTGCAGTGCGGAGGCGCTCGCGGCGCGGCTGGCCGAACAATTCGATCTCGACGGCGAGGGCGATGCGGCGGCGATCGTCGCCGAGCGGCTCGCCGAACTGGCCGCGCTCGGACTGGTGGCCCGCGCGTGAGGCATCATGCGCGCATCGCCGTCGGCCCGGTGCAGTTCCGTATCGGCAGCGACTGGGCGGCGCCCGTCGCCGCGCTTCGGCAGCTCTACGCCGGCTATCCGCCGGACGATGCG
The DNA here is from genome assembly GCA_013821905.1 of Sphingopyxis sp. Lineage (GTDB taxonomy): Bacteria > Pseudomonadota > Alphaproteobacteria > Sphingomonadales > Sphingomonadaceae > Sphingopyxis. The sequence continues at coordinate 16,814 of PNJO01000029.1, read as the reverse complement.
CGGCCCGCCGATGCCACGGTCCGGCTGTTCGCCGCGCGGCCGTGGCGGCGGGTACTGCGGCCCGCGGTGCATATCGGCGGCGATTTCGTCGTGCCCGATGCGCTGCCGTTACCGCTGTCGATGGGCCTGCTCGCGGCCGAGATGGGAATGAACCTGCAGGTCGCGCTCGGCTGGCGGCGGCACATGCTGCTTCATGCGAGCGCGGTCGCGCGGGGTGGCCGCGCGCTGATCATGTCGGGCGAATCGGGGTCGGGGAAATCGACGCTCGCCGCGCTGCTCGGCGAGGGCGACTGGCGGCTGATGGGCGACGAGTTCACGCTGATCGACCCCGCCAGCGGCGATGCGCTGGCCTTTCCGCGCGCGGTGAGCCTGAAGAACGAAGCGATCGGCGAAATGGCGGCGCGGGTCGATGCGGCGCGGCTGGGACCGCTGATGGCGGGCACGCCGAAAGGCGATATCCGTCACCTGATCCCGCGCGCCGATGCTATCGCTGCGATGCACGAACCCGCGCGCCCGGCGCTGCTGATATTCCCGCGTTTTGGCGGCGTCCCGGCGATCGAGCCGATGGGCGAGGGCGAGGCCTTCGTCCGGCTGACCGAGGCGTCGACCAACTATGTCGCGCTGGGCGAGGCGGGCTTCGCCGCGCTGACGCGGCTGGTGCGCGAGACGCCGGCGTTCGGCGTCTCCTATCCCGACAGCGCGAGCGGCATCGCGCTGGTCGAACAATTATGGGCGGAGGCGGCGCGATGAGCGCGATGCAGACGCTTGTCGATTTGCTCGCCGGGCGCCGCGATGCTGCATCGCTGGCGCCGCGCGACTGGGACGGCGTGATCGGCGTCGCGCGCGCCGAGGCCATGCTCGCGACGCTCGCCTGCCGCCTCGAAGGGGCCAGCCTGCCGCCAACGGTCGCGGCGCTCTTCGCCGACCTGCGCGCCGCGGCGCAGGTCGCGCAGGCGCAATCGCTGTGGGAGGCCGAAATGGCGCGCCGCGCGCTCGCGTTGCCGGGTATCGAGTTCGTGCTGCTCAAGGGCACGGCCTATGCCGCGGCGGACCTGTCCTGTTCGGCGGGGCGCCAGATCGGCGACCTCGATATCCTCGTCCTCGCGCCCGACATCCGCCGTGCCGAGAATGCGCTGCTCAACGCGGGGTGGGAGTGGGTCAAGTCGGACCCCTATGACGATGCCTATTACCGCGAACATATGCACGAGCTGCCGCCGCTGATCCACAAGGCGCGCGATCGCATGATCGACGTGCACCACACCATCCTGCCGCGCACGCACCGCATCACGCCCGACGCGCTCGCGCTGGTCAGCGACGCGGTGACGACCGACGGCGGCTTTGCCACACTGTGCCCGGCCGACATGGCAGTGCATTGTGCCGCGCATATGCTTGCCGACGGCGACTTGCAGGGCGGGCTTCGCAATCTTTGGGATTTCCATTGCATGACGCGCGACTTTGCGGCCGCCGATCCGGGCTATTGGGGCAAGCTCGACGGGCGTGCGGCGATGCACGGCTTGCGCGGCGCGACGCACCGGGCGGCGCGGCTGGCGCGCGACATTTACGGCGCGACCTTGCCATCGGGATGGAACCGTCACGACCCCGCCGACCGCTGGTATCGCCGCCGCCTGCTCGCGCGTGACGACTGGGGACGAGCGACCGATTTTCCGCTCCAGCAGGCCTTCTATATCCGCTCGCACTGGCTTCGTATGCCGCCGCCGATGCTCGCCAGGCATTTGTGGACGAAGTGGCGGAAGCGCTAGAGCGACTGCAGCAACGGGATCAGCGCGTCATAATGGTCGATCACATGGTCGGCACCCAATTCTCCGGCGGGTCGGTCGAGAAACCCGAAACTGACCGCGACGCTCGGCACCCCCGCATCTTTCGCCGCCATGACGTCGAAAATGCTGTCGCCGACGAAGGCCGCGCGCCCGCCGCTGCATCGCTCGACCATCGCGCGGATCGGCGCGGGGGAGGGCTTTCGGACGCCCAGTGTATCGCCGCCGATGATCGTGGCCATGCGGTCCGCAAGCCCGAGCTCGCCGAGCAGCTGGCGCGCCAGATCCTCCGCCTTGTTGGTCACGACGGCCGTCTTCACGCCGCGCGCATCGAGGCTGTCGAGAGCCGCCGTCAGACCGGGAAAGGGACGGCTGTGGACCGCGATGTGGGCCCGGTAATAGGCGAGCAGATCGGGGAAGAGCCGTTCGACCGCATCTCCCGGAGCCCCGCCGGTCGCGGCGAGACCCTGTTCGAGCATATGTCGGGCGCCGAGCCCGATCATCGGCCGGACCTCGGCCTCGGTCAGCGGCGCGCGGCCGAGCAGCGACAGCGCGTGATTGACCGCGGCGGCGAGGTCGGCCGCGGTATCGACGAGCGTGCCGTCGAGGTCGAAGCCGACGATGCGAAAGGGAAAGCCGTTCATCTGTTGGCGCATGGCGCGATGCTCTGGAATCCGCAATGATTTGCTGGCATGGCAACGCGCATGAGCAATCCGATCGCCGCCATCGTCCTCGCCGCGGGCAAGGGCACCCGCATGAAATCCGACCTGCACAAGGTGCTCCACCCGATCGCCGGGCGGCCGATGCTGCTGCATCTGATGGCGGCGGTCGATGCGCTCGCGCCCGCGAAGAAGGTCGTGGTCGTCGGCGACAAGGCCGACCAGATCGAAGCCGCGCTCGGCGGTAGCGCAGACCTCGCGGTGCAGGAACCCCAGCTCGGCACCGGTCACGCGGTGCAGCAGGCCGAAACCGCGCTCGCGGGCTTCGACGGCGACGTGCTGATCCTCTATGGCGACGTGCCCTTCGTGCCGACCGCGACAATGCAGGCGATGATCGACCGCCTCGGTGCCGCCGATGCACCCGCGGTCGTCGTTCTCGCGTTCGAGCCCGCCGACCCGCTGCAATATGGCCGCGTCATCACTGAAGGCGACCGTGTCGTGAAGATGGTCGAGCACAAGGATGCGACCGACGCCGAACGCGCGGTCAGGCTGTGCAACTCGGGGCTGATGGCGGCGAAGGCGCGCGACCTGTTCGCGCTGCTCGCGCGCGTGACCGACGACAATGCGGCGAAGGAATATTATCTCGTCGATATCGTCAATATCGCGAACGCCGACGGCCGGTCCTGCGCGGTCGTCAAGACCGATCCCGACGATGTCGCGGGCATCAACAGCCGCGCCGAACTCGCGCGCGCCGAGGCGCAGTGGCAGGCGTTCAGGCGCGAGGAGGCGATGGCGGACGGAGCGTCGCTGCGCGCGCCCGACACCGTCTGGTTCTCGTGGGATACGCAGCTCGGCCGCGACGTGACGATCGAGCCCAATGTCTTCTTCGGCCCCGGCGTCCGGGTCGCCGACGGCGTGACGATCCGCGCCAACTGCCATATCGAGGGCGCGGCGATCGCGACCGGATGCGAGGTCGGCCCCTTCGCGCGCCTGCGCCCCGGCACGGTGCTCGACGAAAAGGCGAAGATCGGCAATTTCGTCGAGGTGAAGAAGGCGACGCTCGGCAAGGGCGCGAAGGCGAACCACCTGTCCTATATCGGCGATGCGACCGTCGGGGCGGGCGCCAACATCGGCGCGGGCACGATCACCTGCAACTATGACGGCTATTTCAAATATCAGACGGTGATCGGCGAAAATGCCTTCATCGGATCGAACAGCGCGCTCGTCGCGCCGGTGAAGATCGGCCGCGACGCGATTGTCGCCGCGGGCAGCGCGGTGACGCGCGACGTCGCCGACGGCGAACTGCGCCTCGTTCGCGGCGAGCAGCTCGTCAAACCCGGCTGGGCCGACCGCTTTCACGACGCGATGCGCAAGAAGAAGGCCGAGCAGAAGAAATAGCGCGATGCCGGCACCGACGCTGACGACCGCGCGGCTCGTGCTGCGCCAGCTTTGCGAAGCGGATGCGCCCGCGCTCTTTCCGGTCCTGTCCGATCCGCAGGTGATGCGCTGGTGGTCGAGCGGAGCGCATACAACGCTCGCCGAGACCGTCGATCATGTCCGGACGAACGCCGTGCCGGACGGCGAGCATATCTGCTGGGCGATCACCGCCGGCGACGATGTCGCGCTCGGCTGGGTGATCCTGATGGACGGCAAGCCCGGAGTGAAGGAGATCGGCTATATCCTCCGCCGCGACCTGTGGAGCCGCGGCATCGCCCGCGAAGCGGCGGCGCGGGTCATCGACCATGGTTTCGGCGACCTGGGCCTGCGCCGCATCTTCGCCGATACCGACCCCGACAATGCCGCGTCGATCGCGCTGCTCGAAAGGCTGGGCTTTCAGCGCGAAGGCCGGCTGCGCGGCGAATGGGAAACGCATATCGGCGTGCGCGATTCGCTGATATTCGGGCTGCTCCGCGACGAGTGGAGTCCGTCGCCCTAGCCAAGCGGGGCGCGACGGCGGACGCATCCGCAGGAGGCGAGGCATGGAAGACCGCGAACTGCTCGACCTGATCGCGAAGGGGCGCACCGACCTGATCGTCGATCTGCTCGCGCGGCCCGGTGGGGCGAAGCTGACGACCGAAGGCGCGGTGTCGGCGCTGCAATGGCTGGTCTATTATGGCGATGCGACCGGATTGCGCGCCGCGCGGCGTGCCGGCGCCGATTTTTCGGCGCTCGATCTTGGCGCCGAACTCGGCAACGCGGCCTTTTCGGGGCATTGGAAAGTCGCCGACTTTCTGATCGAGCAGGGCGCCGACCCGAACTGGCGCGGGGCGGAGACGGGCGAAACCGTGCTGCACGCGGCGCTGTCGAAGGCGGGGCGGCCCTATTATGCGATGGTCGTGCGGTTGCTCCTCGACCGCGGCGCCGACCCCCGGGTGCCGACGATCGCGGGGCGTGAAACCGGCGCCTTCATGCGCGATGTGCGCACCTGCGGCGAATATCCGCTGCATCTGGCCGCCGCCTATGCCGACGCCGCGACGATCCGGCTGCTGCTCGACGCGGGCGCGGACCGGACCTGCCGCGATGTGCATGGCGACACCCCGCTCGGCTGGGCGAGCCGTCATCTGCGACCGGGAGCGATTCTCCAGCTCCTCGCCTATGGCGACCATGTCATCACCGACCGCCACGTCGCGCGGATCACCAGCGACCATGGCGCGGGCTGGGGCAATGGGATGGAACGCAATATCCTCGGCGACTATCTGCCGCTATCGCAACCGCCCCCGTCCGATTCGGAGAAACCGCATTGACCGACCGTTATGACGACAAGCCCTTCCTGCGCTTTGTCGATGCCTGGGTACTCAAGACGATCGGCCATCTCGACGCCGCGACCGAGGCCTATTGCAAGGCGATGGTGCCGCAGCTCGAACAAAGTTTCGGACTCAAGGGAAGCTGGGTGCAAATCGTCGAGCAGCAGATGAAGTTTCCGGCCGATTTCGGCGCGCAGGTCCGGAAAGTCTGGGCCGAGGGTAACGACCGGTTCACGGCGGCGAACGGGCGTCCCGCCGATCCCGTGCAGTTCGCGCTGCACTTCGTCGATCGCAATTTCGCGCGGGTCGGAACGGGTGGCAAGGAATGAGCGCGCTGGTCGTCCGTCCCGCGACGCGTGCCGACCATGACGCATGGCTGCCGCTCTGGGATGGATATAACGCCTTTTACGGGCGCAGCGGCGACACGGCGCTGGCGCCCGAAATCACCGCCGCGACGTGGAACCGCCTCTTCGATCCCTATGAGCCGATGTTCGCGCTGGTCGCCGAACGCGGCGGCGCGTTGCTGGGCTTCACCCATTATCTGCTCCATCGCAGCACGACCGCGCTCCAGCCGTCGCTTTATTTGCAGGACCTGTTCACGAGCGCCGGGGCGCGGGGGCAAGGTGTGGGACGGGCGCTGATCGAAGCCGTCTATCGCGCGGCGGCGGAGCTGTCGCTGCCGCGTGTCTATTGGCTGACCCACGAAACCAACGAAACGGCGATGCAGCTTTATGATCGCATTGCCGAAAAATCGGGATTTCTGGTTTATCGCAAGCAGATCGCTTGATTTGATATCACGATATGATATCAGAGTCGCATGCGCTTTCTCGCGGACATTCCCGACGATGATATCCAGTGGCTCGACGCCCTTGCCGCCGAGCAGGGCGTGTCGCGCGCCGAACTGGTCCGCCGGGCGGTCGCATCCTATCGCGCCGACGTGTCGGGCGATGCGGTCGACAACGCCTTCGGCATCTGGAAGGACCGCGACGACATCGGCGACGGGCTGAAATATCAGCGCCGCCTGCGGGGCAAGCGCGAATGATCGACGCGCAATTCGACAGCGACATATTGATCGACGCGCTGCTCGGCGTCGAGGCAGCGCGCGCCGAGATTCGCCGCGCCGGGCGCAAGAGCGTCAGCCGCGTGAGCTGGACCGAGGTGATGGCCGCGGCCGATCCCGCGACCGTGAAAGCGGTCGAGGCCTTCCTCGGCTGTTTCCAGGTCGAGGAGATCGGCGATGCGGTCGCGCGGCGCGCCGCCGCGCTGCGCGCCGAGCGCAAGGGCTTGACGCTCGCCGACGCTTTCGTACTGGCGACGGCGCAGATCAGCGGCCGCATCCTCGTTACGCGCAATATCAAGGTGTTTCCGGCATCGATGCCGGGTATTCGCATTCCCTACACGCTCTAGAAGAAAGCTTGGACCCCCATGTGCGGAATCATCGGAATCATCGGCCAGGCCCAGGTGGCGGACCGCCTCGTCGACGGCCTCAGGCGCATGGAATATCGCGGTTATGATTCGGCGGGCGTGTGCACGGTCGAGGGCGGCGAGCTGATCCGCCGCCGCGCCGAGGGCAAGCTCGGCAATCTGGTCAAGGAACTCGCCGGCAATCCCGCGCCCGGAACGGTCGGCATCGCGCACACGCGCTGGGCGACGCACGGCGCCCCGACGATGAGCAACGCGCATCCGCATGCGACGGGCGAAGTCGCGCTCGTCCACAACGGCATCATCGAGAATTTCAAGCCGCTGCGCGAAGCCTTGACCGCACGCGGCCGGACGTTCGAGAGCGAGACCGACACCGAGGTCGTCGCGCATCTCGTCTCCGAACAGGTCGAGGCGGGCAAATCGCCGCAGGAAGCGGTGCAGGCGGTGCTGCCCCAGCTGCGCGGCGCCTTCGCGCTCGCGATCGCCTTCCGCCGGCATCCCGACCTGCTGATCGGCGCGCGCCTCGGCTCGCCGCTCGTCGTCGGTTACGGCGAGGGCGAGACCTATCTGGGGTCGGACGCGCTGGCGCTCGCGCCGCTGACGCAGAAGGTCGCCTATCTCGAGGAAGGCGACTGGGTCGTCATCACCCGCGACGGCGCGCAGATTTACGATGCCGCGAACACCCCCGTCACGCGCGAGATCACGACCTCGGGCGTCACCGCCGCCGCGGTCGAGAAGGGCAATTACCGCCACTTCATGCAGAAGGAGATTTTCGAGCAGCCGACCGTCGTCGCGCAGACGCTCTCCTCCTACATCCGCCCGCTCGAACAGACGGTCGCGCTGCCGCAGATGGACTTCGAACTGTCGAAGGTCGAGCGCATCACCATCGTCGCTTGCGGCACCAGCTTCTACGCCGGCATGGTCGCCAAATACTGGTTCGAGACCTTCGCGCGAGTCCCCGTCGACATCGACGTCGCGTCGGAGTTCCGCTACCGCGATCCGGTGCTGCAACCCGGAGGGCTCGCGCTCTTCATCTCGCAATCGGGCGAGACCGCCGACACGCTCGCGGCGCTGCGTCATTGCAAGGCGAACGGGCAGACGATCGCCGTCGTGGTCAACGTGCCGACCAGCAGCATGGCGCGCGAGGCCGACCTGCTGCTCCCGACCCACGCGGGCCCCGAAATCGGAGTCGCGTCGACCAAAGCCTTCACCTGCCAGCTCGCGGTGCTCGCCGCGCTCGCCGCGCACCTTGCGCGGGGGAAGGGCAAGCTCAGCGCCGCCGACGAGCATGAGATCGTGAAACACCTGATCGAAGCGCCCGCCGCGCTCAACGCCGCGCTCGCGCACGACGAGGAGATTGCGAAAATGGCGCATCTCGTCGCCCCCGCGCGCGACGTCCTCTATCTCGGCCGCGGCCCCGACTATCCGCTCGCGCTCGAGGGCGCGCTCAAGCTCAAGGAGATCAGCTACATCCACGCCGAAGGCTATGCCTCGGGCGAAATGAAGCACGGGCCCATCGCGCTGATCGACGAGGCGGTGCCGGTGATCGTCCTCGCGCCGAGCGGACCCTTGTTTGAAAAGACCGTGAGCAACATGCACGAGGTCATGGCGCGCGGCGGCAAGGTCGTGCTGATCAGCGACGCCGAGGGCCTCGCCGAAGCCGGCGACGGCTGCATGGCGACGATCGAAATGCCCAAGGTCCACCCGCTCATCGCGCCGCTGGTGTATGCGGTGCCGGTGCAGCTGCTGGCCTATCACGTCGCGGTCGCGAAGGGCACCGATGTCGATCAGCCGCGCAATCTGGCCAAGTCGGTGACAGTGGAGTGAGCTGGAATACCAGCTGCCACTGCGGCGCCGTCTCGGTGCGCCTTGCCAAGGCGCCCGACGAGGTTGCCGAATGCAATTGCTCGCTCTGCTTTTCGCACGGCATCCTCTGGGCCTATATGTCGCCGCGCGACGTGGTGATCGAAGGCCCGACACAGACCTATAATCGCGCCGACCGGGCGAACCCCAATTCGGACCTGCATTTCTGCGCGACCTGCGGCTGTTCGACGCACTGGTCGGCGACCGACGGATTGATCGAACGCATGGGCGGCGAGGTCGACCTGATGGGCGTCAACATGCGCCTTTTCGCGCCCGCACAGCTCAGCGGATTGAAGCTCAGCTTTCCCGACGGGCGTGGCTGGTCGGGCGAGGGGCCGTGGAGCTATGCGCGCGGCGCCGGGGTCATGCCCTGACGCCATGTCCTTCGCCGCCATCATCTTCGATTTCGACGGCGTGATCGCCGACAGCGAGGTGCGCGCGAACCAGTCGCTCGCCGAGAGTCTGACCGCGGTCGGCATGGCGACGACTTATGACGAGTGCCTGCGCGACTATTATGGCCACAACTGGCAGGAGACCCAGCGGCGGATCGAGGCGCGTTTCGGCCGTCCGCTCCCTGCCGACTTTCGCGAGACGCACCGCACCCGGGCGCGTTCGCGCTTCATGGAGGGCTTCGATGCCGTTCCGGGAGCGCCGGCCTTTCTCGATACGCTCGGGCCGATGCCGCGCGCCATCGCTTCGTCGAGCCGCGCCGAATATATCGGCTGGGCGCTCGGGCTGTTCGGGCTCGGCCATCATTTCGGTGACCAGATCTACAGCGCCGACGGCTGGGACCGCGGCAAGCCGCATCCCGACATCTACCTCGCCGCCGCGAAGGGGCTCGGCGTCGATCCGGCACGCTGCCTGGCCATCGAGGACTCGCCGACGGGGGCGCAGGCGGCGCTGGCGGCGGGCATGACCGTCATCGGCTTCTGCGGCGCGGGCCATATCGTCGACCGCGCCGCGCATGGCGCGATGCTGCGCGGCGTGGGGGTGCACCATATTGCCCATAGCTATGACGAGGTTCTTCTCGTCGCCTGACCATTGTTCGTCATCCCCGCCTTCGCGGGGATGACGGGACGGGTCAGACGGGTCTTTCCTATTATTCCGCAGCGTGCTTAGCTGCGTCCGTATCCGCCCCCTATGCTGGGTGAATCGCGAATGAAGTTGCGCAGTTTTCTGCGGCTTTCCGAAATTTCCTCAAGGAGAGAGTCATGTGCACCGAGAAAACCGAAGCCGACCTTGACCGCGCCGGAATGCCTGTCGGGCGGCGTAGCTTTGCCGCGCTCGCGGGAACCGGTGCGCTGATGGCGGCGTTCCCGGCGTGCGCGCTCGCGGGCAAGCCGGTGAAGGGGCGCGATGTCGAGATCAGGACCGCCGACGGCACCTGCGACGCCTATTTCGTCGCGCCCGCGTCCGGCAAGCATCCGGGCGTGCTGGTCTGGCCGGACATTCGCGGGCTTCGCCCCGCCTTTCGCCAGATGGCCGACCGGCTGGCGGGCGAGGGATATGCGGTGCTCTGCGTCAATCCCTTCTACCGCTGGCAGAAATCGCCGGTGGTCGATGCGGCGAATGACTGGAGCGATCCGGCGGTGCGCGAAAAGCTGTTCGGTTATCTCAACCAGCTGAACCGGACGACGGTCGCGACCGACGCGACCGCGCATCTCGCCTTCCTCGATGCGCAGAAGGAAGTCGATGCGAAGCGCAAGCTCGGCACCAGCGGCTATTGCATGGGCGGCCCGATGGTCATCTATACTGCGGCGCTGAAGCCCGACCGCGTCGGCGCGGCGGCGAGCTTTCACGGCGGCGGTGTCGGCACCGACAAGCCCGACAGCCCGCATTTGCTGATCCCGAAGACTAACGCCGGCTATCTCTTCGCGATCGCCGACAATGACGACAAGGAAACGCCGAACGAGAAAGTCCTGCTCAAGGCCGTGCTCGCGCCGCGCAAGCCGTGGCACGAGGTCGAGGTCTATGCCGGCGCGATGCACGGCTGGTGCCCGCCCGACGGGCGCGCCTATAACGAGGCGGCGGCCGAAAAGGCCTGGGCGCGCCAGCTGGAACTGTTCAAGGCGAGCCTTTGACCGGCGATCATATGGTTCGCTCCGATGCCGATGTCGGATCTGGGGTGGTTGGTTGCCGTTGTAGGAGAGATCTGATTTCCCCTCCTGCTTGCGGGAGGGGCAGCGAGGCTTGCCAGCTTGCTGGCTAGCCGCAGCGGGGTGGGCTGATCGCAACATTGCTGGCCCACCCCCGACCCCTCCCGCAAGCGGGAGGGGAGAAGAGCGTCCGCAACCAGCCGTCCCGATTCCGGATTTGCAGCGGTCTTCGCCGGGATGACAAATTGCGGGACTCGCTTTCTCCGGCGGAAAACGTAAGTTTGCCGTGGGAGAGACACGATGAACGACATGCTGGTCTATGACTGGATCGCCGAATCCGCGCACCGTTATCCGGACAAGCTCGCGACGATCGACATGCACAGCGGGCGGCGGCACAGCTATGCCGCGATGCACGAGCGCGTGGCGCGGATCGCGGGGCATCTGAAATCGAAAGGCATCGAAAAGGGCGACCGCGTCGCACTCCTGTCGATGAACAGCAGCGATATGCTCGACGTCATGTTCGCCTGCTGGCGGATCGGCGCGGTGCTGACGATGCTCAACTTCCGGCTGACCGCGCACGAACTCGCCTTCATGCTCGACGACAGCGGCGCGCGAGTGATCTTCCACGACAGCGATCTCGACGCGGTCGTCCCCGCGCTGCGCGAAAAGACCGCGGTCGCACACTGGATCTCGATGGACCCGATGGGGCAGGGCGGCGGCCTCGAAGCCGCGATCGCCGCCGCGACGCCGGTCTATGAGCAACACCCGCAGCTCGGCACCGACCTTTGCATGATCATGTATTCGTCGGGGACGACGGGCACGCCCAAGGGGGCGATGTTCAACCATGCCCAATTCTATTTCATCAACGCGGGGTCGGGAGGCGCGACGAACGCGTCGAACCGCATGGTCGGGCTCGTCGCGCTGCCGCTGTTCCACATCGGCGGGCTCGTCGCCTATACGACGATCAGCTTCGGTTACAGCGGCACCGTAATCGTCGTGCGCGGTTTCGATCCCGGCGCGATGCTCGGCATCTTCGGCGACCCAGCGCTCGGCGTGACGCATTTCCTGGGTGTGCCGGCGATGTACAATGCGATGCAGGCGCATCCCGATTTCGCGACGACCGATTTCTCGCGCGTCCGGACAATGAGCTGCGGCGCCGAAAGCGTGCCCGAAAGCCTGCTGCGCACCTGGTTCGCGCGCGGGGTCGTGATCCGCGAAGGCTATGGCATGACTGAGACCTGCGCGGCGGCGCTGATGCTCGACGAGCGCGACATTCCCGCGAAGATCGGAGCGGCGGGGCGTCCGGTGCGCCACTGCGAGGCGAAGATCATGCGCGGCGACGGCAGCGAGGCGGCGGTAGGCGAACTCGGCGAAATCTGGATGCGCGGGCTCAACATCACGCCCGGCTACTGGAACCGGCCCGACGCCAATGCGTCGAGCTTCGTCGACGGCTGGTTCCGCTCGGGCGACGTCGGGCGGATGGACGCCGACGGCTATTTCTACATCGAGGACCGGGTGAAGGACATGTACATCACCGGCGGCGAGAATGTGTATCCGGCCGAGGTCGAAAATGCGCTCTACGAGATGGAGGCGGTGCACGAGGTCGCGGTGATCGGGCTGCCCGACCCCAAATGGGGCGAATATGGCTGCGCGGTCATCGTCCCGCGCCCCGGCGCGAGCGTGACGATCGAGGAACTGCGCGCGCACTGCGGCGAGCGGCTCGCGCGCTACAAGCATCCGGTGCGGATCGAGCTGGTCGAGGCGCTGCCGCGCAACGCGACCGGCAAGGTGCTGAAATTCGAACTGCGCGAGCGGTTCGGCTGATCAATGGCTGGCGGCGTAGCGCGCATAGACGCGCTGGCCGCCCGGACCGAAGGTCATGACCTGATAGGCTTCGCGGTGGCTGCCATGCTCCATGCCGGGCGAGCCCAAGGGCATACCGGCGACCGCAAGCCCCTTCACGCCCTTCGGCTTTTCGCGGAGCAGGCGTGCGATCTCCTTCGCCGGGACATGGCCCTCGATGACATAGCCGCCCACGATCACCGTGTGACAGCTACGCAGGGCCTGCGGCACGCCCTGCTTGTCCTTGACCGCATTCATGTCGGCGGCGTTCACGACCTTCACCGGGGCTTTCAGCGACGCCTTCACCTGCTCCAGCCATTTGAGGCAGCAGCCGCAACCCGCGTCGCGGAACATCGTCGGATCGGCGGCATGCGCGGCGCCGGCCGCTCCCATTGCCAGGGCGAAGGCGACGAGGCTGCGGCGAAAGGGCGACATGATGAACTCCTGCTGCGAATGCGGGTGACGGTAGCAGCCCGTCATCCCATCGGATAGAGGATGTCCTTGCCGACCTTGTGCAGCGCCTTCATCAGCGCCTCGTCGAGCAGCAGGTCCTTCGCCGCGAGGATCGGGTCGAGCTGGTCATAGGCGCTGACGCCTACAATGGTCGAGGCGACGAAATCATGCTGTTTCGACCAGGCGGTCGCCATTGTCACCGGATGCAGCCCGGCGTCCTTTGCGATCGCCAGATAGCGTTCGGTCGCGGCGAGCGATTTTTCGTTGACGAAGCGGCGGCCCATCGCCGCCTGTCGCCCCTCCATCTGCAGATAGCGCGAGAAACGCGCGCCCTCGGGCGTCGCGCCGCCCTGATATTTGCCCGACAGGACGCCGCCGGCGAGCGGCGAATAGGGGATCAGGCTGACGCCCTCCTGCCGGCACACCTGCGCCAGCTCGTCCTCGAATCGGCGGTTGTTGAGGCTGAAATTATTCTGGATCGTGTGATAACGCGCACCGCCAAGCCGCTCCGACGCCGCGAGCGACTTCATCAGCCCCCAGCTCGTCTCGTTCGAACAGCCGAGGATGCGGACCTTGCCGACGCGGACGAGTTCGTCGAGCGCGTCCATCATCTCGTCATAGGGCGCGTCATGGTCGGGCCAGTGCGTCTGGTAGAGATCGACATAGTCGGTCTGCAGCCGCGTCAGGCTGTCGTCGATCGCCTGAAAGATATTCTTGCGGTCGAGCGCGGTCATGCCGTTCCGGCACGGCGATTTGAACCAGACATGGCTCGGCCCCGACACCTTGGTCGCGAGGATGATCGCGTCGCGCGGCTTGGTCTTCAACCAGCGGCCGACGATCTCCTCGGTGCGGCCGACCCACTTGGTGTCGGGCGGCACCGGATAGCCCTCGGCGGTGTCGTAGAAATTGATGCCCTCGTCGAAGCAGCGGTCGAGGACGCGGAACGCCTCGGCCTCGTCGGTCTGGCTGCCGAAGGTCATCGTTCCCATGCAGATATCGGACACATGAATGGCGCTCTTGCCAAGGCGGCGGCTTTGCATGTTTCTCTTCTCCGGTCGCGAGGGGAGGATCGCGCCGTGCCTTAAGCGATCAGATCAGAAGCGCAAGCGATCCGACGAGCAGCGCCGCCATCGTCCAGTTGAACGCCCTGAGCCGCGCCGGGCTCGACAGCCAGCCGCGCAGCGACACGCCCATGACCGCCCACAGGCTGGTCGAGGGCAGGTTGATGATGCCAAAGATCACCGCGACGAGCAGCACCGCGGCGAAATTGCGGTCGGGCGCATAGAGCGCGATCGCGCTGAGCGCCATCGACCAGGCCTTCGGGTTGACCCACTGGAACAGCACCGCCTGGAAGAAGCTCATCGGCTTGCCGCGCGGGCTTCCGCCGTCGCCGGGAGCAGCGGCGTTGGCGATCTTCCACGCGAGCCACAGGAGATAGGCGACGCTCACGACCTTGAGCACGATATTGAGTATGGGGAACATGTCGAACAGCCCCATCAGCCCGACCCCGACGAGGACGATCATCAGCGTGAAGCCGATGCCGACGCCGAGCGCGTGCGGCACGGTGCGGCGGAGGCCGAAATTCGCGCCCGAGGCCATCAGCATCATATTGTTCGGTCCCGGCGTGATCGACGAGACGAGGGCGAAGGCGGAGAGCGCGGCGAAGGTGGTCTGTTCCATGCGCGCAACATAATGCGTTTCGATGCGCGATGGGTTGCAAAGATACGTAGTCATTGGATAGATTGCGCAATCTATGACCAAGATTGACGCCATAGGCCGCAAGATATTGCACGAATTGTCGCGTGACGGGCGAATCTCGAACCTCGATCTCGCCGACCGCGTCGGGCTGTCGCCGTCGGCGTGCCTGCGCCGCGTGCAGGAGCTTGAGCGCAGCGGGGTGATCAAGGGCTATCGCGCCGTCATCGACCCCGCGAAGCTGGGGCTGACCTTTCTTGCTTATGTCACCGTCGGCCTGTCGTCGCACACCAAGCAATCGCAGGCCGATTTCGAGGCGGCGATGGCGCTTGCTCCCGAGGTGCGCGAGTGCCACAATATCACCGGTACGATCGAATATCTGCTGCGCGTCGAGACCGCGGACCTCGCGTCCTACAAGCATTTCCATACCGAGGTGCTCGGCGTGCTGCCGCAGGTGCATTCGATCACGACCTATGTGCTGATGGACTCGCCGAAAGACGAGCGGGCCTGACACGTCGCCCCCGCGAAGGTGGGGGCCGCTGGAGCGATAGCGCAAGGCCTAATGCGGCCCCCGCCTTCGCGGGGGCGACGATCGTGCCTTGAACCCCCGGACCGGCCACCGCATATCCGTTTCATGCCGAAACTCTCTTTTCTCGACCTCGTGCCCGTCACCGATACCGGTACGATCGCCCAGTCGCTCGCCAACGCCGCCGATCTCGCGCGTCATGCCGAGGCGCTCGGCTATCATCGCTATTGGGTCGCCGAGCATCACGGGATGGCCGGGATCGCGAGCGCCGCGACGGCGGTGGTGATCGCGCATATCGGGCAGGCGACCTCGACCATCCGCATCGGCGCCGGCGGCATCATGCTGCCCAACCACGCGCCGATGGTGATCGCCGAGCAGTTCGGCACGCTCGAGGCGCTGTTCCCCGGCCGCGTCGATCTCGGACTTGGCCGCGCACCCGGTTCCGACGGCGTCGTCGCCCGCGCGCTCCGCCGCAATCTCGCGAGCGACGAGCGGCAGTTCCCGCAGGATGTCGTCGAGCTGCAGGCCTTTCTTGCCGGCGACGACCGCCTCGGCATTCGCGCGGTGCCGGGCGAAGGGACCAACGTCCCGCTGTGGATACTGGGATCGAGCCTGTTCGGCGCGCAGCTCGCGGCGATGCTCGGACTGCCCTACGCGTTCGCCAGCCATTTCGCGCCCGACGCGCTCGACGAGGCGCTCGACATCTATCGCCGCCAGTTCAAGCCGTCGGAGCAGCTGGCCGAGCCCTATGCGGCGGCCGCCTTCAACATTTTCGCCGCCGACACGCGCGAGGAGGCCGAACTGCTCGCCTCGTCGCAGCAGCAGGCGTTCGTCGCGTTGCGCACCGGCAATCCGGGCAGGATGAAGCCGCCGCTCGAAGCTTATAAGGACAGCCTGCCGCCCAATGCGCGGGCGATCCTCGACCATGTCCTGCAATGCTCGGCGGTCGGCACGGTCGACGATGTCGCGGCGGGCCTCAAGGCCTTTCAGGCGCGCACCGGTGTCGACGAGATCATCGTCGCCTCGTCGATGTACGATCATGATGCGCGCAAGCGCTCGGTCGCGCTTGCGATGCAGGCGGCAAAGTCGCTCTAAGCCCCGTGTTGACGCGGCTCCGGCCGCGGCAGTATAGGGGCGGTCCCATCAAGGGCGGCCCGCATGGGGTCGCCTTTTTACTTTGCCTGAACTGAAAGGTGTAGCCCATGTCGATCACGCCGCTGATGCCCGTTTACCCCCGGTGCGGTGTGCGTCCGGTCCGCGGCGAGGGCGCCTATCTGATCGGCGAGCGAGGCGAACGCTATCTGGACTTCGCAAGCGGCATCGCGGTCAATCTTCTGGGCCACGGCCATCCGCATCTGACGAAGGCGATCCAGGATCAGGCCGCGACGCTGATGCACGTGTCGAACCTCTACGGCAGCCCGCAGGGTGAAGCCTATGCGCAGCGTCTTGTCGATCATACCTTCGCCGACACCGTCTTCTTCACCAATTCGGGTGCCGAGGCGGTCGAATGTTCGATCAAAACCGCGCGCGCCTATCATTCGAGCGGCGGCAATGCGCAGAAGCATACGCTGATCACCTTCAACAACGCCTTCCACGGCCGCACGCTCGGCACGATCTCGGCGACCAATCAGGAAAAGCTGCGCAAGGGTTTCGATCCGCTGCTGCCCGGCTTCGCCTATGCGCCGTTCGACGATCTCAACGCCGCGCTCGATCTGGTCGACGACAATACGGCGGGTTTC
>PNJO01000028.1 GCA_013821905.1 Sphingopyxis sp. | reverse complement strand
ACGGCCATAACATCATCGCCACCGCGCAGGTGTCGTCGCAGGTCACACCGCTGCGCGAGGAAGTCGCGGCGCTCGGCCTTTCGGACAAGATCCGCGTCGAACGCCTCGACCTCACCGATCCCTATGACATCAAACAGGCGCAGAGCTGGGACATCGACGTCCTGTGGAACAATGCCGGCATGGGCGAAGCGGGTCCGGTCTGGGAAATCCCGCTCGATCTGGTTCGCAAGAATTACGAGATCAACGTCTTCCTGCCGCTCCAGCTGACGCAGGGCATCGTCCAGCGCTGGGTCCGCGAGGGCAAGGCCCGGGGCAAGAAGGTCGTGTTCACCTCGTCGATGGGCGGGCTGTTCACCCCGGCGAACTGGGGCACATACGTCTCGACCAAACATGCGCTCGAAGCCTTTGCCGAGGCGATGCAGCAGGAACTCGCCAGCTATGGCGTCAAGGTCCAGACGATCAACCCCGGCGCCTATTACACCGGCTATAACGAGACGATGGCGGACAATCCGTTCCGCTGGCTCGACGACAGCGTGAATTTCACCAAGCGCGCCGACTTGCGCAAGGGGTTCGACGACTTCTTCGCCACCCCCGAGGGCAAGATGGATCCGACCGAGATGATCGAACGGATGATCGAGATCGTGCCCGCCGACGACGGCAAGTTCCGCAATGTCGTGCCGCAGGTGATCGAGGACATGCTGAAGCAGCACCAGCTCGACGCCTGGGAAAACCGGATCTGACCCCCGATTGCTCCTCCCCGTCGCGCAGCGATGGGGAGGTGGCAGCGGCGAAGCCGCTGACGGTGGGGCGATAGCGCGACGTCGCTGGCCCCTCCACCACGCGCTTCGCGAGCGGTCCCCCCTCCCCATGGCTTCGCCACGGGGAGGATTTCAGAAAGAGAGGGTAAAGAGATGAGCATCACCCAGACCCAGGCCGACACCGCCATCGCCGCCGCCCGCAAGGCGGCCGAGGCGATCGGGGTGCCGATGAACATCGCGGTCTATGACGATGGCGCGAATTTGAAGGCCTTCCTCCGCATGGACGGAGCCTTCCTCGGCTCGGCCGATATCGCACTGAACAAGGCGCGCACCGCGGCGCTCTTCGGCTTCAACACCGAGGCGCTCTACGATTTCGTCAAGCCGGGCGGCACCTCGCCGGGTTTCGACCGCACCAACGGCGGATTGATCGTCTTTCCGGGCGGCGTGCCGGTGAAGGACGGCGAGGGGCGGTTGATCGGCGCGGTCGGCGTATCGGGCGGCCTCGTCGACCAGGATTATGAAGTGGCAAAAACCGCGGTTGCGGCGCTGAACTGAGGAGACAGACGATGACCAACTGGATCAGGAATGTCGGCCGGATCGCAATCGCGCTGGCGGCCGCGACGATGGCGGCGAAAGCCGGAGCGCAGACCCACCAGGTCGAAGCCAACCGCGCGGCGATCGCGAAAGCGATGGACGCATGGGCGGCGGGGACCGGCGGTCCCTATGATCTGCTCGCCGAGGATGCGGTGTGGACGATTTCGGGCAACTCGCTCGCGAGCAAGACCTACCCGTCGAAGGAAGCCTTCATGAGCGAGGTTATCCGGCCGTTCAACGCGCGGATGCGCACGCGGCTGATCCCGAGCGTGCACGCGCTCTATGCCGAGGACGACACGGTGGTCGCGCATTTCGATGCGCAGGGCACCGCGCGCGACGGCAAGCCCTATGTCAACAGCTATGCGTGGATCCTGACGCTGAAGGACGGGCGCATCGTGCGAGCCCATGCCTTCTTCGACGCCCATGCGTTCGACGATTTCTGGACGCGGGTGCGGCCCGCGGAATAAGCCCGATCCGTTCCCCGGCGCGGGCCGGGGAACCGCTTCGCCCCGCCGCCCGGCCGACGCCCGGCGCGGGGCGGATTGGCATGGCGATCCCGCTCATATATTGTTAGGCGGCCGGATGTTAGGCTCATCGGGCAGAGCGCAAGACCGGGACATGAAACAGCTTTATCCCCTGCCGATCCATCACAGCTGGCCGCTGTACGAACGCGAGCGCCATTTCGCGCTGGGACAGTTGCTCGACTATCATTCGCTCGACGCCGATGTCGTGATCGGGGCCGGACCGCCCGGCGTGCAGAAGCTGGGCGAATGGTCGTGCGATCTTGCCGACAACCGGCTGAGCTGGTCGAGCGAGGTCTATTCGATTTTCGGGATTCCCGACGGCGCAACCGTGTCGCGCGACGAAGCGGTGGCGCTTTATGGCGAAGGGTCGCGCGCGGCGATGGAGAAATTGCGCGCCTATGCGATCCGGCACCGGCGCGGCTTCACGCTCGATGCCGAAATCCGGCCGGCGCAGGGCGAGCCGCGTTGGATGCGACTGATCGCGGCGCCGGTTTGCGTCGGGGACACGGTCGTCAAGCTGCAGGGGCTGAAGTTCCTGGTCCCCGGCACTGCTCAGCGATAGGCGTCGATCGCCGCGAGATGCTTCGCCTTGTCGGCGTCGCCGAGGAAGGAGCCGGTGAAGCTGTTGCGCGCGAGGGTGAGAAGGTCGGCCTTCGACAGGTCGAGCGCGTCGGCGACCGCCTGATAATTGGCGTTTACATAGCCGCCGAAATAACTGGGATCGTCGCTGTTCACCGTCGCGCGGAGCCCGGCGTCGAGCATGGTCTTGAGCGGATGGTCGGCGATGTCGTCGACGACGCAGAGCCTGAGGTTCGAGAGCGGGCAGACGGTGAGGGTCATGCCTTCGTCCGCGAGGCGCCGGACCAGCGCGTCGTCCTCGAGGCTGCGGTTGCCATGGTCGATGCGATCGACCTTCAACAGGTCGAGCGCTTCGCGGACGTAGGCGGGCGGGCCTTCCTCGCCCGCATGGGCGACGATCTTCAACCCGAGGCCGCGGGCGCGGGCGAAGACACGCTCGAATTTCGCGGGCGGATGGCCGACCTCGGACGAATCGAGGCCGACGCCGGCGATGCGGTCGAGGTAGGGCAGGGCCTCGTCGAGCGTCGCTTCGGCATCGGCTTCGCTGAGGTGGCGGAGGAAGCAGAGAATAAGCTTTGAGGTGATGCCATGCTGCGCCTCGGCATCGCCCAGCGCGCGCGCGATGCCGGTGATGACGGTTTCGAAGGCGACGCCCCGTTCGGTATGGCCCTGGGGGTCGAAGAAGATTTCGACATGGCGCACCGCGTCGGCATGGGCGCGGGCGAGATAGGCGGCGGTGAGGTCGTAGAAATCCTGCTCGGTCTGGAGCACGCCCATGCCCTGATAATAGATGTCGAGAAAATCCTGGAGATTCGAAAAGGCGTAGGCGGCGCGCACCTCCTCGACGGTGGCGAAGGGAATGGCGACATGGTTGCGCTGCGCCAGTTCGAACATCAGCTCGGGTTCGAGCGAGCCTTCGATGTGGAGATGCAGTTCGGCCTTGGGCAGGCCGGCGATGAAGGCGGCGCGTTCGTCGCGCGAGGCAAAGCCGTCAGCCATTCGAAACCTCCTCCCCCTCATTTTCTTCGCGCAGGATGATCGCCGCCTCGGGTTTGTGGCGGCGAATCTCGTCGATCGTCAGCCCGTCGATCTCGTGCGGGAAGATCAGCCACTGGTCGGTTTCGTGGACGAAATAATCGGGACGCAGGTCGGTGACGTTGCGCCCGGGCTTGAACCAGACGGTCGCGATACGGATGTCGCGCGGCATATTGTGGCGGCAGCGCGCCTTCAGCTCGGCGATGAAGGCGCGGATGCTGCGGCCGCTGTCGAACACATCGTCGATGATGAGCAGCCGGTCCTCGGGGTTCAGCGTGTCGATGAGATAGCCGAGCGCGAAGACCTTCACATGCGGGTCCTGCTGGTCGATGCCTTTGTAGGAGGAGGTGCGGATCGCGATATGGTCGCAGTGGTGGCCGTGATAGTCGAGCAGCTCCTGCACCGCGATGCCGACCGGCGCGCCGCCGCGCCAGATGCCGACAAGGTGGGTCGGCTTGAACCCGCTGTCGAGCACCTGCATTCCGAGCCGGAAGGAATCGGCAAGCAGGTCGTTCGCGCTGATGAAGATTTTGGCGTCGCTCATGGACGTGGCCTAATCGTGCGCGACCGACGGGGCAAGACGGCAAGAGGTCGGTTGGGGCTGCCATCTTTCCAACCCCGTTCGCATCGAGCGCTGTCGACCCACCCGTCAATGTCGCGCCCAGCCCGACGGGCATCTCGACTTCGTTCGATGCGAACGGAAACGGCGATGGCGGCTTTCGGCCGGAATAAGACGTCGCCCCAGCGAAAGCTGGGGCGACGTTTTTCTCCAACGACCACTCCCCACCCCCAAGCGCTCGTCAGCGACGCGGCATCACTTCCTTTTCGCCGCGATGTAGCGCGTGACCTGCTCTTCGAGCAGATCGAGCGGCAGCGCGCCTTCGCTGAGCACCGCCTCGTGAAAGTCGCGGATGTCGAAGCGCGGGCCGAGTTCGCGTTCCGCGCGCTTGCGCAGCTCGGCGATGCGGAGCTGGCCGACCATGTAGCTCGTCGCCTGACCCGGCCAGTTGAAATAGCGGTCGACCTCGCGTGCGATGTCGGTATCCGACACCGAGCTGTTCGCCTTGAAATAGGCGATCGCCTGTTCGCGGGTCCAGCGCTTCGAATGGATGCCGGTATCGAGCACCAGCCGGATCGCGCGCCACACCTGGAGCGAGAGCATGCCGAAGCGGTCATAGGGGGTTTTGTACACCCCCATCTCGTTCGCGAGTCGTTCCGAATAGAGGCCCCAGCCTTCCATATAGGCGCCATAGCCGCCGAACTTGCGGAACTTGGGGATGCCGGTGAGTTCCTGCTGGCGCGCGATCTGGAAATGGTGCCCGGGCGCGCCCTCGTGCGCGGCGATGCCGGCAACCTGGACCTTCTGCGTCTGGTTCATGTCGACAAGATTGACGTAATAGATGCCGGGGCGCGTCCCGTCGGCCGAAGGCGGGTTGTAGAAGGCGGTCGGCGCCGTCGCCTCGCGCCATTTTTCGACCGCGCGCACCTCGAGCGGAGCCTTCGGCAGCACGCCGAAATAGCGCGGCGCGGCGGTCATCACCGATGCGATCACCGCGCGGGCGTCGGCCAGATAGGTTTCGCGGCCGGCCTCGGTGTTCGGATATTTGAGCGCCGGATCGGCGCGGATGTGATCAAAGAACTGTTCGAGCGTGCCGGTAAAGCCGACCTCGCTTTTGATCGCTTCCATCTCTTCGCGGATCGCCGCGACCTGCCGCAGGCCAAGGTTGTGGATCTGGTCGGCGGTCAGGCTGGTGGTCGTCGAGCTTTTCAGCCGGTCGGCATAATAGGCGGCGCCGTCGGGGAGGTGCCAGGCACCGAAATTGCCCTTGGATTGCGGCTCGATTTCGTCGATCGCGGCGACCAGCACCTCATAGCCGTGTTTGAACGGCCCCGTCAGGGCGGCGCCGGCGTCGGCGATCAGCCGGGCCTTGGTCGCAGCGGGAGCGTCCAGCGCATCGACCTTTTTGCGGAAGTCGGCCATCAGCGTCGAATCGGCGCCGCCGTCGAAAGGCGCGCCCGCGATGATCTTGAGCGCGTCGGCGCGCGCGGGGGCGAAATTGACCTTGTTGGGGACGATCCCCGCCGCCGCCTGTCCGCGCATCGTCGCCGCGACCTCCTGCATCACGCGGTCGGTATCGCGCAGGCGGGCGATATAGGCCTCGGCATCCGCGACGCTGTCGACCTTGTGATTGTTGATCAGCAGCACGGGGATCGCGCCGGCGGGGCTGCCGTTGGTCGAGACCGGAAAGCGCAGCTTGCGAAAGCGGAGCGTTTCGCGGCCGCGTTCGACCTCATATTCGAACAGGCGGTAGCTTACCCGTGCGCTTTCGCCGAGCTGGTCGGGTTTGAACCGCGCGCGCATGTCCTTGAGCTGGCGTTCGGCCAGCTCCTGCTCGCGCAGCGAGGCGGCGTCAGTATAGTCGTCGAGCTTGTCATAATCGGTCTTGAGGCCGAGCTGGGTTTGCGATTCGGGGCTGAGGCCGAGCCGTTCGTCGAACGCCCGATCGAGAAAATGGAGCAATGCCTGATCCTCGGCTCCGGCCAAGGGAGCCGCCTGTGCGAAGGCGGGCGCGGTCATCGGCGCGAAGGGAAGGGCGGGCAGCAGCATCAGGGCAACGGCAAGGCGCATCATATTCTCCTGTTGAAGAGGGGCTTGTCGCGCAGCGGCGAGCCGGGCGCAATAATGTTTCAGCGTCTGATTGTGGTCGTGCTGCACGGTGGGCAGGTTTGGGTTGGGAAGCTTCCATTAGTCGAGCGGGGTGGTGGTCGAAGACATTCGCCACGCCGCAGTCACCACCCCGCTGCGACTAACGAACAAGTTCGTAAGTCTCGCTGACCCCTCCTCTGAAGAGGAGGGGTTCAGGATGGCCGCTACCGGCCCGAAGCCGACACCGGCATGAAAGCGCAAGATTTCCCGAAATTACCATATAGGTTATTTTATGTTGACATCGTCACGCTGATATGGCACAAGTGTCGCATCATGAAGAATTGCGAGTCGGGCCGGCGCGCTTCCGTTTGCGGGAGGGTGTTCCGGCCCTTTCGTTTTTGGAGAGCGGCATGCCCAACGGAGATCAAGACGAGATCGGTTCGCAGTGCCATCGTCCGGTGCCGCTGAAGCGCGTCGACGCGGGGGGCTGGACAAAGGCGCGGCGTGCGGCCTTTCTGGGCGAGCTCGCGCAAAGCTGCAACGTGAAGCGCGCGCATGCGGCGGCGGGCATGCCGATGGGGGCAGGCGATCATTTGCGGCAGTGCGATCCGGAATTTGCCGTACAGTGGCAGGCCGCGCTCGAGATCGGATATGAACGACTGGAAACGGCGCTGCTCCACCGCGCGCTCGAGGCCGTGGGGGCGATCGAGATCGACGGGGCGGCCGAACCGGTCGGCACGATGACGGTCGAGCAGGCGATCGGTTTTTTGAACAAGCATCGCGCGAGCACCCGGCCGGCCCGGGCCAAGGACCGGCGGTCGCAGGCGCGCGAAGTCGCGACGCAGCAGGAAGTCGATGCGATATTGATCCGCCGCATCCGCATGGTGAAGCGACAGCGCCGGCAGCGTGAGGCGGGCCCGGGCGCGGCATGACGATGCGGTGCTCCCGGCAGGGAGGCGCCGGCAAGAAATGGACGCCGCAGCGGCTGAGCCTCTGGTCGCGGACGATCATGCGCCAGCTTGCCGCGATGACGGAGCCGGAAATTCGCGAGGTGCTGTCCGAACTCGGCCGGGCGCAGCGGCGCGAACTGGAGCAGCGCTGGTACGGGTTCGAGAATGACGGGCAGCGCGATCCGCCGGGCGACTGGCGCGTCTGGCTGATCCGCGCCGGCCGCGGGTTCGGCAAGACGCGCGCGGGCTCCGAATGGGTGAGCGAGATCGCGCGCGCCAACCCAGGCGCGCGCATCGCGCTGGTCGGCGCGACGCAGCCCGACGGCCAGCGCGTGATGATCGACGGGCCGAGCGGGCTGCTCGCGGTCGCGCGCGCGGGCGAGACACCGCATTGGGTGAGGGCGCGGCGCGAGCTGCGCTTTTCGAGCGGGGCGGTCGCGACGCTCTATTCGGCCGAGGCGGGCGAGGAGTTGCGCGGGCCCGAGCATGATTTCGCCTGGTGCGACGAGCTGGCCAAGTGGCGGCGCGGCGAGGCGGCGTGGGACAATCTGATGCTGGGGCTCCGCCTCGGCGAGCGGCCGCGGGTGGTGGTGACGACGACGCCGCGCGTCAATGCGGTCATGCGGCGCGTGCTGGCGGCGCCGGGGCTGGCGGAAACATTGGGCAAGACGCGCGAGAATCCGTGGCTGCCGGACAGTTTTATCGCCTCCATGCTCGAAACCTATAGCGGGACGCGGCTCGGGCGGCAGGAACTCGACGGCGAGATGCTCGAGGATGTCGAGGGCGCGCTGTGGACGCGCGGACTGGTCGAGCGGTGCCGGGTGCAGGCGGCGAGCATCGGCAAGCCGGTGCGCGTCGTGATCGGCGTCGATCCGCCGGCGACCGCGCACGGCGATGCGTGCGGTATCGTGGTCGCGGCGCTGCTACGCGACGGGCGGCTGGCGGTGGTCGAGGATGCGAGCGTCGAGACGCCGCTGCCGGGGGTGTGGGCGCAGGCGGTCGCCGCGGCGGCGGCGCGCCGGGGCGCCGACCGGATCGTCGCCGAGAGCAATATGGGCGGCGACATGGTCGCGGCGACGCTGCGCCAGGCCGACTGCACGCTGCCGGTGGTGCCGGTGCATGCGAGCGTCGGCAAGGCGCGCCGCGCCGAGCCGGTCGCGCTGGCGTATGAGCGCGGCGATGTGGTGCATGCGGGGGTGTTCGCGGCGCTGGAGGACCAGCTTTGCGGGTTGCAGGTGGGCGGCGGTTATGCGGGGCCGGGGCGGTCGCCCGATCGCGCGGATGCGTGCGTTTGGGCGCTGGCGGCTTTGCTCGATGGGGTGCGGAAGGGAAGGGAGCCGGGGGTGCGGGTGGTTTGAGTCGGTCGGTATTCATAGCATCGCTTCGCTCGGCTCGCAGCGGGACCCCGGGTCAAGCCCGGGGTGACGTTGGTGGTAGCGATGCATCCACAACGGGTGGGACTATATTCACTTTCGTCACCCCGGGCTTGACCCGGGGTCCCGCTTTTTCGATGCCGATGTGATGGATCGTGAGCTGCAGGGTGGCTGGGTTTGCATCATGGCCGATCGGTATCGCGGTACGATGTATGTCGGCGTCACCTCGGACTTGGCGGGTCGCGTGTATCAGCATCGGAATGGGGATGGGTCGGATTTTTGTGCTCGTCACGGACTTCACCGGCTGGTGTGGGCGGATCGTGGTGACGATATCGTCCAATGCATCGGGCACGAGAAACGGATCAAGCGTTGGCATCGTCGGTGGAAGTTCGAACTGATCGAACGGGCTAATCCGGACTGGCTGGATATGTTCGACTTGCTGGTTTGAGACAGAAGCGGGACCCCGGATCAAGTCCGGGGTGACGGGGGTTGGGTGCACGGCCTCGTTCGGGCGCGACAATAGGAGAACATCATGAACTGGTTTGGCCGCAAGGCCGCGCAGGTGCCTGCGCGGCCCGCTTTGTCGCGTGTGTACGGAAGCTGGAATGCGCCTGCGCCATTGAGCTGGGAGGCGCAGGTGCGCGAGGGGTATCTGGGCAATGCGATCGTGCAGCGGGCGGTGCGGCTCGTGGCGGAGGCGGCCGGTAGCGCGCCGCTGGCGGCGAGCGATCCGGCGCTGGGGGCGCTCGTCGCGGCGACGTCGGGCGGGCAGGGGCTGGTCGAAACGCTGGCGGTGCAATTGCTGCTGCACGGCAATGGCTATGTGCAGATCCTGACTGACGGGGCGGGGGCGCCGGCGGAGCTGTTCGCGCTGCGGCCCGAGCGGGTGACCGTTGAGGCCGATGCGCGGGGGTGGCCGGTCGCCTATCGCTACAAGGCGGGCGGGTCGGCCGCGGTGCTGCCCGCCGAGGATGGCGCGGGGCGCGTCGCGGTGGTGCATGTGAAGGCGCTGCATCCGCTCGACGATCATTATGGCGCGGGGTGTCTCGGTGCGGCGGCGGGGGCGATTGCTGCCCATAATGCTGCAGCAAAATGGAATGCAGCATTGCTGGAAAATGCGGCGCGGCCGTCGGGGGCGCTGGTGCACGATCCGGGCGACAAGGGGATGCCGCTGTCGGCCGAGCAGGTCGAGCGGCTGCGCGAGGAACTGGCGGAGAGTTTTGCGGGCGGCGCCAATGCGGGACGGCCGTTGCTGCTGGAGGGCGGGCTGAAGTGGCAGGCGCTGTCGCTGTCGCCGGCCGAGATGGATTTCCTGGCGCTAAAGGATTCGAGCGCGCGCGAGATCGCGATGGCGTTCGGGGTGCCGCCGATGCTGCTCGGGCTGCCCGGGGACGCGACCTATGCCAATTATCGCGAGGCCAATCGCGCGCTGTGGCGGCTGACGGTGCTGCCGCTCTGCGCGAAGATTCTGGGCGCGATTGCGCAGGGGCTGTCGGGGTGGTTCGACGGCGCGGAGCTGCGCGTCGATCTGGATAAGGTGCCGGCGCTGGTCGAGGACCGGATGGCGCTGTGGCACGAGGTGTCGGCGGCGGACTGGCTGAGCGCGGACGAGAAGAAGGCGCTGCTGGGGCTTATCTAACATCAACGTCACCCCGGGCTTGACCCGGGGTCCCGCTTTTCGGGCGTCGCTGAGCGGGACCCCGGATCAAGTCCGGGGTGACGAAAAGGAGTTACGCACATGGACGAAGAGGAAGCGCTGGCGCGGCTGATCGCGCTGGCGGGGACGAGCGCGGCCGGAGTTTCCGGTGCGCCTGACGCGGCGCTGCTGCAGGCGGTCGTGGAGGAGGCGAGTGAGCTGGGGGCGCGGCGGGCGCTGGCGCGGCTCGGGCTCGCCGACGAAGCGGCGCGCGACGATGTGAGCGATTTGCGCCAGCTGCTCGGCGCGTGGCGCGACGCGAAGAAGAGCGTGTGGGCGGCGGTGGTCGACTGGGCGGTGCGCGGGATGCTCGCGCTGGTTGTGGTCGGGCTGGCGGTGAAGCTGGGGCTGCCGGGGCTGCTGAAGTGAGGATGGCGCCGAAACAGGCCCTCCCCCAACCCCTCCCGCAAGCGGGAGGGGGGATCAGGTTTGCCGGCTACGCATCGGTGTTCGACCGGGTCGATCGCGGGGGCGATGTGGTGCGCAGCGGGGCCTTTGCGGCGACGCTGAAGGAAGAGCGGGCGGTGCCCTTGCTGTGGCAGCACCGGCCGGGCGCGAGCATCGGCGTGATCGAGACATTGGCGGAGGATGCGCGGGGGCTGCGTGTCGTGGCGCGGGTGACGCATCCGGCCGCGGCGAAGCTGGTCGAGCGCGGGGCGCTGACGGGGCTGAGCTTTGGCTATCGGGTGCGCGCGGCGCGGGGGGCGGGGCCGCGCGAGTTGCTGGCGCTCGACCTGGCCGAGGTGAGTCTGGTGGCGGCGCCGATGCAGCCGCTGGCGCGCATCGTGGCGGTCTCCCCCTCTTTCGTCATTCCGGCGAAGGCCCGAATCTCGCCGTTGGAGGATGGCGAGAGGGTGAGATCCCGGCCTTCGCCGGGATGACGGGCAAAATATTGTGGTGACGTTTTCGGGTGAAGGAGTGACAAGCATGGACAATATGGAAGTGAAGGCGGACGCGCTCGATGGGGCGTTCGATGCGGTGCTGGCGGCGGAGGCGGTCGACGAGCTGAAGGCGTCGGTGGCGGCGCTGAAGGCGCAGGTGGATGCGCAGGCGGTGGCGGCGTCGCGGCTGCCGCTCGACGGGGCGAAGGCGGCGGATCCGGCGCGCGAAGCGTTCGTCGAGCGCTATCTGCGGCGAGGGATCGACGCGCCGCCCGAGATGAAGAGTCTGTCGGGAGCGAGCGGCGGCGAGGGCGGCTATGCCGTGCCGCGCGAGATCGACGGTTCGATCGCGGCGACGCTGAAGAGCCTGTCGCCGATCCGCGGCATCGCGACCGTCGTGCAGACGGGGACGAGCGGTTATCGCAAGCTGGTCGCGACGGGGTCGATGGGCGCGGGCTGGGTCGGCGAGACCGCGGCGCGGCCCGAGACCGCGACGCGCAGCTTTGCCGAGATCGCGCCGCCGTCGGGCGAACTCTATGCCAATCCGGCGGCGAGCCAGGCGATGCTCGACGATGCGATGTTCAACGTCGAGGACTGGCTGGCCGAGCAGCTCGGTCGCGAGTTCGCGATCGCGGAGGGCAGCGCTTTCGTGAACGGCAACGGCACCAACCGGCCCAAAGGCTTCCTGACCTATACGGCGACGAACGAGATCGACAGCGTGCGCGCCTTCGGTTCGCTGCAATATCTGGCGACGGGGACCGCGGGCGCCTTTCCGGCGTCGAACCCGCAGGACAAGCTGGTCGAGCTGGTGCACTCGCTGAAGGCCCCCTATCGCCAGGGCGCGTGCTGGGTGATGAATTCGGACACGCTGGCGCGCATCCGCAAGTTCAAGACGACCGACGGCGCCTTCATCTGGCAGCCGGGGATGGTCGAGGGGCAGGCGGCGACCTTGCTGGGCTATCCGGTGGTCGAGGCCGAGGATATGCCCGACGTGGCGGCGAACAGCCTGTCGATCGCCTTCGGCAATTTCGCCGCGGGCTATCTGGTCGCCGACCGCGGCGAGACGCGTATCCTGCGCGATCCGTTCAGCAACAAGCCCTTCGTGCATTTCTATGCGACCAAGCGGGTCGGCGGCGCGGTGATCGATTCGCAGGCGATCAAGCTGATGAAGTTCGCCGCCAGCTGAAGCGGCTGGTGCGCGGCGGGCGCCCGGCCCCGGACCCTGCCCTTTCGGCGAGGGGCGGGCGCCCGCTTTTCCTGACAGATCGACGGTGGAAAGGACGGCCTTGCCATGGGGGTGAGCCTGGAGGAAGCGCGCGCGTGGCTGCGGCTGGGCGCGGGGACCGAGGACGCGCTGGTCGAGCGGTTGATCGGGGCAGCGGTGAATATTTGCGAGACGTTCACCGGCCAGCGGCTGATCGTGCGCGCGGCCGAGGAGGTGGTGCCGTTGCGGGCCGGGGTCGCGCGGCCGGCGGCGCGGCCGGTCGTCGCGATCGAGAGCGTGGCGCTGGTCGCGGAGGGCGGCGTCGAAACGCCGCTCGATCCGGGCGGCTATCGCGTCGATATCGTCGCCGGCCGGGCGCAGGTGACGGTGCCCGGCGCGGGCGACGGACAGGTGCGGATCGCGGTTCGCGCGGGGCTAGCCGAAGCGGCCGACGACCTGCCGGGGGCGATCCGCCACGGGCTCGAGCGGATGGTGCAGCATCTGTATGAAGCGCGCGACGATCGCGAGCGTCCGCCGCCGGCGGCGATCGCAGCGCTGTGGCAGCCGTGGCGCCGCCTGGCGCTGGGGCGCGAGCGATGAGCGGCGGCGCCGAACAGGCGGTGCGCGCGAAGGCGCTGGCGTTGCTGCGCGCCGACGCGGTGCTGGCGGGGCTGGTGCATGGCGTGTTCGACGGCGCGCCGCCGCGCGCGAGCGCGCCCTATGTCTCGGTCGGCGGCGCCGAGGGCGGTGACTGGGGGACAAAGGATCGGGCAGGGCGCGAGGTGCGGTTGACGCTTGTGTTGGCCGGTGCCGGCACCGTGCCGGAGGATGCGGGCGTGGCGCGGATCGAGAGCGCGGTTGCCGCGCTGCGCGGTCCGGCGGAGGGGTGGGCGATCATTGCCGCGCGGGTGCTGCGCACACGGCTCGCCATCCCGCGCGAGGGCGGGTGGCGATACGAGCTGGTGGTGCGGTGCCGCTGCCTGGCGGGTTAAAACCTCTCTGACGCTTCGCGGCAGGGAAGGGCGGGAAGTCAGCCGGGCATGGTGCCCGATTCGCTGTAATCCTTGAACTTGTCGGTGAAGTTCGCGTGATAATCCTCGACCTGCATATCGGCATTGTCGGTGGCATCGGCGGCGGAATCGCCCCCCGCGCGGTTCGCCGCGACGACCGCCTTGTGAAAGGCGTCGCGTTCGGCGCCGCACGCCGACTTGATCGACATTTCGAATTCGGCCGAGGTCACCTTGTCCTCGAGCGACTTCTTCATGTGCGCGCTGAGACATTTCGTGAAGGCGACCCGCGTCGTGTCGACCATTGCCGTCGGCGACTGGATCATCGCGGCCAGAACCAATGACGTAATCAGCATCCTCTCACTCCCCGTTTCGGATGTTCTTGCAGACCAAGGAGATTAGACGATGGCAATTGAAAATGGGAGCGCTTTTCTGCTCAAGATCGGCGACGGCGAGGTGCCGCCCGCGTTCCGCACCGTCGCCGGATTGCGCACGACGCAACTGTCGGTGAACGGCGAGGCGGTCAATGTCACGACCAAGGATTCGGGCGGCTGGCGCGAGCTGCTGTCGGGCGCGGGGGTGCGGTCGGTTTCGGTGAGCGCGGCAGGCATTTTCACGGGGTCGGAGGCCGAGGTGCGGCTGCGCGGTGCAGCGCTCGCCGGGACGATCGACGATTTCGAGCTGAGCTTCGAGAGCGGCGAGCGGATGCGCGGGCGCTTCCTGGTGACGCGGCTCGACTATGCCGGCGATTATAACGGCGAGCGCCAATATACGCTGAACCTGGAATCGAGCGGCGCGGTGGCGAGCCTGTGAGCGCGGCGAACGGCTTGCGCGGCGAGGCGGAGCTGCGCGTCGGCGACATGGCGCTGGTGCTGCGCCCGAGCTTTGCGGCGCTGGTTGCCGCCGAGGAGGAACTGGGATCGCTGTTCGCATTCGTCGAGCGCGCCGCCAACGGGCGCCTGCGGATCGACGATACGGTGGCGCTGTTCTGGCATTGCGTGAAGGACCGGCCCGCGGCGCTGACGCGCGAGCGCCTTGGCGAGGCGATGGTGGCGGCGGGGCTGGCGGCGGCGATGCCGGCGCTGCGCGTGCTGCTGGGGCAGATATTGCAGGGACGGTGAGAGGTGGACCCTCCCTGTCGCGAGGCGATGGGGAGGGGGACCGCGCGCGAAGCGCGTGGTGGAGGGGCCGCGTCAAAGCCCCTCCGTCAGCGCTTCGCGCTGCCACCTCCCCATCGCTTCGCGACAGGGAGGATTGTGTGTCGCAATTTTGCTTTGGCCACGCCGCGGTGACGCTGGCGGGCGTGATGGCGCGCGTCGCGGGGTGGCGGCCAGACGATTTCTGGGCGGCGACGCCCGCCGATGTGGCGGCGGTGCTGGGGGCCTGGGGCGCGGACGCGCCGGAACAGGGCGTGGCCCGGACGACGATGGCGGCGATGATGGAGGCATATCCCGATGGCTGACGAGTTCGACGAGATGATGATCGCCGTGCGCGCCGACACCGGCGCCTTTCGCCGCGATGTCGCCGCGATGCGCGCCGAGCTGGGCGGGCCGCTCGTCGCGGGCGCCGAGCAGGCCGGGCAGGCGATCGAACGCGCGCTGACGCGTGCGGTGACGACGGGCAAGCTGGGGTTCGAGGATCTGAAGCGGATCGCGCTGTCGGTGATGAGCGAGATCGCCCGCGCGGCGATTTCGGGCGGCATCAATGCGGCGCTGGGCGGCGGCAGTCAGGCGGGCGGCGGAAACGGATTGCTGTCGCTGGGCACGTCGATCGCGATGGCGCTGTTCGGGGCGCCGGGACGCGCGACGGGCGGGCCGGTGAGCGCGGGGCGCGCCTATCGCGTCGGCGAGCGCGGGCCCGAGCTTTTCGTGCCGACCGCAAGCGGGCGGATCGAGGCGGCGGGCGGCGTCGTGCGCAACATCGCGATCACGGTGAATGTGCGCGGCGAGGCGGGCAGCGAGCCGCAGCGGCTGGCGCAGACGGGGCGGCAACTCGCGCGCGCGGTGCGGCGCGCGGTTGCGCAGGGAGAGGATTGATGGGCTGGGCGTTGATCGCGGCGGCCGAGCCGCATCATCGCAAGGGCTGGCTCAAGCGTTTCGATCCGCGGTTCTGGACGGTCGATTTTGCGCGGCCGATGATGGCGAGCGTGACGAGCGAGACGCCCGGGGCGCTGCGCGTCGAGGCGGTCTTTTACCGCAAGCAGGATCTGGCGGGGCTGATCTGGGAGGCCGAGGATCGCTGGGACCATCCGCTGCTCGCCTATGAGACGAAGCGCGATTTCCGGCACACGCAGCTCCTATTCCGCTGGCGGTCGGGCGGGGTGAAGCCGCTCGACGCGCTGCACGGACCGACATTGACGATCGAGGGGCGCGACGCGGCGGGAAACCCGCGCGCCTGGTATGTGCGGCTGTGGAACTATGCCGAGGGGACGGGCGAGGATGCGCTCGTCAGCCTCGATTTCGACGCGCTCGACGGCGGTTTCCTGCTGCCCGGCGAGGCCGACCCGGTGTGGGCGGGCGACGTCGACCGGATGTTCGTCTCGCTGGTGCCGCCGACCTTTGACGGTAGCGAGGGAGTGCTGCCGGCGCCGGTCGAGGGCTGGGCCGAGATGAGCGCGATCGTCTGTTCGGGGTCGGGATCGGTGCTGGGCGTCGGCGATGCGGTGATGCCCGAGCATGGGCTGGGCATGACCAACGGCTATGACGACTGCTATCATCTGACGCCCGCGCGCGTGGTGCGGCAGATCGTCCAGCTCGGCTATCGCGGCGATGTCGTCCATTATGTCGGGATGAGCCATTTCATGCGGCTCGAGGCGCTGGGCGGCGGTTTTTACATCAGCCTGGCGGGTGGGGTGCTCAACCGCCCGACCGGGGAATGGCACCGCCTATTGTCGGAGGAATGCGCCGCCGCGGGGCTCGGTATCATCTGGTCGCTCTCCTATGAATTGTTCGACGCCTATTGCTGGAACGACTGGAAGCAGCGCGCGGCCGACGGATCGCCCGCGCTGACCGGATGGGTGCCGCCGTCGACGCTGTTGTCGCCCGCCAATGCGGCGGCGATGGGCTATCTGCAGCTGGTCGCGCGCGCCTTCGTCGCGATCGGCAAGGCGGCGGGGCTGGCGCCGCAATTCCAGGTCGGCGAACCCTGGTGGTGGGTGGCAGAGGGCGGG
Source organism: Sphingopyxis sp. (assembly GCA_013821905.1). Taxonomy (GTDB): domain Bacteria; phylum Pseudomonadota; class Alphaproteobacteria; order Sphingomonadales; family Sphingomonadaceae; genus Sphingopyxis. The sequence goes on along the minus strand of PNJO01000028.1, from coordinate 7,342 downwards.
CGTATCTGCGCCTATGACGCGGCGACGACGGCGGCGCTGGGGCCGGCGAGCGTCGCGATCGGCGATGTGCGCGGGACGCTCGATGGCGCGCAGCGGGCGATGCTCGATGCGCTGGGCGAACTGCTCGCGACCTCGACCGCGGCGCTGGTCGCGGCGGCGCGCGACGAGGCGGGTGTGGCGGGGCTGGCGAGCCATTTGCTCGTCTATCTGCCGTCGGTGCTCGCGCCCGAGGCGCCCGAGGTGCGGCGCGCCAACGTGCCCACCGGCTGGGCGGTTCCGTCGTTCGATGTGCTGCAGCTCGAGGATTATGACTGGGTCACCGGCGGCCGCGGCGGCGAGACGGCGCGAGCGCGCGATGCGATGGTCGCGCGCCTCGGATATCCAGCTGAAGAACAACATTATTTTTCGGGGTTCGTGCTGCGCGCCGAGGACCGGGCGCAGTGGGCCGCGATTGCCGATGCCGCCGATGTGGCGCGCCGCGACGGGGTCGCGCGAACCTTTGTCTGGGCGCTGCCGCAGGTGGCGCGCGACGGTTTCGTCAGTTTCGACGGGGAGGAAGAGATGCAGGCTTTCGATGCGGTCGATTTCCCGATTTCGATCGGGCGCGAGGCGACCGCGCTGACCGAATTTTCGACGCAGATCGTGAGCGCGCCGTCGGGACACGAGCAGCGCGCGAGCGAGTGGGCCGAGGCGCGGATGCGCTATGATGCGGGGCCGGGGGTGCGTTCGGAGAGCGATGTGCGGCTGCTCGCCGATTTCTTTCGCGCGCGGCGCGGTGCGGCGCGCGCGTTCCGCTTCCGCGATCCGTTCGACCGGAGTTCGGCAGCGGATGGCGGTCTGCCCGGACCGGCGGACCAGTGGCTGGGCGCAGGTGACGGCAGCCGCCGGCTGTTCGCGCTGGTGAAGCGCTATGGCAGCGGGGATGCCGGGCAGGTGCGCGCGGTGCGCCTGCCGGTCGCGGGCAGCGTGCGCGTGGCGGTGGACGGGATCGAGACGGCGGCCTTCGAGGTGACAGGCGCGGGCGAGGTGCTGCTCGATGTGGCGCCGGGGCCGGGGATCGAGGTGCGCGCTGGCTTTTATTTCGACGTGCCGGTGCGTTTTGCCGAGGATCGGCTGGAAGTGAGCCGCGCGACCTTTCTGGCGGGCGAGGTGGCGAGCGTTCCGCTGGTCGAGGTGCGGGCGCCGTGGTGACGGTCGAGCCGATGGGCGCCGCGCCCGACTGGCTGCGCGCCGAGGTCGTCACGCTCGCCTGGTGCTGGCGGCTGTCGCGGCGCGACGGGGTGACGATCGGGCTGACGTCGCACGACCGCGACCTGATCGTCGGCGGGCTCCGCTATCGTGCGGCGCCGGGGATGAAGCCCTCGGCGATCGAGACGAGCGACAGCCTCGAGGCGGCGACGATGGACCTGGCGGGGGCGGTGTCGAGCGCGGCCATCGCGGCGGCGGACCTCGACGCGGGGCGCTGGGACGGCGCCGAGCTCGACCTGTTCGTGACCGACTGGAGCGCGGCCGAAACGGCGCCGGTGACGGTGGCGCGCGGGTCGCTGGGCGCGATCGAGCGGCGCGGAGAGGCGTTCACCGCCGAGCTGCAAGGGGTGACGCGTGCGCTCGATCGGCCGGTGTGCCCGGCAACCTCGCCCTCGTGCCGCGCCGCGCTCGGCGACCGCGCCTGCCGCGTCGATCTGGCGCCGCGCACGCATCTGCGGCGGGTGGTCGCGGTCGCGGGGCGCTCGGTGACGCTCGACGCGCCGGTCGCGGTGGGGGCGATGCGGTTCGGCGAGCTGATGTGGATCGAGGGGGCGTCGTGCGGACTGGCGAGTCCGGTGGTCGATGCGACGGACGCGGTGCTGCAACTGGCCGAGGCGCCGGCGCTGCTGCCCGTGCTTCCGGCGCGTGTGCGGTTGATCGAGGGGTGCGACAAGCAGCTCGCGACCTGCCGCGAACGCTTTGGCAATGCGGTGAATTTTCGCGGCGAGGCGCATCTGCCGGGTAACGACCTGTTGACGCGCTATCCCGGTGGATGAGGTCGGCGTTCGCGCCCTTGCGGCGGCGCGGACGATGCTTGGCGCACGCTTCCGGTTGCAGGGATGCGACCCCGCGACGGGGCTCGACTGCGTCGGGCTGGTGTGGGCGGCCTATGCCGGCGCGGGGCGGAGGCTGGTCCGGCCGCCGGATTATCCGATGCGCGGATGGTCGCGCGAGCGGGTCGAAGCGGCGCTGATGGCGGCGGGCTTCGCGGCGGTCGAGGGCGGCGCGGAAGAGGGCGATGTCGCGCTGATCGTGCTGCCGGCGGGGCAGTTTCACCTCGGGCTGATGGGGCCGGACACGCTGGTCCATGCCCATGCAGGGCTGCGGCGCGTCGTCGAAACGCCGGTCGGCCCGGCGCTGTCCGGAGCGGCGCGCTGGCGGCTTGTCTGATGGGAGAGGCGAAATGGCGACTTTGGTGCTGACGGTGGTCGGCGGGATCGTGGGCGGGCCGGTCGGGGCGGCGATCGGCGCCGCGATCGGTCAGCAGATCGATGCCGAAATCTTCAAGCCCAAGGGGCGCGAGGGGCCGCGGCTCGCCGACCTCAAGGTGCAGGCGTCGACATATGGCCAGCAAATTCCCAAGCTTTTCGGGACGATGCGCGTCGCGGGCAGCGTGATCTGGGCGACCGACCTGATCGAACGGCGGACCAGGCAGGGCGGCGGCAAGGGGCGGCCATCGACGACCGAATATAGCTATGCGGTGTCGCTCGCGGTCGCGCTGTCGTCGCGGCCGATCCGCGCGATCCGCCGCATCTGGGCCGACGGCAATCTGCTGCGCGGGTCGAGCGGCGCTTTCCAGGAACGCTGCACCTTCCGCTGGTATGCCGGCGGCGAGGAGCAGGCCGCCGATCCGTTGATCGCGTCGGCGGTCGGGCCGGGGTCGGCAAGCGCGTTTCGCGGGCTCGCCTATGCGGTGTTCGAGGAATTGGAGCTGGCGGGTTTCGGCAACCGCATTCCGTCGCTGACCTTCGAGGTCGAGGCCGACGCGGGCGAGATCGACGCGGGGCTGGTCGGCGACGCGCTGCTGGGCGAGAGCGGACGCTGCGCGGGGCGCTGGCGGTTCGGCGGCTATGCGGCATCGGGCGACCGGGCGCGCGAGGCGCTGGCGCCGCTGTTCGATGTCGACGGCGTCCGGTTGACGAGCGCCCCCGGCGGCTGGCGGCTGATTCCGCCGGCGCTGGCGGGCGCACCGCTCGACCTCGACGATTTCGCCGAGACGCGGCGCAGCGCGGCGGCACGCGACCAGGTCGAACGGCGCCGCGCGCCGCTTTCGATGCTGCCGGGGACGATCCGGCTGCGCCATTATGAGCCCGGCCGCGATTTCCAGTTGGGGCAACAGGCGAGCGCGGTTGCTGGCGGCGGCATGCGCGAGGAACGGATCGACCTGCCCGCGGTGCTGGCGGCGGGATCGGCGCGCGCGCTGGCGCAGCAGCTTGCCGCCGCCGCGGCGGACGAGCGCGAGACGCTGGTGGTGCAGGTCGATCTGGCGGCGCTGGCGCTGCCGGTCGGTGCCGTCGTCCGGCTGGCGGACGGCAGCATCTGGCGACTGGCGGCGCGAACGGTGCGCGAGGCGCAACTGCTGATCGAGCTGCGGCGGCACCAGCCGCTGCCTGCCGCCGAGATTCCGGCCGAGCCCGGCGTACCGGTGGGCGCGCCCGACTGGCCCGCGGCGACGGGGACGGTTCGCCTGTTCGACCTGCCGAGCGTGGGGAGCAGCGCGGCGTCGGCGCCGCGGATCGCCATTGCTGCGGCCGGCGACAACCGTGGCTGGCGCGGCGCCGATTGCTGGTTCGTTGCCGCGCCCGGTTCGGAACCGGTGGCGGTCGGAACGGCACGTCCGGCGGCGGCGCTGGGCGCGCTTTCCGGCCCGCTGGCGGCGGGCAGCGACGCGTTGTTCGACCTCGACAACCGGATATCGGTCACGCTGGTCGATACCGCGATGACGCTCGAGTCCGTCGACGACATGCGACTGCTGGCGGGTGCGAACCGGGCGATGGTCGGAGAGGAAATGCTGCAGTTCGGCACCGCCGAGGCGCTGGCGCCGGGGGTCTGGAGATTGTCGCGGCTGCTGCGGGGAAGGGCGGGGACGTCCGTCGCGGAGCATGACGCGGCGACGCCGTTCGTGCTGCTCGACGATGCCGCGCTGCTCCTGCTGGCCGACGAATGGGCGGCGCTGGCCGAAAGCGGCGCGGCGCGGCTGGAATGGGCGGCGCGCGGTAGCAGCGAGATGGCCGAGGTCGCGGTGCCCGGCACGGCGCGCGCGTTGCAGCCGCTGGCACCCGTGCACGGCCGTATCGGCCCCGACGGCGCGGGCGGTGCGGTTGTGAGCTGGACGCGGCGGAGCCGGGCCGACACGGGGTGGCGCGACCATGTCGACCTGCCGCTCGGCGAAGGTCGCGAGGCCTGGCACATCGCCCTCGATCCGCCCGTCGCGGGCGTCGGTCCGTGGGAGCGGAGCGCGCCGATGCTGTCCATCGCCGCCGCCGAACTGGCGGCGATTCCGCCGGGCCGGACGATCGGGATCCGCCAGATCGGCGATTTCGCGCGGTCGCCCGCGCTGACCCTGCCCCTGAGCTGAAAGGACGAGATGTTGACCGATATGCCTGCCACGCCGCGCTTTGCGCTGCCCTTGCTCGCGACCGCGCAAGCGCAGAAGGAAATCACGCATAATGAAGCCCTTGTGCTGGTCGATGCGCTGCTGCACGCGGCGGTCATCGCGGGGCCGCTGGCCGAACCGCCGCCCGACGCGGCCGAAGGCCAGTGCTGGCTGGTCGGCGCCGCGCCGACGGGCGCGTGGGCGGGAAAGACGGCGGCGATTGCCATCCGGAGTGCGGGCGGCTGGCGCTTCGCTGCCGCGCGCGAGGGGATGTCCGTCGTGCGTCTCGCCGACGGCGCGCGTCTGCGATTCGAGGGCGGCGCATGGGTTGTCCCGCCGGTTGTCACAAGTCCCTCGGCGGGTGTCACAATTGATTCCGAAGCGCGGGCTACGATCGCTCTGTTGATCGCGCTCCTTGCGAGCCATGGTCTTCTGATTTCAGGCTGATTTTGCCTTTAATCTTTGCGGAAGTGCGACTTTTTGGCAACAGATTGACGATTTGTTAGCTTGCACGGAACCAAAGGCACGGGTAGGACGTCTGACGAGACGTGAATCTCAAGTGAAAGGGGAATCTATTATGAGGAAGCTTGCCGTCGCAGTGGCGTTGGCCTCCACAGCCCTCGCGTCGCCTGCCCTGGCGCGCGACAACTCCTGGTACGTCGGAGTTGGTGGTGGCGCCATGATTGTCGAAGACATGGATCTCGATATCGGCGCTACCCAGAATGCGGGCACGCTCGACCACCGCACCGGTTACGATTTCGAAGGCGTCGTCGGTTACGACTTCGGTCCGTTCCGTGCCGAAGTCGAAGTCGGTTTCCGCGAAGCGGACATCAAGTCGGGCAGCTTCGTTGCACCCGGCATCCCGTCGAGCCCCGGCGGCGCGGGCGCCTTTACGGGCAGCACCGCGCTCAACGGTGACTCGAATGCGCTGAGCTTCATGCTCAACGGCCTGCTCGATTTCGGTGACGACGATGGCCTGCAGGGCTTCATCGGCGGTGGCGCCGGTGTCGCGCGCGTTTCGGTCGAGCCGGTCTTCGCCGGCCCGTTCCTCGACGATTCGGACACGGGCTTTGCCTGGCAGGCGATCGCCGGCGTTCGCGCCCCGATCAGCAGCAACTGGGATGCCGGCCTGAAGTATCGCTTCTTCAACGCCAGCGGTCTCGACCTGGTCGACCAGGTCGGTCGCGACGTTTCGACGCGCTTCCGGTCGCACTCGATCCTCGGCACGCTGACCTACAACTTCGGTGGCGCCGAGCCGCCGCCGCCGCCGGCTCCGCCGCCGCCGCCGCCTCCCCCGCCGCCGCCGCCGCCGCCGCCTCCGCCGCCTCCGGCAGCGGTTTGCGAGCCCGGGCCGTACATCGTGTATTTCGACTGGGATCAGTCGAACATCACGCCGGAAGCGGCTTCGACGCTGGACAACGCGATCAGCGCCTACAACCGTGGCTGCACGGGTACGCAGGTCATGCTCGCCGGTCACGCCGACCGTTCGGGTTCGGCCAAGTACAACGTCGGCCTGTCGGAACGCCGCAACGCGTCGGTCCGCAGCTACCTGACCGCTCGCGGTATCTCGGATGGTTCGATCAGCGCGGAAGCGTTCGGCGAAACCCGTCCGGCCGTTGCGACCGCCGACGGCGTCCGCAACGACCAGAACCGCCGCGTGGAAATCAAATACGGTCCGAACTCGGGCATGTAAGATTTCCCGCCCGGTTCGGGTTGGAAGACAAGAGGGGCGGTACCGCAAGGTGCCGCCCTTTCTTTTTCCCTATCGCGCGCGGATGCGCGGGTAGCGGCTGCGCTTTTTATTTGCACTGCCTGTATAATGTTATACCATTACAATATGGACGGGCGATCGCCTGCGAGGGGCGCAGGCAGCCGGTCCGTAGCGCGGGGCCGGCGCTCGCGACGGGGCGACTGTGCCGGTGCCCGGGCCCGAGAGGGAGAGCGACGATGCGCAAGCGCAGCCATTTCCACCGCAGCATTTTTCGTGCCGATCCGTCGGGCGACCCCGACATCAACACCACCCCCCTGATCGATGTGATGCTCGTGATGCTCGTGATGTTCATCATCACCATCCCGCCGCCGACGCACAGCGTCGATGTGACCCTGCCCGGCGTCGACGGGGGCATCTCGGTAGAAAAGGAAAATCGCGTCACGATCGATACCGCGGGCATCATCCGCTGGAACAATGAGGCGATCGACCTCGCCGAGCTTGGCGCCTTGACGAAGCAGGCGGCGGCGCTGCCCGAACCGGCGGCGATCATGCTCGACCCCGATCCGCGGGCGCGCTACCTGCGCGTCGACGAAGCGATCGGCGCGATCCGCCGCAACGGCGGCAGCAAGATCGGCTTTCCCGGCATCGCAAATTATGGCGGATTGGTCTGACGGAGGCTGGAGGCGGCATTGGGGTGGGGGAGCGGACATAAATCCTCCCTGTCGCGCAGCGACGGGGAGGTGGCAGCGCGAAGCGCTGACGGAGGGGCGAATAGCGCGACGCCGCCGTCCCTCCACCACCGCTTCGCGGAGTGCAGGGTGTGGATTGCCCCCGGCAATCCAAGTCCAGTCCGGGGGACTGGACAGCCCAGCACTCCCGCTCCCCACGGCTTCGCCGCAGGGAGGATCTTTATGTCCGCAGTCGGCCGATAGCTCCCGTTGGTGATCCCCGGCGAAAGCCGGGGCCCAGATGGCGAGCACGGCCTTCCCTATGGGCCCCGGCTTTCG
>PNJO01000027.1 GCA_013821905.1 Sphingopyxis sp. | reverse complement strand
ATCCTCGAAACCGCCCTCGCCTTCCGCCGGAACCGAAAATCCGGCGGCGGTGGCCGGATGGAACAGCGGCACCTGGCCCAGAAAATGATCCATCACGATGCCGAGCACGTCGGGCTTCACATCGCCCCATTCGGCGCCGGGCGCGATGGTGACCGAAATGAAGTCGCGCCCGAAAAAGACGCCGGTGACGTCGCCGAGCGTGAACAGCGCGGTCGCGAGCGGCGAGGCCTCGGCCTCTTCGGGGCTTGCAAAGTCGCGGGTCCCCGCGTCCATCACCGCCCGGCCAGGCAGGAATTTGAGCGTCGCGGGATTGGGCGTCGATTCGGTTTCGATCAGCATGGGCCGCATGTGGGACGCCGCGGCGCTTTGTGCAAGGTGACGCGAACAGGCTATGGGCGGGTCATGCGACGCTTTTCCCATTTCGCCGCCATCGACTGGTCGGGCGCCCGCGGGGAGCGGCAGCGGGGTATCGCGCTGGCAGTCGCGAGCGGCGGCGCGGCGCCCGCGCTGGTGCGGCCGGGGCATGTCTGGTCGCGCGCCGAAATTCTCGACTGGCTGGAAAATGCGGCGGCGTCGGGCGCCGACATGCTGATCGGCTTCGACTTTTCGGCCGCCTTCGCCTTCGCCGACCGGGGCGCCTATTTCCCGGAATGGCATGATAGCCCGCCGGACATGCGACGGCTCTGGGCCCTCGTCGAGCGCCTGGCGAGCGGCGATCCGCACTATGAAGCGGGAACATTCCTGTCCCACGCGCAAGCGCGGCGCCATTTCCGGCACGGGCGCGGCGATGTCGGCGACCTGTTCGCCGGCGGCGCGGGACGGCTGCGCGTCGTCGAACATCATCAGCGCGCGACCCGGCAGGCGGCGAGCGTCAGCAATTTCAACCTCGTCGGCGCGGCGCAGGTCGGCAAGGCGAGTCTGTCGGGGATGCGCCTGCTCCACCGGCTGGCGGGCCGCATCCCGTTGTGGCCGCTCGATCCGCTGCCCGCAACGGGGCCGGTGCTCGTCGAAATCTACACCAGTCTCGCCGCCCGCGCCGCCGGACTGCCTGCCGGGCGCAGCAAGATCCGCGACACCGCGGCGCTCGACGCCGCGCTCGTTGTTCTCGGGTCGCCGCCGTGCGGCGGCACCGGAACGATCAGCGACCATGCGAGCGATGCATTGCTGACGGCGGCATGGCTGCGCGCGATCGTATCCGACCGCGCGCCCTGGGCTCCGCCGCCGCTGACGACGACACTCGCAGCAACCGAAGGCTGGACCTTTGGCATCATTTGAAGCAAAGGGCGCCGAGCGCCGGCTTAGCTCAGTTGGTAGAGCAACCGCCTTGTAAGCGGTAGGTCGTCAGTTCGAGTCTGACAGCCGGCACCACAGACGGTCTCGCTTGCCCCGGGCCGCACCGGCTCCTCCCCTCCCGTCGCAACCGTTTCGGAACGGCCCCGCCCCGGCGCGAAGAAACGCGCTTGATTGCGGTCGAGGCCGATGCTTAATAGCGGATGCTAGCGGACTGACAAAACATCCAAAATGGACGAATGGGGCCGGGTTTCGACTTCGCAAACGCAGATATGCCGTGGAACGGCCGAATGCGGACCGCATGGCGTGCGGACGGCCGGAGGTCGCTGTCCGGTTGCTAAGTCGAGCCAAGGGCGCCGGTATCGCGCGACGCCCTGCTCCGATGATCGCCGCGCCTTTTTCCCGTCTCTCGATTCGACATCGCCGCAACGACGGCGGAAATAGAAAGCAGCCATGAGGGACATCGTCGGGGGACCCCTGATCATCGCGCTGTCGGCCAGCCTGCTGTCGGGCTGCTCGGCCGCATCGCGCGCGGCGCCGGAAACCGGCATTCCCGTCCCCGATCAATGGTCGGTCGCGGCGCCTTCCGATGCGCCGGCGACCCAGCGATACTGGACGCGGCTCGCCGATCCGCTGGTCGATCGCCACGTCGAGCAGGCGCTCGCCAACAACCGCGACATCGCGCAGGCCGCCGCGCGCGTCGCGCAGGCGCGGGCGGGGGTGCGTGCGGCGCGGGCCGGCTTTTTTCCGCAGATCGATGCGTCGGGCGGCATCCGGCGCGATGTCGGCGACGGCGCCGACGACCGGTTGCAATATTCGCTCGGCGCCGATGCCCAGTGGGAAATCGACCTGTTCGGCCGCATCGGCAGCGACGTCGCGGCCTCGCGCGCCGACCTCGCGGCGGCGGGCTACGGGCTCGCCGACCTGCAGCGGCTGATCGCGGGCCAGGTCGCGCAAACGACCGTATCGGCGCGGGCGCTGGCGGTGCAACTTGCCATCGCGCGCGATACGCTGACGATCCAGGACGAGAATTTGCAGATCGCGCGCTGGCGCCTGCAGGCAGGACTGGTGTCGAGCCTCGACGTCGAACAGGCGGCGGCGCAGCGGGCGCAGACCGCCGCCAGCATCCCGGCGCTCGAACGCGACCTGGCGCAGGCGGCCAACACCATATCGACATTGATCGGCGAGCCGCCGGGCGCCGTGCGCACCGCGCTGGAGGCCGACGCCCGCGCCGTCCCCGTGCCGCCCGACGCGGCGGCGCTCGGCACGCCCGCGGCGATGCTGCGCGCGCGGCCCGACGTGCGCCAGGCAGAGGCGGCACTGCTCGCCGACACGGCGCGGATCGGCGTCGCGAGGGCGCAATTGCTGCCGCTCGTCCGCCTGACCGGCAATGTCGGCACCGCGTCCTTCGGGATCGACAATCTGTTCGATATCGTCACCGGCGGATTGTTCGCGGGCGTCAGCCAGCTGATCTTCGACGGCGGCCGCGCGCGAGCGCAGGTCGCCGGCGCCGAGGCGGCGGCGCAGGCCTCGCTCGCCGGCTGGGAACAGGCAATCCTCGGCGCGCTGGAGGATGTCGAGAGCGCCGCCGCCGCGCAGCGCGCGGCGCGCGAACGCGTCACCCACTTCGGCACCGCGCTCGAGGCCGCGAACAACGCGGCGCTGCTGGCGCGCAGCCAGTATCAGGCCGGGCTGATCGATTTCCAGACGCTGCTGACCGCCGAGAACCAGTTGCTCAGCGCCCGCAACGCCCTCGCCGCCAGCCAGGCCGAGCGCGCCAACGCCTTCATCGCGCTGAACCAGGCACTCGGCGGCGGGTGGAATTCGACCAATGCAACTTCGGGCGGATCCAGCCCGGACGGGGGACAATCCGAATGACCGACACCGCCACCGAGCCGCAGCCGCTCGACGAATTTCTCGGCGCCGCGCAGCGCCCCCACTGGCGGCGCTGGATGAAATACTGGCTGCCGGCCTTGCTGGTGATCCTCGTGCTGCTCGGCGTCTCGACCTGTTCGGGCGGCGGGAACGAGCCCCAATATATCACCCAACCGGTTGTCGAACGGTCGCTTGCACTTAGTGTCACCGCGACCGGCAACCTGCGCCCGACCAACCAGGTCGAGGTCGGTTCCGAAGTGTCGGGCAAGATCGACCATATCTATGTCGATGTGAACGACCGCGTGACACGCGGACAGATCCTCGCCCAGATCAACACCGACGTGATCGAGGACCAGATCACCCAGGCGCAGGCCAATCTGAACGCCGCGCGCGCGCAGGTGGCGCAGGCGCAGGCGACGCTCGACGTCGACCGCGCGCAGCTCGCACGGCTGCAGAATGTCTTTCGCATCTCGGGCGGCAAGGTTCCCTCGCAGGTCGAACTCGATCAGGCGAATGCGGCGGTGAAGCGCGATACGGCGGCGGTTGCGGCGGCGAACGCGAATGTCCGCGCGGTCGAGGCGCAGCTGTCCTCGGCGGTCACCAACCGCAACCGCGCCGTGATCCGCTCGCCCGTTTCGGGCGTCGTGCTCGCGCGCCAGGTCGAACCCGGCCAGACGGTGGCGGCCAGCTTCAATACGCCGACGCTGTTCATCCTTGCCGAGGACCTGTCGGCGATGCAGCTGCGCGTCGAGATCGACGAAGCCGATGTCGGACAGGTGCGCGAAGGCCAGACGGCGAACTTCACGGTCGACGCCTATCCCGGCCGCCGCTTCCCCGCGCGCGTCGAGCGCGTCGACCAGGCGTCGAGCAACACCGCGTCGCAGGCGAGCCAGCAATCGGCCGCTTCGTCCGCCACGGGCAACGCCGTCGTCAGTTACGAGGCGCGGCTGGCCGTCGCGAACGCCGAGGGCGTGCTGCGCCCCGGGATGACCGCGACCGCGACGATCGCCACCGGGAGCACGGGCAAGCGCCTGCTGCTTCCCAACAGCGCGCTGCGATTCCAGCCCGACGCGAAGGAAAAGGAGGAAGCGAGCGTCCTCAACCCCGAAATCGGCCTTCAGAAAGAGGAACAGCGCGCGACGATCGGCGCGGGCAGCCGCCAGCGGGTTTGGGTGCTCGAGGGCGACGGCAAGCTGAAGCCGATCGATGTCGTGACGGGGCAGAGCGACGGCCGCCTGACCGCCGTCACTTCGAAGCAGCTGCGCGCGGGAATGAAGGTCGTCACCGGCAAGGCGGCGACCGCGAAGTGAGCGGCGCCCCGGCCCCGCTGATCGAGCTGGAAGGCATCACCAAGACCTTCGGCAAGGGTGCGGCCGCGTTCCAGGCGCTCAAGGGCGTCGACATGCAGATATCGCAAGGCGATTTCGTCGCCGTGATGGGCCCCTCGGGGTCGGGCAAATCGACGACGATGAACATTCTCGGCTGCCTCGACGTGCCGACCAGCGGCATCTTTCGCTTTCGCGGCGTCGAGGTGCAGGCGCTCGACCGCGACCAGCGCAGCCTGCTGCGCCGCCGCTACCTCGGCTTCGTCTTCCAGGGCTTCAACCTGCTCGCGCGCACCTCGGCGGTCGAGAATGTCGAACTGCCCCTGCTGTATCGCGGCGAGAAGAAGAGCGTGCGCCATGCGGCCGCGATGCGCGCGCTCGACCAGGTCGGTCTCGCCGCCTGGGCCGACCACACGCCCGCCGAATTGTCGGGCGGCCAGCAGCAGCGCGTCGCGATCGCCCGCGCGCTCGTCACCGAACCCGCCGTGCTGCTCGCCGACGAGCCGACCGGCAACCTCGATACCGAGCGGTCGATCGAGATCATGCAGTTGCTGACGCGGCTGAACCGGGAGGGCATCACCATCCTGATGGTGACGCACGAAGAGGAAATGGCCGACTTCGCGCGCACGATCGTCCGGTTTCGCGACGGGCTGGTCGAGAGCGTCGAGCGCGGCGCGACCGCGCCTGCGGCGGAGACCCGCTGATGCTCGGCATGTTCGGCGCCACCCTGCTGCTCGCCTTTCGCGAGATCCGGCGGCACCTGCTGCGCTCCTTCCTGACGACGCTGGGCATCATCATCGGCGTCGCCGCGGTGATCACCATGGTCACCCTCGGCAACGGGGTCACCGCGTCGGTGAAGGACCAGATATCCTCGCTCGGCTCCAATGTGCTGATCGTCTTTCCCGTCCGCGGCGACCGCGGCGCGCCGCGGCCGTTCAAGCAGGACGACATCGAAGCCGCGCGCAACCAGATCGCCGGCGTCGAGGAGGTGTCGGGCAGCGTATCGGCAAGCGCCACCGCCTTTCACAACGGCCAGAGCTGGCAGACGAGTGTGCAGGGCGTCGAAAACGCCTTTCTGCGCGCGCGATCGGTCGAGGTCGCCGAAGGGCGACCCTTTTCGAGCGAGGAGGAAAGCGCGGGCAAGAGCGTCTGCCTGATCGCCCCGAAGGTGCAGCAAGCCATCTTCGTCGCCGGCACCAGCCCGCTCGGCGCCCAGATCCGGCTCGACAATGTCTCGTGCACCGTCGTCGGCACGCTGAAGGAACGCGGCGAAGGCGGCGGCCCCGACCAGGACAGCGACAATATCGTCATGATGCCGCTCAAGACGGTGCAGCGACGCTTCACCGGAAACGACGACCTGCGATATTTCGTGATCAAATATGACGGCGCCTATGCGAGCACGACGATCCAGTCGTCGCTCGTCGCGCTGCTGCGCGAACGGCGGTTGTTGCAGGACAGCGCCGACAATGACTTCAACGTCGTCGACACCGCGCAGGTGAATCAGGCGCTGGGCGCCGCGACCGGCGCGCTGACCGCGATGGTCGCGGTCATCGCGGGGATCAGCCTGCTCGTCGGCGGCATCGGGATCATGAACATCATGCTCGTGTCGGTCACCGAACGCACGCGCGAGATCGGGATTCGCCTCGCGATCGGAGCGCTCGCGCGCGAAGTGCAGCTCCAGTTCCTGACCGAGGCCGTCGTGCTGTGCTGCTTTGGCGGGGTCGTCGGGATCGCGCTTGCCTTCCTGCTGTCGTGGGGCATGGCGAGCGTGATCGACGTGCCCTTCCTGTTCAATCCGCTGGTCAATGCGCTGAGCTTCTTCTTCTCGGCGCTGATGGGGATCACTTTCGGCTTCTATCCGGCGCGCCGCGCCTCGAAACTCGACCCGATCGAGGCGCTGCGGCACGAATAGCCGCACCGCCGGGGCTCCCGGAAAAAGCCGGACCCCGGAACCAGTCCGCATCCGGGGCGTGTCAGCTGCGAGAATTGCGGCGGAGCGCCGCAGGCGATCTGCGGATACAGCAAGGAGAAAGCGCATGGCGGGCGGTCTTGCGATTGTCCTGAGCGGCGGCGGCGCCAAGGGCGCCTTTCAGGTCGGCGTCGTCCACGAACTGGTCGTCAACCGCGGCGTCCGGCTCGATATCGTCGCGGGGGTCTCGACGGGAGCGATCCAGGCGCTCGGCGTGGCGCAGGATGATGTTCCGGGCCTGCTCGACGCGTGGCTGGGCATTCGGGGCAATGGCTCGATCTACAAGGAACGCCCGCTTGGCGTCGTCGGCGGGATATTGGGCGAGGATGCCATTTATGACGCGGCGCCGCTCAAGAAGCTGCTCAAGGGCTTTGCCGACGAAACAAAACTGGCCGCAAGCGGGCGCAAGCTGCTGCTCGGCGTCGTCAATCTGGGCACCGGCACCTATCGCAGCATCGACGAGAGTGTCCCGGGCATTCACAACTGGGTCTATGCGAGCTGCGCCATGCCGCTCTTTTTCGACCCGCTCAAGACACGCGACAGCGACGGGACGACCGAACAATGGGTCGACGGCGGGGTGCGCGACGTGACGCCGCTCAGCGCCGCGCTCGAAATGAATCCGCGCGGCGTGATCGCGGTGCGCGCTTCCCCGGCGTCGCAGCCGGGTCCGGTGCGCACCTACAAGAATCTCATCAAGATCGGGCTGCGCGCCGTCGACATATTGCAGTCCGAAGTGTCGGCGAACGACCTGGCGGGTGCGGCGCTGATCAACGATCTGATCGCCGCGCGCGAGGCGCAATTGCGCGCGCTCCAGTCCGAAGGCATCGGCGGGGCGCAGGCGGCGCGCATCCTCCGCCCGCTCGACGCGCAGATCTCGCGCTATCGCTTCGCGCCGATCCGGATCATCGAGCCCGAGGAGGAATATGCCGAAACGCTGGAATTCGATCCGGCGAAGATCCGCAGGGCGATCGACGCGGGCCGCCGCGCGGTCGACCGTGAATGGGATGCGCTCGAACCCTTGCTCAGCTGATCGCCGCTCTCGCATAAGGGGGCATGACGAACGAATCCGCCTCCCCCGCGCTGCTCAAAGACATTCTCGGTCCCGAGGCGCTGGCAGCGATTGCCGACGCCGGGACGGCCGCCGCTGCGGGCTTTGACCGCATAGCGTTTCTTGCCGCGGCGACCGAGGGCCTCGACGCCCTGTCGATCATGGAGCGCGTCCGCCATATCGCCGACGCGCTGCACCCCGCGCTGCCCGCCGCCTATCCCGAGGCGCTGGGAATCGTGCGCGCGATGGCGCCGCGCCTGACCCACGGCTTTCAGGCGATGGCGGTGACCGAATATGTCGCGCGATACGGAACCGACCATTTCGATCTGTCGATGGACGCGCTCGCCGACCTTACGCGCTCCGGCACCGCCGAATTCGCGATCCGGCCCTTTCTCGCGCGCGATACGCCGCGCGCGCTGGCGATCATGGCGCGGTGGAGCGTGCACGAGAACGAGCATGTCCGGCGGCTCGCCAGCGAAGGCGCGCGGCCGCGCCTGCCCTGGGCGGCGCGCGTTCCCGCGCTGAAGGCCGACCCGACGCTCGCAGCGCCGATCCTCGAGGCGCTGAAGGCCGATCCCAGCCCCTATGTCCGCAAGTCGGTCGCGAACCACCTCAACGACATTGCCAAGGACCGGCCCGACTGGCTGCTCGACCGGCTGGCGGGCTGGTCGCAGGACGATGCGCGCACGCGCTGGATCGTCCGCCACGCGCTGCGCACCCTGATCAAGGCGGGCGATGCGCGCGCGCTGGCGCTGATCGGCGTGGCGGACGGCGCCGCGGTCGCGGTGCGCGGATTTTCGGTCGAACCGAGGATGGTACGGCTCGGCGACCAGATCATGATCGCCGCCGACCTCTTGTCGGAGGCGGACGAGGGACAGCGGCTCGTCGTCGATTATCGCATCCATTATGCGCGAGCGGGTGGCAAGACCGCGGCGAAGGTCTTCAAGCTCAAGACCTTCGATCTCGCCGCGCGCGCCGGTGCCGCGCTGAACGTCCGCCAGACGATCCGCGATTTCAGCACGCGGCGCCACCATCCCGGCCGCCACGAGATCGAACTGATCGTCAACGGCCGGACGATGGCGACGGCGGGATTCGATCTGGTGGCGCCTAGCGAATCCTGAAGTGCGTGAGGAAAGGTTGGAGGCGCCAGTCGATCTGGTCGCTGTCGAGCCACTCGTCCTCGATCCCGGCGAGTGTGTTGAGCATCGAATCGCCGACGACGATATCGAAGAACAGCCGTGCCGCGGCTTCGGGATTGTCGATCTCGGCCTCGCCCGCCGCCACCCAGCGCCGGAACAATTCGGTCAGTTCCTCGAGCGCAGGAACGTGCAGGTCGTGATAGATTTGCTGCGCGAACCCGCGATCGCGCAAGCTTTCGGAGATCAGCATCCGCATCAGCGCGACGGCGCGCGGCGATTCCATCATCTCGCTTTGGCAATGGGCGTAGCTTTTCAGGATTTCGACGTTCGACAGACCTTTCGTCGCTTCGTCGTCGAGCGAACGGAACATCGTTTCGTCCGACCAGCGGTGCGCGATCGCGTGAAGCAGACCCTGCTTGTTGCCGAACAGCTCGTAAAGCGTCGCCAGCGAGCCACCCGAGCGCTTGACGATCTCGGCCAGGCTGGTGCGTTCATAGCCCTGTTCGAGGAACAAGGCCTCGGCGGCGTCGAGAATCGCATTTTGCCGCCGTTCGCGTGGTGACGTCCTATCCATCTGACATAATGTGCCCAATTGCGGATCCCCTCTCTTGTTCTTTTCTGTAATTTAAATTACACGGCGGTTGAACGCAAGCTTTTGCGTATAACCAACTCCCGCACAACTGCGATTTTCCAGGGGTCCTTATGAGTCGCTTTCGTCCCTTCGCAGGCGCCGCCGGCGCCACGCTGGCGCTTCTCCTTGCCGGCTGCTCGTCCGAGGCTCCGCCCGCGCCGCCGCCGCCCGAGGTCAATATCGTGACGGTCAGCTCGCAGGCCGTCCCGAACGTCATCGAGCTGCCCGGCCGCGTCCAGGCTTATCGCACCTCCGAAGTCCGCGCCCGCGTCGACGGCATCGTCGAACGCCGCCTGTTCGACGAGGGCAGCTTCGTCCGCGCCGGAACCGCACTCTTCCGCATCGACCCGCGCCAGCTGACCGCGACGGTCAACGCCGCCCGCGCACAGCTCGCCCGTGCGCAGGCGACCGCCGCCAACGCGCGGCAGGTCGTCGGCCGTTACCAGCCGCTGCTCGCCGACCAGGCTATCGGCAAGCAGGAATATGACGCCGCGGTCGCCGCGCAGCGCACCGCCGAGGCCGATGTCGCGCAAGCGCAGGCCAATCTCGAATCGGCGCGGCTCAACCTCGGCTATTCGACCGTCACCGCGCCGATTTCCGGCCGCGCGCGCCGCGCCGAAGTGACCGAAGGCGCGCTCGTCAGCGCCGCGCAGGGCACGTTGCTGACGACGATCGAACAGATCGACCGCGTCTATGTCAATTTCGGCCAGTCGAGCTCCGACCTCCTCGCCAACCGCCGCGATATCGGGTCGGGGAAGGTCACCTCGCCGCAGTTCGACCGCGTCGAAGTGCAGCTGATCCTCGAGGATGGCACCGCCTATCCGGTCGTCGGCCATCTCGACTTCCTCGACCTGTCGATCGACGAGGCGACGGGCACCGCCGCGCTGCGCGCCGAGTTCGCGAACCCGACCTCCGCACTGCTGCCCGGCCAGTTCGTGCGCGCGCGCATCTTCGCGGGCAACCGCGCCGACGGCGTCATGATCCCGCAGCGCGCGGTCAAGCTGGCCGCCGACGCCGCCAGCGTGCTGGTGCTCGATGCCAAGAACAATGCGACGCCGCGCCCCGTGAAGCTCGGCACGATGGTCGCCGGCCAGTGGGTGATCCTCGACGGGCTGAGGCCCGGCGACCGCGTCATCGTCGACGGGCTGCAAAAGGTCCAGCCGGGGCAGCCGGTGCGGGTCGCGGCGCCCAAGGGTGGCCAGTCGGCCCCGGCGAAGCGCTGATCCGACATGACGCCCCGCTTCTTCATCGACCGGCCCATCTTTTCCTGGGTCATCGCCATCGGCATCCTGTTGTCGGGGATCATCGCGCTGCGCGGATTGCCCGTCGAACAATATCCCTCGGTCGCGCCGCCGTCGCTGACGATCGGCGTCACCTATCCCGGCGCCGACGCACGCACGCTCGAGCAGAATGTCACGCAGGTGATCGAGCAGGAGCTGAACGGGGTCGAGGGTTTCCTCTACATGGCCTCGACCAGCGAATCGAACGGCACCGCGTCGATCACCGTGACCTTCGAGGCAGGGACCGACATCGACATCGCACAGGTCGAGGTGCAGAATCGCCTGCGCCGCGTCGAACAGCGCCTCCCCGAGGATGTGCGCCGCCAGGGCATCCAGGTGACCGAGGCCAATTCGGGCTTCCTGCTGATCGTCGCGATCACCTCGAAGACCGGCAACACCGCGCCGATGGAGGTCAACAACTTCGCCAACACGCGCGTGCTCGACGAGCTCCGGCGCGTCAGCGGCGTCGGCAACGTCCAGGCCTTCGCGCCCGAATATGCGATGCGCATCTGGCTCGACCCGCAGAAGCTCGCCTCGCACAACCTGTCGCCCGCCGAGGCGCTGGGCGCGGTGCAGGAGCAGAACAGCCAGACGCCGGGCGGCCAGCTCGGCGACCAGCCGATCGCCAAGGGCGCGCAGCTCAACGCCGTCATCACCACGCAGGGGCGCTTCACCACGCCCGAGCAGTTCGCGGGCATCATCCTGCGCGCCAATCCCGACGGATCGGCGGTGACGCTGGGTGACGTCGGCCGCGTCGAGCTGGGCGCCGCGAGCTATCTCTTCTCGTCCGAACTCAACGGCAAGCCGATGGCGGGCATGGCGATCCAGCTGACCCCCGGCGCCAACGCGCTGTCGACCGCGGCGGGCATCCGCGCGCGGATGGAGGAATTGTCGAAGGGTTTCCCGCCCGACATCACCTGGTCGATCCCCTATGACACGACGCCCTTCGTCGAGCTGTCGATCGAAGAAGTGGTGAAGACGCTGGTCGAGGCGATGATCCTCGTCTTCCTCGTCATGTTCCTGTTCCTGCAGAACTGGCGCGCGACGGTGATCCCGACGATCGTCGTCCCGATCGCGCTCGCCGGTGCGTGCCTCGGTCTGTGGATGTTCGGCTTCTCGATCAACGTGCTCACCCTGTTCGGCATGGTGCTCGCGATCGGTATTCTCGTCGACGATGCGATCGTCGTGATCGAGAATGTCGAGCGCATCATGAACGAGGAGCATCTGTCGCCCTATGAGGCGACGGTGAAGGCGATGACGCAGATCACCTCGGCGATCATCGGCATCACGCTGGTGCTGATCGCGGTGTTCATCCCGATGGCCTTTTTCCCCGGTTCGACCGGCGGCATCTATCGCCAATTCTCGATGACGCTCGCGATCTCGATCGCCTTTTCGGCGCTGCTCGCGCTGACGCTGACGCCGGCGCTGTGCGCGACGTTGCTGAAGCCGCATGACAGCGCCAAACGGACCGGCCCGTTCGGCGAGTTCTTCGACCGCTTCTTCGCGCGCTTCAACACATGGTTCGGGCGGACGACCGACCGTTATCAGGGCCGGGTCGGCAAGATGCTGTCGTCGCCGCTGCGCTGGCTGGGCGTCTTCGTCGCGATGGTCGCGGTGACCGCACTGCTCTTTTCGCGCCTGCCCGGTTCCTTCCTGCCGCAGGAAGACCAGGGCTATCTGATCACCGTCATCCAGGCGCCGCCCGGCGCAACGACGCAGCGCACCAACGAGGCGACGAAGCAGGTCAAGGCCTTCTTCGCCGAACAGCCGCAGGTCGCCAATATCGTGCTCGTCAACGGCTTCAGCTTCTTCGGCCAGGGTCAGGCGAACGCGATCATGTTCACGCCGCTGAAACCGTGGAAGGACCGGCCGGGCGCCGAGAACAGCGCCGACGCGATCGCGGGCAAGGCGATGGGCACGCTGATGGGCATCAAGGAAGCCTTTGCCTTCTCGCTCAGCCCGCCGTCGATCCCCGAGCTCGGCACGTCGAGCGGCTTCACCTTCAAGCTGCAGGACCGCGGCGGCAACGGACGCGCGGCGCTGGTCGCGGCGCGCAACCAGATGCTCGGCGGCGCGATGCAAAGCAAGCTGCTCGCCAATGTCCGCCCCGAGGGGCAGGAGGATGCGCCGGTATTGAAGGTCGATATCGACCGGATCAAGGCGCGCGCGCTCGGCCTGTCGATCGGCGACGTCAACGCGACGCTCGCGATCACCTTCGGCAGCGCCTATGCCAACGACTTCACCCGCGAGGGCCGCGTGCTGCGCGTGCTGTTGCAGGCCGACGCCGCGAGCCGCATGACGCCGCAGGACATCATCAACCTGAAGGTCCGCAGCGCCGCGGGCGAGATGGTGCCGTTCGGATCGTTCAGCACCGCCGAATGGTCGGCCGAATCGCCGCAGCTCCAGCGCTACAACGGCTATCCCGCGATGACGATTTCGGGCGAACCCGCGCCCGGCCAGTCGACCGGCGAGGCGATGGCCGAGATGGAACGGCTGGCCGAGCAGTTACCCGCGGGCTTCTCCTACGAATGGACCGGCATTTCCTATGAAGAGAAACAGTCGGCGGGCCAGATCGGCATGTTGCTCGGCCTGTCGCTCGTCGTCGTCTTCCTGCTGCTCGCCGCGCTCTACGAAAGCTGGGCGGTGCCGGTCGCGGTGCTGCTCGTGGTGCCGCTCGGCGTGCTCGGCGCGGTGCTCTTCTCGATGCTGCGCGGGCTGTCGGCGGACATTTATTTCAACGTCGGCCTGATCACGATCATCGGGCTTGCCGCGAAGAATGCGATCCTGATCGTCGAATTCGCGATCGAGCAGGAGGCGGAAGGAAAATCGTCGCTCGACGCGGTGATGGAAGCAGTGAAGCTGCGCCTGCGCCCGATCATCATGACCAGCCTCGCCTTCATCCTCGGCATGGTGCCGCTCGTCATCGCGACCGGCGCCGGCGCCGCGAGCCGCATCGCGGTCGGGTCGGGCGTGATGGGCGGGATGATCGCCGCCACATTGCTCGGCATCTTCTTCATCCCGCTCTTCTATCTGTCGGTGCGCAAGTGGGTCAGCCGCAAGCGGCCACCCGCCCCTGCCGAGAAAGGCCATCACGAGGAGCCCGGCCATGCGTAACGCGATCGCGGCGCTGCTCGCCGCCACCACGCTTTCCGGCTGCATCAACATGGCGCCGCCGCACGAGCGGCCCGCCCTGTCGACCGCGCCCGACTATCCGACCGAGTTCGCGGGCGACGTCACGCTCGGCCAGCGCGCGACCGACGTCGCTTGGCGCGATTTCTTCGCCGACCCGCAGCTCGAGGCGCTGATCTCGCAGGCCGTCGAGCGCAACCGCGACCTCGCCGTCGCGATCGCGCAGATCGAGGAAGCGCGCGGGCTCTATCGCATCCAGGACGCCGACCGCCTGCCGACGGTCGGCGCGAGCGCCGACGCGGCGCGGACGCGCGGGCCGTCGCTCATGGGACCGGGCACCGACACGACCAGCCGCTATTCGGTCGGCGTCGGCGTGACCTCGTTCGAGCTCGATTTCTGGGGCCGGGTCAAAAACCTCTCCGAAGCCGCGCGCAGCCAGTACCTCGCGACCGAGCAGGCCGAACGCGCCTTCCGCCTCGCGCTGGTCCGCGACGTCGCCTCGACCTATTTCGCGTCGCGCGGCGCCGAGGAGCAGATCAAGCTCGCCGAAGCCACCGTAACGAGCCGCAAGGAAGGGCTGCGCATCGCGAAGCTTCGCCTCGACGCGGGGGTGACGTCGGCGCTCGACTATCGCCAGTCCGAAACGCTGCTGACGCAGGCCGAGACCCAACTTGCGAGCCTGAAGCTCGGCAAGGCGCAGGCCGACAATTTCCTCGCCGTGCTGACCGGCGGCCCGGTGGCGGGTCCGCTGCCCGCGCCGCTGCCGCTCGTCGCGCAGGGCCAGTCGCCGACGCTGACGGCGGGGCTGCCGTCGGACCTGCTCGTCGCGCGCCCCGACATCCTTGCCGCCGAGGAACGGCTGCGCGCCGCGCGCGCCAATATCGGCGCGGCGCGCGCCGCCTTCTTCCCGTCGATCTCGCTGACCGGCAACCTCGGCTTCGCATCGGGGTCGCTCGACAATCTGTTCACCGACGACGGTTTCGGGTGGAGCTTCGGGCCGTCGATCAGCCTGCCGATCTTCGACTTCGGGCGGAACAAGGGCAATCTGACGGTTGCCGAGGCGCGCGAGAATATCGCGGTCGCGACCTATGAACGCACCGTGCAGGGCGCGTTTCGCGAGGTCGCCGACGCGCTCGCCGGGCGCCGCTACCTCGCCGAGCAGGTCGAGGCGCAGGAGCGTGGGACGCAGGCGACGCGGCGCATCGCCGACCTCGCGCGCAAACGCTATCAGGAAGGCGTGTCGACCTATCTCGAAGTGCTCGATGCCGAGCGCAACCTGTTCGCGTCCGAGCAGACTCTGATCGAGCTCCGCCGCGCGCAGGTCGACAATCTGGTCACGCTTTATGTGGCACTGGGCGGCGGGCTGGTCGAACGAAGCTGAGCGGCTTCGTCCGGCGGGCTTGCCGCCTGCGGCCTCCTGTGCAATAGGCGCCGCCCCGCGCCCCACCCCCGACTGCACAGGAACCCGCCATGACCCGCGACGCGAGCGCGCTCGGCCTCGATTTCGGCACCACCAACACGGTCGTCGCGCTTGCCGACGGCAGCGGCGACGCGCAACTGGTCGAATATAGCGGCGAGGAAGCGACCGGCGGCGTGTTCCGCTCGGCGCTCTGCTTCTGGGAAGAGGAGCGCGCGTGGCAGGGCGTCGCGCACGAAGCGGGGCCGTGGGCGATCGCCGAATATCTCCAGTCGCCGCTCGACAGCCGCTTCGTCCAGTCGTTCAAGAGCGTCGCGGCGAGCCCGTCGTTCGAGCGCGCGATGATTTTCAACAAGCCCTATCGCTTCGAGGATCTCGGGCGGCTGTTCCTGCAGCGGCTGGTCGCCCATGCAGGCGGGCGGCTCGACGAGCGCCCGAGCCGCGTGATCGTCGGTCGCCCCGTCGAATATGCCGGCGCGCGGCCCGACGACGCACTTGCGCGCCAGCGCTACGACCTGATGCTTGCAGCCTTCGGCACCGAGATTTTCTATGTCCACGAACCGCTCGGCGCCGCGCACAGCTATGCCTCGCGGCTGACCGAACCCGCGACGATCCTCGTCGCCGACTTCGGCGGCGGCACCACCGACTTTTCGATCGTGCGCGTCGCCGCGCCCGGCAGCGCGCGCCGCTGCGTGCCGCTCGCCTCCGCGGGGATCGGCATCGCGGGCGACCGTTTCGACTATCGCATCGTCGACAAGCTCGTGCTGCCCCTGCTCGGCAAGGGCGGCACCTATCGCTCGTTCGACAAGCTGCTCGAGATTCCGGGCGGCTATTTCGCCGATTTCGCCGACTGGTCGCGCCTCGCGCTGATGCGCAACCGCCGCACGATGAGCGAGCTCGAGCGGCTGCAGCGCGACGCGGTCGATCCCGAACCGATCGGACGGATGATCGCGCTGATCGAGCATGAGCAGGGCTTTCCGCTCTATGACGCGGTCGGACGCCTCAAGCGCGCGCTGTCGGGCGCCGACAGCGCTGAATTCCGCTTCGCGAGCGACGGCGTCGACATCAGCGCCGAGGTGCGGCGCGCCGATTTCGAGGCGTGGATCGCCGATGACCTCGCGCGCATCGAGGCAGCGATGGACTCGGCGCTCGCCCGCGCCGGGGTCGCGGCGGAGGAAATCGACCGCGTCTTCCTGACCGGCGGTTCGTCGCTGATCCCGGCGATCCGCGCGATCTTCGACCGCCGCTTCGGCGAGGAACGCATCGCAACCGGCGGCGAACTCACCTCGATTGCGCACGGGCTCGCGCTGATCGGCGAGGAGAGCGACCCCTCCGAATGGGCGGTGTGAAAACTAGCGCCAGAAGCGCTTGGTATCGACCAGATCGTCATAGGCGTCGGCGGCATCGGCGATCAGGCGTTTTCTTTTGCCGCGCGCCAGCAGCGCCGCCACGTCGGTTTCGTCGGTGATGCCGAGGCTTTCGATCAGCGCGGGCGCGGTCGCGAGGTCGTTGAGCAGGCCGAGACGGTCCTGAAGCGCCTCGAGCGCGGTAACGAAGCGCCCGTGACGTCGCCTTTCGACCTGGCGGTCGAACAGGGGCGCGAAGAATTCGGCTGCGTAGCGCAGCTTCTTGACGCTCTTGCGCGCCTCGTGCCGCGCTTCGTCGTCAGCGTCGGCGAGGTTGCGGCCCTTGCGTTTCACCTTGCGGCGGAAGCGGTCGAGCGCCGCGACGGCAAAGGCACGCGCCGGCCGGTCGCCGCCGCGCTCCCCCGACCAGTCGCCGCGGGCGGTCCATTCGACCAGATCGAGCAGGAGCGCACGGGCGCGCGGCGATGCGAGCGCGTCGAGTGTTGCGTCATAAGCGGTTTCGCGCGCCGGCGCGATGCGGTCGTGGAGCGCCCCTTCGCCCGCGCGCACCAGCAGGACGTCGAGATCGCGCGCTTCGCCGAGCAGGCCCGCAAGCCAGCGCAGCTCGCTGTTGAACGCCGCGCCCTCGTCGCCGATCATCGGCGCGAAGATCGACAGCGCCGAACGCAGACGCCGCAATGCGACACGCGCCTGGTGCAGCGCCCCCGCCTCGCGCGTGGCGAGCAGCAGCGCCTCGTTCAACCGGAACTGGCGGATGCACGACCCGACAATCTGCTTGAAGGCGCCCGCCGCGGTCATGTCGGCGGCCAAAGCGGGCGGCTCGGCCTTGAACGCGCCGGCGGCGGGGTCGGCGAGACGATAGCCGCGCTCCGACTTGCTCAGCACGCCGATGCGCACCGGCGCAACCGCATCGATCCGGCGCGCCAGCGCGAAGAGCCCCGCGGGATCGCCCGATTTCAGTTCGAGTTCGATCTCGCAGATCGCTGCGCGGCGTTCGCCGGCGACCGCCTCGCCGCGGTCGAGCACCATTTCGATACGCGCGTCGCCTTCGACCACGTCCCAGCTCTGCCGGTCGATCCTGACCTCGAAGGCGGGCGCGATGGCGTCGGCGGCCTCGCCCAGCAGCGCGTGGACCGGCGTCGAGTAATCGAGCAGCGGCGTGTCGTCGGCGACCGGCTGTTCCCATTCGGAGCGCGCGAACAGGCCCGCCGCGCTCGCGCCGTCGGCCTTGACCGTCTGGATGCGCCCGGTCCCGGAACGGCGGATGCGCAGCGACAGGCCCGCCTTGCGGAGGTGACGGTCCGGCGTATCGAAATAGATCGACACCTGCTGCGCGACGGCGGGATCGCCGGGCGCCAGGCCCGAGGCTTTGAACCGGTCGGCAGCCGCGTCCGCCAGTTCGAGCTTCAGTTCGATCTCGTCTGCCATACGCATCCCTTGCCGGCAGGTCGGTGCCGTTCGGGGCGGCGCTATAGCATGGCACGCGCCGGGATGCGCCCATTTCCGTCGCGCTGGCGTCGCGGTTCCCCGATAGCAGGTCAACTCCCCGCGATCGGATCTGTCGGCTTGCGGCTGCGATCGATTGCGGCGGCGGACGCACCGGTACGCGCGGGCGCGAGTTGCTCACCCCACAGCGCGCGGGCGGCACTGCGTAGCGAGGCGGGATAACGGGCGAGATCGGAAAGGTCGGACGGAGTCAAATGGAGCATGGATCACCTGTTGCCGGCGCGGACATGCGCGGGCCGCAAGGCCAACAGCATCCGTACAAGCGAAGCTGCGGCCGAAAAGAAAAAGGAAGCGCGGCGAGGACGGCCGGACGCGGTCGAACCGCTATCCGGCGCATTCCCGACGACGCCCGGTCACGAACTGCTGCTACACATATGCATCGCTTTACCCCTGCTGGGGGAACGCAATGCCTGGCGCTGTCGCCCGAGCATCACGCGCTTTAGCCGTTGGTAACGCGGAGCAAGCTGCTTCCCGGTCAAAAGCCGCGGGTCGAGGAAGGGAGAGCCGCCGTCCGGTCCGACCAGTTCCGAACGACAATCTCTACCTAAACGATAGATATTGGAATCGCAATCGCGCTTGTGCTGTTTTGCGGCGAAGAAAATCTTTCGCGCGGCGATGCTGCGCAACAATTCGGTGCTGTCCGAATGGATCGAATCGCCGATCCAGTATCGCGACGCGCACCTGGTCATCGCGCGCATGGCAGAGCTCAAGGATCGGCATTTCGACCCCAATGGCTTTGCGCTGCACTATGCGAAGCTCGGGCGGACGTCGGTCGCGCGCTGGTTGCAGGATGCGGACGAGGTCTCGGTGAGGCGCTATTTCTACGCGTTGCGCCCCGCGCTCGCGATCCGCGTGCAGCGGCGCGATCCCTCGCGCCGGCCGCCGATGCAAATTGCAGCGGCTGATGGCCGCGGCGGACTTGCCGCCCTCGGCCAGCGAGGAGATCGAGCGGCTGGTCGCGTTAAAGGCCGCCACGCGCGAGGCGGGACCGATTGCGCGCGTGCCCGAAATCGACGCGCCGATCACCGAGGAACTGACGCGCGCGGGCGAAGTGCCCGCGCGTCCGCCGAGCGAGGCGTTCGCCGCCGAAGCGAACGCGCTGTTTCTGGATTTGGTAGAAGACTCATGATCATCATCGACAGATCGGAAGGCGAAGGCGGCGAACAGGTGCTGCGCTATGCGTGCGCCTTGTCGCTGATCACTGGCGAGCCCTTCACGATCGAGAATATCCGCGGTGGACGCGAGAAGCCCGGACCGATGCGCCAGCATGTGACCGCAATCGAGGCCGCGTGCGTGATCGGCGGCGCCAAATGCTCAGGGCTCGCGGTCGGATCCAACTGCATTTCGTTCCGTCCGGGCCGGAATGTTCACGACGGTCAAGCTTAGCGAGCATAACAAAATTGCCGCCGCGCTTATCGAACGATTTACCGGCAGCCGCTTTCGCATTTCCGACGGCGAGAATGGCAATCTCGTTGAGGTAATCGCCTAGTGGCCGCTACTGGCCGCTCGCCTCCGCTACGCTCCGCCTCCCGCCCAGGCCGGCATCGGCAATCTTCGACTAACCAACCAAACGGACCAGTCATCACGGGCAGTCCATCACCGCAAATCCGAAACCGGCGCCAGGCTTTGCCGGGGCGCCTCGACACGGCCCCTATCGCAGCTGGCGCTTTTCCAGCTTCCGGGCGAGGGTCCGACGGTGCATCCCCAGACGGCGCGCCGTTTCCGATATGTTGAAGCCGGTTTCGACGAGCGTCTGGTGGATATGTTCCCATTCGACGGTCTTGATCGACGACTGGCGACCGTCGAGCGGAACGTTGGCGTCGCCCTCGGACCGCTCGAACGCCGCTTCGATATCGTCGGAGTTCGACGGCTTGGCGAGATAATAGGAGGCGCCGAGCTTGATCGCCTCGACCGCCGTGGCGATGCTCGCAAAGCCGGTGAGGACGACGATCCGCATCGCGGCATCGACCGCGCGCAGCGTCTGGACGCAGGCGAGCCCCGACGCGTTGCCGAGCTTGAGATCGACCACAGCATAGCCGGGACGCCAGTTTTCGAGGAGCGCGTCCAGCGCCTCGGGATCATGCGCGACCTCGACATGATAGCCGCGCCGCTCGAACGACCGGCGGAGCGTTCGCGCAAAGGCCTCGTCATCCTCGACGATCAGCAACTGCCGCTGTTCGGTCATGGCGCCTCTCCCTCGCGCGGCGCGAGCGCCGCCAGCGGCAGGATGATCCGCACCAGCGCGCCGCCCTCGTCGCGATTCTCGACCTGCGCGCTGCCGCCGAGCTTGCGGAGCACGTTGACGAGCAGGAACAGCCCGAGCCCGCCGCCAGGCCGCCCCTTGCTCGAACTGTAGGGCTGGCCGAAGCGTTCGAGCATCTCGGCACTGAAGCCCGGTCCGCGGTCCGAAATCTCGATCACGACCATTGCGCCGTCGCGAAGCGCAGTGACGCGGGTCCAGTCGGGCGACACTTCGGCCGCATTATCCATGACATTGCCGATCACCTGACGCAGCGCGGCGTCGGAGACGATCGCGACGTCGGGACCGAGCCGGTCGTTGAATTCGAGCGTCCCGAGCCGCCGCGCCGCCGCCGACAGATCGGCAATCTCGGTGACAAACGTGCGGATCGTCGTCAGTTGCGGCGCGATCCCCCGCGCCTCGCCCGCCGACATCAATATGCCGCTGACGATCGCCTTGCAGCGCGCGACCGCGGCGTCCATTTCGACCAGATCCTCGTGCAGTTCGGCATTGCGCATCACCGCCGGCGCCGCTTTCCAGTCGCCGATCAGCACCGACAGCGTCGACAAGGGCGTCCCGAGCTCGTGCGCCGCGCCCGAAGCGAGCAGGCCCATGCGCACGATATGGTCCTCTTCGGCGGCACGCTGGCGGCTGGCGGCCAGCGCGGCGTCGCTGTCGCGCAGATTGCGGCTGATCCGCGTCACGAAGGCGACGAGCAGCACCGCGATCAACAGGAAGCAGACGAAGCTGCCCTGCAGATAGAGTTTCATCGGATCGGCGGCATAGGGCGGCGGCAGCACCAGCGGCGTCGGGTCGACCCGTAGCGCCGCGAGCGCGGCGAGCGCGGCGACGACGATCGCCCACGACGAGCGCGGCGTGAGCAGGATCGCGCCGATCACGACCTGCAACAGGAAAAGCGAGACGAAAGGGTTGGCGAGCCCGCCGCTGTGGTGGAGCTGCCAGCCGAGCGCCGCGACGTCGAACAGCAGCGCCGCAGTCAGTTCGGCATTGGTCACCCCGCGGCCGCGGCGGAGCAGCGCGACGCTCGCAAAGTTGATCGCGATAAGCACGAGGATCGCGACGAGCAGCGGCGCGCGCGCCAGCGAAATGCCCATCGGCCCGCTGACGATGCCGATCGTCGCGAGCTGGCCCCCGACCGCGAGCCAGCGGAGCTGGATCAGCAGCGCCATGTTGCGGCGGCCGGCGGGCGCGCGGGCCGGCAGGATCGTCGGATCGGTCATCAATCCCGGATACGCCACAGCCGCCACGCGAAAAAGAGGCAGAGCGCGCAAAGCGCGAACCAGGTCAGCGCATAGACCAGATGATTGTCGGGGAAGCGGACGACCGTCAGCCCGCCGACCGGATAGCCGCCTGGATTCGACGTCGCATCGGCATCGACGAAATAGGGCGCGGCGTTGCCCAGCCCCCGCGCCTTCGCGATCGCCGCGACATCGCGCGAAAACCAGCGATCGGCGGCGGGATCGTTGGCGCGGAGGAAAGCGCCGCCCGGCTCGGTCATGCGCAGGAGGCCGGTCACCGTCACCGGACCGGCGATATTGCCCGCCGCGCGGGTTCGCGCGCCGCTGCGATCCTTGGGCACGAAGCCGCGATTGACGAGCAGGGTGAAGCCGGGGACCTCGAGCGGCGTCAGCACCCAATAGCCCGCGCCGCGCTCGGTCACCGCCTGGACCAGCGTCTCGCGGTCGTGGCGGAACGTCCCCGCCGCGCTGACGCGCCGATAGGCGTCATTCTTTGCATTGAACCCGTCCCAGGCCCCGGGTCCCGGCGGCGCGACCGGTTCCGCATGGATGCGCGCGTCGACCGCCGCGACCAGCTCGTGCTTCCACGTCCGCCGTTCGAGCTGCCAGACGCCAAGCGCCGCGAGAGCGATCGCCGCGATCAGCGCCGCCGCGGCAAAGGCCGCGCGGCGGGTGCGTGTCACGGCAGCTGACTCGTCGTTTCGTGCGGCATCGGCATCATGTTGGTGTTGAGATGGTGCATCACCCACAAGGAACCCGCGAGCATGATCCCGACGACGATGATCGTGAAGACGAGCGAGGTCAGCGACCAGCCGCCCTCTGCCTTCGGGGTCATGTGGAGGAAAAAGATCATGTGGACGACGATCTGCACGACAGCGAAGCCCATGATGATCGCGCCGGTCGCCGCAGCGCTCAGCGGCATCGTCATCACCAGCCAGAAGGGGATGGCGGTCAGGATCACCGATAGGACGAAACCGATGACATAGTCGCGCATCGACGCGTGCGGCATCTCGATCTCGTGATGACCCTCGGCGGTGTGATTGTGGGGATCGTGGCTCACCGCAGCACTCCCATCAGATAGACAAAGGTGAAGACGCCGATCCACACGACGTCGAGGAAGTGCCAGAACATGCTGAGGCACATCACGCGGCGCTTGTTCGCGGCGATCAGCCCGTGCTTCGACAGCTGCACCATCAGCGTGACCAGCCAGATAATACCGAAGGTGACGTGCAATCCGTGCG
This sequence comes from Sphingopyxis sp., assembly GCA_013821905.1. Lineage (GTDB taxonomy): Bacteria > Pseudomonadota > Alphaproteobacteria > Sphingomonadales > Sphingomonadaceae > Sphingopyxis. The sequence goes on along the minus strand of PNJO01000027.1, from coordinate 1,309 downwards.
TTCCGACGAGGGTGAAGAAGCTCGACAGAAAGGCGCTGCGCTGCGGCCCCGCGCCGATCTCGATCAGATGATGGAACTCGAAAAGCTCGATGCCGAGGAACGCCAGGCCGAACAGCCCGGTGACCGCGAGCCAGAGCTGGACACCCCTCACCTTGCCCTGCTGCATCTGCAGCACCGCGAAGCCGTAGGTGATCGACGAGAAGAGCAGCATCGCGGTGTTGAGCGCGATCAGCTTCAGGTCGAACAGATCCTTCGGCGACGGCCCCGCGGCATAGCTGCCGCCGAGCACGGCATAGCAGGCGAAAAGGATCGCAAAGATGAGGCAGTCGCTCATCAGGTAGATCCAGAAGCCCAGCATCGTGCTGTGCCCCTCGGGATGCGCATGCTCGTCGAGGTCGTAGAACCGGATGGGCTCGTCCGCGGCTGTGATGGTCTTGGCACTCATCGGATCAGGCTCCGGCCGCCAGCTGGCGGGTGCGCGCTTCCTCGACCGCAGTGACCGTCGCCGCCGGAATGTCGAAATCGCGCTTGTAGTTGAAGGTGTGGATGATCGCACCGGCGATCACCGCGACGAAGCTTGCCGCGACGAGCCACCAGATGTGCCAGACGAGCGCGAAACCCATGACGAGGCAGATGCCCGACAGGATCATCCCCGCGCCGGTGTTCGACGGCATGTGGATGTCGCGATAGCCGTTCACCGGCCGCTGGTGCCCGCGCTTCTTCATGTCGTACCACGCATCGAGGTCGTGGATGACCGGCGTGAAGGCGAAATTATAGTCGGGCGGCGGCGAGCTGGTCGCCCATTCGAGCGTGCGCCCGTCCCACGGATCGCCGCTTTCCTCGCGCAGTTCGTTGCGGCGCCAGATGCTGACCGCGAACTGGACCAGCATCGCGCCGATGCCCGCCGCGATGATCGCCGCGCCCACCCCTGCGATCACGAACCATATCTGCAGGCTGGGGTCGTCGAACACGCGCATCCGGCGCGTCACGCCCATCAGACCGAGCACATAGAGCGGGGTGAACGCGACCCAGAAGCCGACCACCCAGCACCAGAAGCTGATCTTGCCCCAGAAAACGTCGAGCTTGAAGCCGAACGCCTTGGGCCACCAATAGTTGATCGCCGCGAACAGGCCGAACAGCACCCCGCCGATGATCACATTGTGGAAATGCGCGATCAGGAACAGCGAATTGTGCAGCACGAAGTCGGCCGGCGGCACCGCGAGCAGCACGCCGGTCATGCCGCCGATGACGAAGGTCAGCATGAAGGCGATCGTCCACATCATCGGCAGTTCGAAGCGGATGCGGCCGC
>PNJO01000026.1 GCA_013821905.1 Sphingopyxis sp. | reverse complement strand
GAGGCGCACAAGCATCAGCCGGGCCTCGTCCTCGCCGATATCCAGCTCGCCGACAACAGCTCGGGGATCGAGGCGGTGCAGGAAATCCTGGCCGACCTGCCCGTGCCCGTCATCTTCATCACCGCCTTTCCCGAGCGGCTGCTGACCGGCAACCGGCCGGAGCCGGCCTTCCTGCTGACCAAGCCCTATCAGCCCGCGACGCTGCGCGCCGCGATCTCGCAGGTGCTTTTCTTCGACCAGTCGACCGTTCCGGCCTGACCGCACATCCAAAACCCTCGCAAGGACGAGGTTGGGGTTGATACGACGGCGGGAGCACGCGATAGCAGCGCGCGATGACGACACCGGATGTTTCCGCGCGCCGGTCGGCGCTGGGCCGCCTCACCGCCAACGCGCCCTTCCTCGCCCGGCTGGCCGAGCTTTATCCCGATGATGTGACGGCCTTTCTGGGCGCGGGCGCCGACGCTGCGCTCGCCGGCGTCGTGCCGCCGCCGGTCGACGACGATATCATGCGCGCGCTTCGCCAGTGGCGCGGGCGGGTGGCATTGCTGCTCGCGCTCGGTGATCTCTCGGGCGAGCATGATGTCAGGGCGACGACGCGGCTGCTTTCGGACTTCGCCGACCAAGCGTGCGACGCGGCACTCGCCGCGGCCTTCGCCGAACGCGTGCCGGACGAGGAGCCGCGTGGCCTGTCGGTGATCGCGCTCGGCAAGCTCGGCAGTCACGAACTCAACTATTCGTCGGACATCGACCCGATCCTGATCTTCGATCCCGAAACCTTGCCGCGCCGCCAACGCGACGACCCCGACGAGGCGGCGGTGCGGATCGCGCGGCGGATGGTCGAGATATTGTCGGCGCGCACCGCGGACGGTCATGTCCTGCGCGTCGACCTTCGCCTGCGCCCGCATCCCGAGGTGACGCCGATCGTGCTGCCCGAAAGTGCGGCGGTCTCCTATTATGAGTCCGAGGCGCTGGCGTGGGAACAGGCGGCCTTCATCCGCTCGCGCGCCTCGGCGGGCGACCGTGCGTTGGGGCAGGGTTTTCTGCACGCGATCCAGCCCTTCATCTGGCGCCGCAGCCTCGATTTCCGCCAGCTTCGCGAAATCGGTGCGATGAGCGACCGCATTCGCGACCATTTCGCGCAAGGCCAGGCTTTCGGACCCGGCTATGATTTGAAGCGCGGGCGCGGCGGCATCCGCGAGATCGAGTTTTTCGCGCAGGTGCATCAGCTCATCTACGGCGGCCGCGATCCGTCGCTGCGCGTTCCGGCGACGGTCGACGCGCTCGCCGCGCTCGCCGACGCCGGGCGCATCGAGCGCGCCGACGCCGAACGGCTGGCGGACCATTATGCGACGCTGCGGCGCATCGAGCACCGGCTGCAGATGATCGAGGACCAGCAGACGCACTGCCTGCCGACCCAGCCTGCCGCGCTCGACGCCGTGGCGCGGCTCGACGGCGAAGCCGATGGCGCGGCGCTGCTCGCGCGGCTCGAACCCGTCGCGACCGAAGTGGGCGCCTGTTACGATCGCATCGTCGCCGAACGCGCCGTCGCGCCCGGCCTGCCGCGCGACGAGGGCGAGCTGGCCGGGCAATTGATGGCGGCGGGCTTCGACCCACCCGACGCGGCGCTGCGCACCATCGCCGAATGGCGCGGCGGCAAGCTGCGCGCGCTGCGCAGCCCGGCCGCGCTCGAGGCGCTCGAAACCCTGCTTCCCGAGCTGGTCCGCGCGCTCGGCGCGGCGCCCGAGCCCGATGCCGCGCTCACCCGCTTCGACAAACTGGTCGCGGGGCTGCCGAGCGCGATCAATTTCTTCCACCTGCTCGCCGCGCAGCCCGCGCTGGCGAAGATCGCGACGCGCATATTGTGGCTTGCGCCGACGCTTGCCGACGCGCTCGGTGCGCGCGTCGAGCTGATCGAAGGGCTGATCGACAAGCGCGCCTTCGACGCGCCCGCGCGCAAGACCGGGCTGCTGTCCGAATGGGCGCCGGGCCTCGCCGGCCTCGACTATGAGCGCCTCCTCGACCGCGTGCGCGACCGCGTCGGCGAGCGGCGCTTTGCCTATGGCGTGCAGCTCGTCGCCGGATCGACCGACCCGCTCGCGATCGCCTGCGGCTATTCCGAGCTCGCCGAGGCGGCGCTGCAGGTGCTCGCCGATGCGACGGTGGCCGAATTCGTCGCCGCGCACGGCCGGATCGCCGACAGCGAGCTCGTCGTGCTGGCGCTCGGGCGGCTCGGGGGCAGGGCGCTGACGCACGCGTCCGACCTCGACCTCATCTATCTGTTCACCGGCGACCATCTCGCTGAATCCGATGGTCCGCGCCCGCTCGGTGCCACGACCTACTACAACCGGCTCGCGCAGCGCGTGACGGCCGCGATGTCGGTGCCGACCGCCGCGGGCAAGCTCTACGACGTCGACACGCGCCTCCGTCCGCAGGGCGCGCAGGGGCCGCTCGTCGTCACGCTCGACAGCTTCGAACGCTACCAGCGCGAGGAGGCATGGACGTGGGAGCATATGGCGCTGCTGCGCGCGCGGCCGGTTTACGGATCGGACCATGCGCGCGCGGCGCTTCAGCGCGTGATCGACGATCTGCTCGCCGCCCCGCGCAATCGCGACGCGGTGGCGCGCGACGCCGCCGAGATGCGCGACAGGATCGCCGCGCACAAGCCGCCGCAGGGACCGCTCGACATCAAGGGCGGGCCGGGCGGGCTCGTCGATCTCGAATTCGCGATGCAGGTGACCCAGCTTGCGAGCGGCCGGTGCCACGATCCCAATATCGGGTCGGCGCTCGCCTGCCTGCGCGTCGAGGGACTCGTCCCCGCCGAGGTGTGCGACGCGCACGGCCTGCTTGCGCGGATGCTCGTGATGCTGCGCCTCACCGCGCCCGAGGGCGAACCCGCGACTGCCGCTGCGCGCCAGCTCGTTGCGAGCGCGTGCGGCGAGCCCGGCTGGCCGCAGCTGCTTGCCGCGCACGACGCGGCGCGGCAGGAGATCGCGAACTGGTGGGCCTCGATTCGCCCGCCCGAGCAGGAGACCAAAGCATGACCCTCGCCATCGGTGATCCCCTTCCCGCCGTGCCGTTGCTCGACGCCGACGGCGCGGCGATCGACCTTGCCGCGCTCGAGGGGGCGCCGCTCGTCGTCTATTTCTACCCCAAGGCCGACACGCCGGGCTGCACGACCGAGGCGCAGGATTTCACCCGCCTGGCGCCCGAATTCGCGCGTCTGAACGCACAGGTTCTCGCGGTATCGCGTGACGCGCCGGCAAAGCTGTGCAAGTTCCGCGACAAATATGGCCTCACCGTCCGCCTCGCCTCCGACGAAGGCGGCGCACTGTGCGAAGCCTTCGGCACCTGGGTCGAAAAGCAGAATTACGGCCGCACCTATATGGGGATCGAGCGCTCGACCTTCCTGTTCGGCGCCGACGGCAAGCTGGCGCAGGAATGGCGCAAGGTGCGCGTGAAAGGCCATGCCGATGCCGTTCTGGAGGCCGCGAAGGCGCTGTAATGCGAACGCTGGGTGAAGCCGCGCGCGCGGTCCTGCTGACGGCGGACCCACATGACAAGCGCCGCGCGGCGCGCCATCTTGCGCGGCGCTGGCGGCGCGGCGAGCTCGAACATCGCTGCGATGTGCCGATGCCCGACCAGCCCGCCTGGCCGGCGAAGCCCGAACTGCTCGCCCCCGGCCAGATGCCGCGCCGCCGCAAGGGCGGCTCCGAACGCGGCCGGATCGCGATGATCCACGCGCTCGCGCATATCGAATTCGTCGCGATCGACCTCGCCGTCGATCTCGTCGGACGCTTTGGCGGCGAATTTCCGCGCCGGTTCGTCGACGACTGGATCGGCGTCGCCGCCGACGAGGCGATGCATTTCGCCCTGCTCGACCGGCGCCTGCGCCAGCTCGGCAGTTTCTACGGCGAATTGCCCGCGCACGCGGGGCTGTGGGAGGCCGCGCAGGCGACGAGCGACGATGCGCTGGCGCGCCTCGCGATCGTTCCGATGGTTCTGGAAGCACGCGGGCTCGACGTCACCCCGGCGACCGTCGAACGTTTCCGAAATGCCGGGGACGAAGCTTCCGCAAAGATTTTATCGCGCATTTTCAACGACGAAATCCGCCATGTGACCGCGGGCACAGTCTGGTTTAACCAAAAGTGCGACGAAATGGGATTCAACGCCGTCGAAACGTGGCAAAGCCTCGTAAAATCGCGATTTCGGGGCTCGTTGAAGCCTCCGTTCAACGACTCGGCGCGCCGTGATGCCGGTTTAACGCAAGAATTCTACGCCGTTATTGCTTCGTAAGGTTTCGAACAGCACACAGGCTTCCGCGGGGGATGAGCAATCGTCCAAACCTGAAAATACCGGCGCCAAGGCCCCTTTCGGACTTTGGCGACATGGCAAATGCGGGGTCGTTATTTTGATTAACACTTTTCTGGCGCAGAAGTTGCACCAAGTGGCAATTGCCTGCGCGGCAGCATGTTTCGGACTGGCCGCTCCGGCCGTTCACGCTGCCGAAACCAGCGCCGACGCCGGCATCATCGCTCCCGACGAGCCCGATGACGACAGCTTCCCCACCGGCACTGTTCAGCCCGGCGAAGACAGCGAAGCGCGCGCGATCTTCCAGGCGTGGAAGCGCCTCGACACGGGTCTTGCCGCCAGCATCGGCGTTGCGGTGCCCTCGCGCCGCCCGATCGAGCAGATGTCGCTTTCCTCTTCCTATGGCATGCGCGTCCACCCGGTGACGGGCAAGCTCGCGCGCCACAACGGCATCGACATTCCGGCGCCGCACGGCACCCCCATCTATGCGACCGCCGACGGCATCGTCGGTCGGGCGCAGCGTCTCGGTGGCTATGGCAATTATGTCGAGGTCGAACATGGCAACGCGATCCAGACGCGCTACGGCCATATGTCGTCCTACGTCGTGCGCCCCGGGCAGCAGGTGAAGAAGGGCGACGTGCTCGGTTATGTCGGCTCGACCGGCCGTTCGACCGGCAACCACCTCCATTATGAAGTCCGCATCGAGGGCGCGCCGGTCAATCCGATGCCCTTCGTCCGCTCGGACCAGATGGCGATCGCCGCGATCACGGGCAAGAATGCCGCGATGGGCGGTCCCGAATAAGGAATAAACCAGAGCTTCTCTGGGTCGGAGAGGAGGGCGCCCGTCGGTTGTCGACCGCGGCGCCCTTTTCTTTTGTCGCCGAGACCCTATCTTTCGCGCATGGCCACGCAGATCGCTGACATCACCCTTTCGCCCGCCGCCGCCGCGCGCGTCCGCTGGATCGCGACGCGCAAGGGCGAGGCCGAGGCCGCGCTTCGCCTTGCGGTCGATGGCGGCGGCTGTTCGGGCTTCACCTATCGCTTCGGCCTTGCCGAAAGCATCGAGGCCGACGATCTGGTGACCGAGACCGACGGCGTGAAGCTGGTCGTCGATCCGGTGAGCATCGACCTTGTCCGCGGCTGCACCGTCGATTTCGTCGATTCGCTTGGCGGCTCGTCGTTCAAGGTCGAAAATCCCAACGCGGCCTCCGGCTGCGGCTGCGGGTCCAGCTTCTCGATCTGACGCCTTTCGCAGCGCCCGGCTTGCTGCCATAGGTGCGCCATGAAAATCGCGACCTTCAATATCAACGGTATCAAGGCCCGCCTGCCGCGGCTCGTCGAATGGCTCGAGGAAACGCAGCCCGATGTCGCTTGCCTGCAGGAACTGAAATCGAGCGACGAAACGATGCCGACCAAGGAGATCGAGGCGGCGGGCTACGGCTTCCTCTATCACGGCCAAAAGGGCTTCAACGGCGTCGCGATCCTCGCGAGGGGCGCCGATCCGGTCGAGACGCAGCGCGGCCTCGCGGGCGAAGTCGAGGACGAACAGTCGCGCTATCTCGAGGCCGAGGTTCATGGCGTCCGCGTCGCGTCGATCTACCTGCCCAACGGCAATCCGCAGCCGGGGCCGAAATTCGATTACAAGCTGCGCTGGATGGCGCGGCTGCGCGAGCGGGCGAAATTCCTTCTCGCCGCCGAAATCCCGACCGTCCTCGCCGGCGACTATAACGTTATCCCGCACGACGACGATGTGTGGGACCCGCGCGGCCCGATGGCGGACGACGCGCTGATGCAACCCGAATCGCGCGACGCTTTCTTCCGCATCCTCGGCGACGGCTGGACCGACGCGCTCCGCAGCCGTCATCCGGCGGGGCATGTCTGGACCTATTGGGACTATCAGGCCGGGGCATGGCAGCGCGACCACGGCTTTCGCATCGACCATCTGCTGCTCAGCCCCGCGCTCGCCGACCGGCTGGTCGATGCAGGCGTCGACAAGGATCACCGCGGTCGCGAAAAGGCCAGCGACCACGCGCCGACCTGGGCGATCTTCGCCTAGGCGTCGGGGTAAAGCGTCCCCATCACCCGCTTCGGATCGAGCGCATAATGATGCGCGACGGCGCCCGCGATCACGCTTTCGAGGCTGCGCGTGGGTTTGAGGTCGCGCCCTTCGTGGCGCGATGCCGGCGCGAGACCCGGCCAGTCGGCCGATACCTTGCCCCCGGCCTCGAGCCCGCCGCCGAGCAGCATCGCGGTCGATGCGGTGCCGTGGTCGGTGCCGCCGGTGCCGTTGACCTCGACCGTGCGGCCGAACTCGGTCGCGACGATGACGAGCGTGTCGGCCCATGCGGGACCGAGCCCCGCCTGGAGCGCGCCGACGAGCTGGTCGAGCCCACGCAGCTGCGCCGCGAGCCGTCCGCGCTGGCCGCTGTGCGTATCCCAGCCGCCGGTTTCGACCATCATCACGCGCGCACCGTCGGCGGGCATCATCAGCGAGGCGGCGAGCTGGCCGAGCTCGGCGCCGTTGCGGCCGTTGTTGCCGCCGATGTCGCTCGCCAGCTCCTGCGTCTTGACCGCGCTGTCCCACAGGCTGTGGAGCAGCTTGTCGTCGGCATAGAGCGCGGTCAGCCGCGCGATCAGGTCGGCGTCGGCCTGCGGCAGGCGGCTCGGCGCGTAGGTGCCGACGGGTAGCGCGCCGCGCAGCGCGAGCGGCACCGCGGGCGCGATCGCCAGCGCGTCGCGCTCGGCGGCGGGGAGCAGGGTGAGCAGCCGCCCGACCCAGCCGTCCTCGCGGCCATAGGGGCGCGACCCGCCGCCCTCGAGCATATTCTGTCCGTCGAAATGCGACCGGTCGCGGTACGCCGTCGCCACCGCATGGGCGAAATGCGCCTGCTTTGCGCCGAACAGCGCGCCGCTCTGTGCGAGCGCCGGGTGCAGCGTGAACATCGCGTCGAGCTTCAGCCCGCCCGCCGTCTCGTCGGCGAGTGCGCGGCGCGCGGCGGCGAAGGCGGGATCGCCGGTCGGCGCCAGCGTCGCGAGCCCGTCGGCTGCGCCGCGCTGGATCACGAACACCAGCCGCCTCGGCGTATTCGCGGCGGCATAGGCAAAGCCCGGCATCGCGCTGGCGGCCGCGATGCCGAGGCCCGAACGGATGAGGGTGCGGCGCGAAAAGATCATATCCTATCTCCGCAGAAAGGCCGGGCTTGCGAACAGCATCGCGAGGCCCTGTCCCGGGCTGTCGGCGCGCGCAATCGCGGTCGCGGTGTCGGGGGTCAGCGCGTCGGTCAGGATCAAGGGCGCGAGCTTGCGCGCATCGGCGCGGTCGCCGATCCGCCCCGCGATGCGGCTCGCCAGCTCGACGCGCTGCATCAGCGCCGCCGATCCGGCCCAGGTCGCGACCTTGTCGTCATAGCCCGCCGGCGATCCCGGCCGCCAGACCGGCTGGCCGAGCTGGGTGAAGATCGCGGGGACATTCTGTTTCTCGCCGAGCGCGGGCAGTTTCAGCGCACGCATCATCGAAACCGTCCAGTCCCACGGCGATTTGAACATCGTCGGCGCTGCCGCCCAGGGTTCGGGCGATGCGATCAGCGTGCGATAGAGCGAGGGGAGGTCGCCGCCGGTCTTGCGGAAATCGGCCGCGAGCCGCTCGATCAGCGACGCGGGCGGCTCGTCGCCGGTGAAATGGCGTGCGAGCTTGGTCGCGATATGCGTCGCGGTCGCGGGATGGACGGCGAGGTCGCGCAGCACCGCTTCGCCCTGTTCCGCGCCCGCCTCGCCATAGCGTTTCCCGAGAATCGTCTGCGCGCCGGGCTGGTGCAGCGGTTCGATGAACACCGTCTCGCCGGGCTGCGCGTTCGCGGGCATCAGTCGCTGGCCCGGCCCGCGCCCGAGCCCGGCGATCGTCACCCCGGTGAGCGCCTTGGCGAAATTCGTGACGTCGGCCTGGGTATAGCCGGTGCGGACGCCCAGCGTGTGCAGCTCCAATATCTCGCGCGCCAGATTTTCGTTGAGCCCCGGCGTCTGGCGGCGACCGCGATTGCGGGCGCGCGCCACGAAATCGCTGTCGGGGCCGAAACTTTGTGCCTGATCGAGATAGAGCAGCATCGCCGGATGCCGCACGGCGGCGATCAACAGGTCGGCGAATGTGCCCATGATGTGCGGGCGGATCGCCTCATTCTCATAATTGCCGACAAAGCCGATCACGGCGATCTTGTCCGCCGATACGGCGAAATGATTGGCCCAGAAATGAACCAGCCGCTCGGCAAAGGGGGTGGGGGTCGCAACCGCCGCCGACAGGCGCGCGGCGGCGGCGTCGGCATAGTGGCGGCGGATTTCGGAGCGCGACAGGCGGCGCAGTTCGGGGTCCATCCCCTTTTCCGCGTCGCTCATCGCGGCGTCGTTCGCCTCGCGCCGCATCGCCATCCGGTCGGCCTGATAATCGACATAGGCCTCTGCGATGGCCCCGCGCCCCGCCAACCCCGCGATCGCGGGGGGCGCCGGATCATAGTCGCCGATCTGGCGCGTCAGCCAGTCGCGCGGATCGCCCGTCGCCGGGTCGTCCCAGCGGCGGCCCAGTCCGAAGCGGTTCGCGGCAAGATATTGAACTGCCATGCCATGCCTTTCCCGGTCGGGAACGCACGATGCGGCCGATTTGTCGCAAAGCTGTCCCAGATATCAGAGCAGCTTGTCGTAGATCTGGTACACGCGGTTGACCGTCGCGTTGATCGCGTCGGCGACGGCGTTCATCCCCTGATTGTCGTCGAGCACCCAGCCGATGTCGCCCTCTGTCGCGCCGAATTTGGCGACGCCGTCGCGGCGGATATATTCGATCATCATGAAGGCGAGGGTGCTCGCCATGCGGCTGTTCTGCAACTTCTTGACCACGCCCATCAGCGGCACGCGCAGGCGCCGGCTCCTGGGCTTGCGCAGCCACCAGAGCAGCCGCGCCCAATTGAAGGGGAGGAGCGACCCGTCCATGTCGATCAGCAGCTGGTTGACGTCGGGCAGCACGATCATGAAGGCGACCGGCTCGCCATCGACCTCGGCGACGCGGATCAGGTCCTCGAACACGACGTCCTTCAGCTTCTTGCCGACATAGGCGATCTCGCTGTCGGTCAGCGGCACGAAGCCCCAATTGTCCGACCAGGCGTCGTTGAGGATGCCCATGATCAGCTTCGCTTCGGCATCGAATCTTTTCTTGTCGACGCGGCGGATGCGGATGCGTTCGTTCTTTTCGCCCGCGGCGACGATGCGGTTCACCAGCGGCGGAAAACCGTCGGATATCTCGACCGAGAAATTGCGAAGCTGCTTCACCGGCCGGTATCCGGCGCCCTCGATCCACGCCTGATAGAGCGGGCTGTTGTGCCCGAGCATGATCGTCGGCGGCTCGTCGAAACCTTCGACCAGCAGGCCGGGTTCGTCCCACACCGAAATCGACAGCGGGCCGAGCGCGCGGGTCATGCCCTGGCCGCGCAGCCAGTCCTCGGCCGCGGCGATCAGCGCCGCCGCGGTATCGCCGTCCTCGGCTTCGAGCAGCCCCCAGTTGCCGGTGCCGGGCCCCATGCCCTGTTCGGCGGGCTGGGCGAGCGCCAGTTCGTCGATATGGGCCGAAATGCGGCCCACGGTGCGTCCGTTGTCGCGCCGCGCCAGAAAATATTGCGCCTTGCCATGCTCGAACCACGGATTCTTGCCCGGCGTCAGCAGGCCGTAAACCTCGCCCTTCAGCGGCGGAACCCAGGCCGGATCGCCGCGGTTGAGGCGAAAGGCAAGCTCGACGAACTCGCGCAAATCGTTCTTGTTCGCGACCGGATGAATGGTGATCGGGCCGCTCGAATGTCCGCTCATACTGGTTTCCTGAAATGCCGACCCTACATGGGTGGCGACGCATTAGGGCATAGATGGGGCGCTGGCGACCCGCATTCGGCCATTTTGCTGCCACGAAATCATGGTGAAGAGCCCCGCATGGTAGCGATGAATACACTTGTCGATCGGATGTCGATGCCGGCAGCCAGGGCCCCCAGGTCGGCGATCGCCGACGATATGGCGATGATCCGCGCGGCGTCGGAGCTGACGCGCGATCTCGTGCAGCCCAGCACGCGCATCTACTGGACCGACTTCCTCGCCTCGACGCTCGTCGGCTATGCCGGGGTCGCGGCGGCGATCCTCGCGCCGTCGACGGCGTGGATGCTCGCGGCGGCGCTCGTCGCGGTGATCGCGCTCTATCGCGCGGGCAGCTTCATCCACGAGCTGACCCATATCCGCAAGAATGCGCTGCCGGGTTTCCGCCTTGCATGGAATATCCTCGTCGGCGTGCCGCTGCTCATCCCCTCCTTCATGTACGAGGGCATCCACAGCCTGCACCACAACCGCACCAAATATGGCACGGTCGAGGATCCCGAATATCTGCCGCTCGCGCTGATGAAACCGTGGACGGTTCCCCTGTTCGTCGTCGCCGCGGCCTTCGCGCCGCTCGCGCTCGTCTTCCGCTATGCGGTGCTGACGCCGCTGTCCTTCCTGATCCCGTCGCTCCGCCGCCTCGTCGTCGAGCGCTATTCCGGCATGATCATCAACCCGCTGTTCCGCCGCAAGCCGCCCGAGGGCGAGTTCCGCCGCCAATGGGCGTGGCAGGAAGGCGGCGCCTGGGCGTGGTCGACGCTGCTCGTTGCCGCGGGCGTCTTCGGCTGGGTGCCGCTGCGCGCGCTCGTCATCTTCGGCGCGATCGCGGCCGCGACGCTGGTGCTCAACCAGATCCGCACGCTGGTCGCGCATCTGTGGGAAAATGACGGCGAGGTGCTGACCGTGACCGGCCAGTTCCTCGACAGCGTCAACGTCCCGCCGCCGGGGCTGCTGCCCGAACTCTGGGCGCCGGTGGGCCTGCGCTATCACGCGCTGCACCATCTGCTGCCGGGCGTTCCCTATCACGCGCTCGGCGAGGCGCATCGCCGCCTGAAGGCCGCGTTGCCCGCGGATTCGCAATATCATGGCGCCAATTACGACAGCCTGCCGAAGCTGGTGTTGAATCTCGTCGCCGGTTCGGCGCGCGGCGGCGCCGCCTGATCCTCTGCTGAAGACGGGCGGGGGCGTCCCGCTCCCGGTCCTGTCGTCTCTCTGCTTGGCGCGGTCGCCGGCAGCGTATAGCCTCGGCACGTTCCGTTCGTCCGATGCAGAGTGATTCCATGATTTTCCAGACGCTGATCCTGCCGCTTGCCCTGGCCGCCCAGTCGGCATCGACCCCCGCTCCGCCGCCGGCGAAGCGGCCGCTGCCGACCTTCGCGCCGCCGCCGCCCCCGCCGCCGCTTCCGGTGCCGAAGGCGGTCGATGCTCCCGACACGCGGCCCTATGTCGCGCTCGTCACCGATCTCGGCACCATTACCGTGCGGCTCGAGGACAAGCGCGCGCCCGTCACGGCGAAGAATTTCCTGCGCTATGTCGATTCGAAGCGGCTGGACACGTTCAAATTCTATCGCACGACGAAAAGCTGGGGGCCGGGCAATGCGCTCGTCCAGGCGGGCAATCGCGGCGATGCGCGGCTCAACTATCCGCCGATCGCGCACGAGCCGACGAAGACGACGGGGCTCACCAACTGCAAGGGCGCGCTGTCGATGGCGCGGCTCAACCCGGGCGATGCGACCAGCGATTTCTTCCTGCTGCTCTCCGACATCAAGGGTTTCGATTCGGACGCGCCGGGCGGCGACGGCGCCGGCTTCGCGGTGTTCGGCGAGATCGTGTCGGGCGCCGATGTCGCGGCGAAAATCTTCGAGACGCCGGTGTCGCCGACCGCGGGCGACGGCGTGATGAAGGGCCAGATGATCGAACCGATGGTCGCGATCAAATCGGCGCGTCGCGTTCCGGCTCCCGCCGATGCGCCGAATGGCTGCGTGGTGAAGGCCGCGCCATAAGCCCGCCATCGCGCGATCATTTATTTTGCGTTCATCCGCGCTGTGGCTATACCGCGCGCATGACTCAGCGTTCCTCCTTGCGCGCCACGACGCGCCTGCTCGCCGCCGCACTTGTGATCACCCCGATGCTGGCGGCCTGCGCCGGCGGTGGCGGCGTCAAGAAGGACACGCGTTACGTCGCGCGCGACGTCAACACGTTGTATCGCGCGGCGCAGGACCGGCTCGAGCGCAAGCAATATGGCCTCGCCGCCGCGCTGTTCGACGAGGTCGAGCGCCAGCATCCCTATTCGCCCTGGGCGCGCCGCGCACAGCTGATGAGCTCGTTCAGCTATTATATGGACCGCGAATATACGCCCGCGATCGAGGCGGCGCAGCGCTTCCTCGCGATCCACCCGGGCAACAAGGACGCGCCCTACGCCTATTATCTGATCGGCATCAGTTACTATGAGCAGATCAGCGACGTCACCCGCGACCAGAAGATCACCCAGCAGGCGCAGGCCGCGCTGGGCGAGGTCATCCGCCGCTACCCCGACAGCCGTTACGCCGCCGACGCGCGGCTGAAGGTCGATCTGGTGCAGGACCATCTCGCCGGCAAGGAAATGGAAATCGGCCGTTTCTACCAGCGCAGCTCGAACTGGCTCGCCGCGTCGATCCGCTTCCGCGAGGTGATCGACAAGTTCCAGACGACGAGCCACACGCCCGAGGCGCTCTATCGCCTGACCGAATGCTATCTCGCGCTCGGCATTCCGGCCGAGGCGAAGAAATCGGCGTCGGTGCTCGGCGCCAATTATCCGGGCAATGAATGGTATGAGCGCGCCTACAAGCTGATGCAGAAGAACGCGCCGAGCGCGTAGATTCCTGCTTTGTTCTGCGGTAAGGACATGACGTGCTGACCGCCTTGTCCATCGCCAATATCGTTCTGATCGAACGGCTCGACCTCGATTTCGAGGCCGGGCTGGGCGTGCTGACGGGCGAGACGGGGGCGGGCAAGTCGATCCTGCTCGACGCGCTGGGCCTCGCGCTCGGCGCGCGCGCCGACAGCGCGCTGGTGCGGCAGGGCGCCGACAAGGCGCAGGTCACCGCCAGCTTCACGCCGCCCGCCGCCGGCACGCCGCTCGCGGCGCTGCTCGCGGAGAATGAGATCGAGCTCGAACCGGGCGAGCCGCTGCTGGTCCGCCGCACGCTGAAGTCCGACGGCGGCAGCCGCGCCTTTCTCGGCGACCAGCCCTGTTCGGCGGCACTGCTGCGCGAGGTCGGCAGCTATCTGGTCGAAATCCACGGCCAGCACGACGACCGCGGGCTGCTCGCCCCCGCCGGACATCGCGCCCTGCTCGACGCTTATGCGCGCGCCGACACCGGCGCGGTCGCCGCCGCCCATGCCGCCTGGAGCGCCGCCGGGGACAAGCTCGCCGCCGCCCGCGCCGCCATCTCGGAGGCCGAGCGCGACCGCGAATGGCTCGAACATTGCGTCGCCGAACTTCAGGCGCTCGGCCCCCGGCCCGGTGAGGAAGCCGAACTCGCCGAAGCGCGCGCGGCGATGCAGAAGGGCGAGCAGATCGCCGGCGATCTCGGCGCGATCCTCGAAGCCTTCGACGGCAGCGCCGGCGGCCCGGCGCTGCTGCGCGGCGCCGCGCGGCGGCTCGACCGGCTCGCGGGCGACCATGCGCTGCTCGCCGAGGCACTCGCGGGGCTCGACCGCGCGATCATCGAGGCCGACGAGGCCGAGAGCAAGCTGCACGAAGCCGCGCGTGCGATGGAATATGATCCCGACCGGCTCGAGGCGACCGAAACGCGGCTGTTCGAGCTGCGCGCGATGGCGCGCAAGCACGGGTGCCAGCCCGACGAGCTCGCCGCGCTGGCGGGCGAAATGGCGGCACGGCTCGACGCGATCGAGGGCGGCAGCGCGGGGCTTGCGAAGCTCGAAGCCGCCGTCGCCGAGACCGCGTCGGCCTATACCCATGCCGCGACCGCGCTCTCCGACCAGCGCGCGCGCGCCGCGGCACGGCTCGATGCGGCGGTCGCGGGCGAACTGGTGCCGCTGAAACTCGATGCCGCGCGCTTCCAGACGCTCGTCGAACGACTGCCCGCCGAACGCTGGGGTGCCGACGGGATCGACCGCGTCGAATTCCTCATCTCGACCAACCCCGGCGCGCCCTTCGCGCCGCTCGCCAAGATCGCGAGCGGAGGCGAATTGTCGCGCTTCATCCTCGCCTTGAAGGTCGCGCTCGCCGAAGAGGGCGGTGCCGATACGATCATCTTCGACGAAATCGACCGCGGCGTCGGCGGCGCCGTCGCGTCGGCGATCGGCGAGCGGCTGGCAAGGCTCGCCGAAGGGACGGGCGGCGGCGCGGGCAAGCAATTGCTCGCGGTGACGCACAGCCCGCAGGTCGCGGCGAAGGGCGCCTTCCATTTCATCATCGCCAAGTCTAGCGAAGGAACGGTCACGCGCACCGGCGTCCACGCGCTCGACGACGCCGGCCGCCGCGAGGAAATCGCGCGCATGCTGTCGGGCGCCGAAGTCACCGAAGAGGCGCGGGCGCAGGCCGAGCGGTTGCTGGAGGTCGCGGCGTGACCATGGCGCACCCGCTCGACCGTCCCGTCTGGTCGATGCTCACCGGCCGGCAGGCGCATCTGGCGGAAGGCGACGCGCGTGCGGTGCGGATCGACCGCGGCTATGGCGTGTTCGGCGTCGCCGCCGACACGGGCCCCGAAGCGCAGGCCGCGCTCGCGGCGCTGGTGCCCGACGATGGCGAAATCTGGATCGTCGAGGGCGAGCGCTGGCCGGTCCCCGCGGGCACCCGCCAGGTCAAGCGCGCGGTGCTCGCGCAGATGGTCGCCGAAGGCCCGCCGCCGCCCCCGCGCGAGGGCGAACCCGCAATCCTCGCGCTCGGCGAGGAGGATGCGGCCGAAATGGCGGCGCTCGCCGACCATGCCAAGCCCGGGCCCTGGGGGCCGGCGACGCACCGCTACGGCCCCTTTTTCGGCATTCGCGAGAACGGCCGCCTGCTCGCGATGGCCGGACAGCGCATCCTCGTCCCCGGCATGGCCGAGGTCAGCGGCGTCGCGACATGGGAGGATTGCCGCGGCCGCGGACTTGCACGCACGCTGATCGGCCATGTCATGCGCGCGATGGTAGCGCGCGGCGAAACGCCCTTTCTGCACAGCTATGCCGACAATGCGGGCGCGATCGGCCTTTATGAATCGCTGGGCTTTCGCATCCGCCGCGAGGTGCATGTGCTGGTGATCGCGAAATGAACCGGCGCGAGCATCTCGCCGCGCTGCTGGCGGTGGCGGCGGCGTTGCTCCCCGCGAGCGAACTCCGTGCCCTGGAGGCGAAGATGGAAGAAGCCGAACCGCAATATGGCCTGCTCGGGCAGATGATGGCGCAGCCCGGAAAGCGCGCCGAACTCGTCGCGATCCTGTCGGAGGGCACGGGCGCGATGCCCGGCAACATCGCCTATCTGGTCGGCGAGGACAGCGCGAACGCCGACGCGATCTGGATCGTCGAACTGTGGACCAGCCGGGAAGCCCACGCCGACTCGCTGAAGCTTCCCGCGGTGCAGGACGCGATCAAAAAGGGTCGCCCGCTGATCGCAGGATTTGGTACTCGCGCCGAGTTCAAGCCGGTGGCAAAAGCCGGTGCATGACCGAAATCGAATCCCTGTCCGAGGCCGAAGCCGCCAATGAATTGATGCGGCTGGCGAAGCAGATCGCCTATCATGGAAAACGCTATCATGCCGAGGATGCGCCCGAAATTTCGGACGCCGACTATGACGCGCTCGTCCGCCGCAACAACGAGATCGAGAATGCCTTTCCGCAGCTGATCCGCGCCGACAGCCCGAACAACCAGGTCGGCGCCGCGGTCGAGGGCTCGCCGCTCGCCAAGGTCACTCACGCGGTGCGGATGATGAGCCTCGACAATGCCTTTGCGGGCGAGGATGTCGAGGAATTCGCCGCGCGCGTCCGGCGCTTCCTCAATCTCGACGCGGACACCGCGATCGCGATGACCGCCGAGGACAAGATCGACGGCCTCTCCTGCTCGCTGCGTTACGAAAAGGGCCAGCTCGTCCAGGCGGCGACACGCGGCGACGGCAGCGTGGGCGAGGATGTCACCGCCAATGTCCGCCATATCGCCGACATCCCGCAGGCGCTGGCGGGCGAGGTCCCCGAGATTTTCGAGATCCGCGGCGAGGTCTATATGGCCAAGGCCGATTTCACCGCGCTCAACGCGCGCCTGCTCGCCGAGGCCGAGGACCCCGAAAGGGCGCGCCAGTTCGCCAATCCGCGCAACGCGGCGGCGGGGTCGTTGCGCCAGAAGGATGCGAGCGTCACCGCATCGCGCCCGCTGCGTTTTCTCGCGCATGGCTGGGGCGAGGTCAGCGCGCTGCCGGCCGATACCCAGTTCGGCATGATGAAGCTGATCGAAAGCTGGGGCGTGCCCGTCTCGCCGCTTCTGCAACGCTACGACAGCGTCGCCGACATCCTCGCCCATTATGCCGGGATCGAGCGCCGCCGCGCCGAGATGGCCTATGACATCGACGGCGTCGTTTACAAGGTCGACCGGCTCGACTGGCAGCAAAGGCTGGGCTTCGTCGCCAAGGCGCCGCGCTGGGCGATCGCGCACAAATTCCCCGCCGAACGCGCGCAGACGACGCTGGAGGCGATCGACATCCAGGTCGGCCGCACCGGCAAGCTCACCCCGGTCGGGCGGCTCACCCCCGTCACCGTCGGCGGCGTCGTCGTGTCGAACGTCACGCTCCACAACCGCGACGAGATCGGCCGTTTGGGCGTGCGACCCGGCGACCGCGTCGTGATCCAGCGCGCCGGCGACGTCATCCCGCAGGTCGTCGACAATCTGACCCGCGACGAAGCGCGCGCGGCGTTCGTCTTCCCCGACCATTGCCCCGTCTGCAACAGCGAGGCGGTCGCCGAGGAGGGCGAGGTCGACGTGCGCTGCACCGGCGGCCTCATCTGCAACGCGCAGAAGTTCGAGCGCCTGCGCCACTTCGTCAGCCGCGGCGCGCTCGATATCGAGGGGCTGGGCGAGAAAAGCATCGCCGAATTTCTGGAACTGGGCTGGCTGGACAAGGGGCCCGCCGATATCTTCCGCCTCAGGACCCACCGCGCCGAACTGCTCGGGCGCGAGGGGTGGAAGGAAAAGTCGGTCGACAATCTCTTCGCCGCGATCGAGGCGAAGCGGCAGCCCGACGCCGCGCGACTGCTCTTCGGGCTGGGCATCCGTCACGTCGGCGCGGTGACCGCGCGCGATCTGCTCAAGGGGCTCGGCGATATGAGGCGCCTTCCCGGAAAGGCGGCCGAAATCCGCGCCTGGCTCGACGAAAATCCGCGGGGCGAGGGCGAATCCGACGGCAAATATACGGCGCGCCGCGTCGAGGCGTTCAAGGCGATCCTCGAGGTTCGCGCCGACGGCATCGGTATCGCGGTCGGCGAGGCGCTCGCCGATTTCTTCCACGAACCGCACAATCAGACGCTGTGGGACGACCTTCTCTCGGAGGTCGCGCCGCCGCTCTATATCGTCGAGACGCGCGCGAGCGAGGTGTCGGGCATGACCGTCGTCTTCACCGGCAAGCTCGAAACGATGAGCCGCGACGAGGCGAAGGCGCAGGCCGAAGCGCTCGGCGCCAAGGCTGCGGGCAGCGTCAGCGCCAAGACCGACCTCGTCGTCGCGGGGCCGGGCGCGGGCTCGAAGCTCAAGCAGGCGAGCGCGCTCGGCATCCGCGTGATCGACGAGGCGGAGTGGGCGAAGATCGTCGAGGCGGCCGGGTGATGATCCTCCCGGCACTCCGCCGCAGGCGGTGGTGGAGGGGCGACAACTTTGCGTCATGCCCCTTCCGTCAGCGCTTCGCGCTGCCACCTCCCCATGCCTGCGGCACAGGGAGGAATTTTAATCGGTGTGCGCCATCACAGACGGTGCCGCAAAAATGCTGTGAGGGGGCCACATGGCAAAGCGTGACTATCTCGACAATCTGATGCGCGATCTCGAATCGCACACCGAGGTGCGGCGGTTCGGCAGCGGCTGGCTTTCGGGCTTCTTCGGCCTGCTCTTCGCGATCGCCGGCTTCTTCATGGTCGTCGCGCTGCGCTTCCCCGACTGGTTCGCCACCCCCGAACTCGCCATCGTCAAGAATTGGAGCGGTTTTCGCGGGCTTGTCCACGCGGTGCTGCTCGTCAGCTATGGCCTCTCGCTGCTCAGCCTGCTGCTCCGTCCGCGCAAAGTCCTGGGCCTCACCGCGCTGATGATCGGGCTCGCCGCAATCCTTGTCGGCGGTGCCAATGTCCAGCCGCAGGAAACGCGCGACTGGGGCATTTTTTTCGGGCTCGACTTCTTCGTCGTCAACCTGCTCGTCACCGGCTTCATGTTCGCGCCGCTCGAACGCGCCTTTCCGCACCGCCGGACCCAGCGCCTGTTCCGCACCGAATGGCGCGAGGATCTTTTCTATTATCTGGTCAGCACGATGTTCGTGCAGGTGCTCGGCTTCCTCGCGCTCGCGCCCTCGACGATCATCAACGAGAATACGTCGAGCTGGGAAGCGTTCCGCGCCGGCGTCGCGTCGCTGCCGTGGATCGTCCAGTTCGTCATCGTGCTCGTCGCGTCGGACATGGCGCAATATTGGTTCCACCGCAGCTTCCACCGCTACCCCTTCCTCTGGGGTTTCCACGCGGTGCACCACAGCGCGAGGTCGATGGACTGGCTCGCGGGGTCACGGATGCATTTCGCCGAGATCATCCTGCTCCGCGCGATCACCTCGCTGCCGCTCTTCACGCTCGGGTTCAGCCCCTCGGTGATGCAGGCCTATATCGGTTTCGTCTATGTCTGGTCGTCGCTGCTCCACGCCAATGTCGGCGGCAATTTCAACCGGCTCGGCCACTGGATCGCGACGCCGCGCTTTCACCACTGGCACCACGGGCTCGAGCGCGAGGCGTTCGACGTCAATTTCGCGATCCATTTCCCGTGGATCGACAAGCTGTTCGGCACCTTTCACCTGCCGAAGGACCGCTGGCCCGAAAATTACGGCATTCCCGAGGATGTGCCCAAACATTATTGGGGCCAGTTCCTCTATCCGTGGACGCGGACGGGGAAGAAGACCGACGAGACGCCGGCGGAATAGTCCCGGCGCCGAATGGGACAATCTGTCCGCTTGCCACCATCGCGGGCGCGCCATAAGGCGCACGGCGTGGGCCTGCTCGCCGCCTTTCGCCGTCCCGGCATCCTGCTGCTGTTGCCGCTGATCCTCGCGCTCGCCGCGCGGGTGCTCGTCGCGCCGGGCTGGATGCTCGAAAGCGATGCGGGCGGGTCGATCACCGTGCGTATCTGTTCGGACCCCGCCAACCCCGGCGGCACGACAACCATAGAATTCGACAAGGCGGGCAGCCACGACAAGGGCGAGGCGCAGCAGCATTGCCCGTGGGGGGCGCTCGCGAACGCGCCGATCGTTCCCGATCTTCCCATGCTCGCGGCCGCGCCGCCGGCCGCGGCTCCCGCGCCCGTCGCGCAGCGCTCGCTCGGCTTCGCGCCGGGCATCGCCTCGCCGCTCCCGCCGAGTACGGGACCACCTTCCCTGGCGTAAATCCGTCACCCCGGCGCAGGCCGGGGTCTCGCCCTTGCGTCCTCATGCGACGTCGAGATCCCGGCCTTCGCCGGGATGACGGTTGAGTTGCCGTGCGGACTGCGCGCGGCTCCACGCCTGTTTTCGGGGAAGATTTTCCAATGACAAAATTTGCCACGCGCGCGGCGCCGTTGCTCGCGCTCGCCACCTGCCTTGCTGTCCTACCCGCCCACGCCGAAGAGGCCGACAGCACGATCATCGTCACCGCGCCCGTCGCGACCGAAGCCGCCGAGGATCGCGCGGCGCGCACGCCCGGCGGCACCGACGTCGTTTCCTATCGGGATTATGCCGACAAATCGGTCGTGTCCTTGCGCGATACGCTCGCTTTCTCGCCCGGCGTCTATCTCCAGCCGCGCTACGGGCAGGAGATACGCATCGCGATCCGCGGTTCGGGGCTTTCGCGCGGCTTTCACATGCGCGGGCTCACGCTGTTGCAGGACGGGGTGCCGATCAACCTCGCCGACGACAATGGCGATTTCCAGGAGCTCGAGCCGATCTTCTTCGACCATCTGGAGGTCTGGCGCGGCGCCAATGCGCTGCGCTTCGGGTCGGGCACGCTCGGCGGCGCGATCAACGGCGTGACGCCGACCGGGCGCACGGCGGGGGGGGCTCTACCTGCGTGGCGATCTCGGCAGCTTCGACAGCGTGCGCGGTCTCGTCTCCGCGGGCGTCGCGCGCGATAACGTCGATGCGTGGGGCGCGATCAGCGCCGACCGTTCGGACGGCGACCGCGACCATGCGAAACGCCACAGCCTGCGCTTTCAGGGCAATGTCGGGCTGAAACTCAGCGACGTTGCGAGCACGCGCTTCTATGCCAGCGTCAACAATATCAACCAACAGTTGCCGGGCGCGCTGACGCGGGCCGAGGCATTGTCGACCCCGCGTAAGGCGAATGCCGGCGCCGTCGCGGGCGATCAGGGACGCGACATCGACTCGCTGCGCCTCCAGAACCGCACGACCTTCGACTGGGGCGCGCTGACGCTCGACGTCGGCGGCTTCGTCAATGCCAAGTCGCTCCACCACCCGATCTTCCAGCTCATCGACCAGAAATCGGTCGATGTCGGCACCTTCTTCCGCGCCGACTATGCGACCGGCCCGGTGGAGGCGACGTTCGGCGGCGAAATTCGGCGTGGCACGACCAACGCGCGCCAGTTCGTCAATAATGGTGGGCGGCGCGGCGCGCTGACCTTCGATGCCGACCAGAAGGCGCAGACCGCGACCCTCTATGGCGAAGTCCGCGTCCGCCCGGTCGAGTCGCTGACCCTCGTCGCAGGGGCCGTCTATGCCGACGGCTGGCGCCAGCGGACGGTCAATTTTTCGAGCACCCCCGCGACCGGCGGCCGGATTGACTTCGACGCCTTCTCGCCCAAGTTCGGCCTGCTGTTCGAACCCGCCGCCGATATCCAGCTCTTCGCCAATTACAGCCGCTCGGCCGAATTCCCGGGCTTTGGCGAGGTGTTCCAGACGATCGGCACTCCGCCGACGAGCGCCGTAGTTTCGAACATCCGCCCGCAGCGCGCCTGGACCGCCGAGATCGGCACACGCGGCAAGCGCGGTTTCGCAAGCTGGGACGTCGCACTCTACCGCTCGACGCTGAAGGGTGAACTGCTCCAGTTCACGACCAACAGCAATATTCCGGCGGCGACCTTCAACGCCGACCGCACGCTCCACCGGGGTATCGAGGCCGGGCTCGACCTCGCGCCGGCGGACTGGCTGCGCCTGCGGCAAGTCTACACCTACAGCGACTTCCGCTTCCGCGATGATGTCCAGTTCGGCGACAACCGCCTGCCGGTTGTCCCTAAGCATGTCTATCGCGCCGAGGTCCGCCTCGGCACCGACGCGCTGCATGTCGCCCCGAACCTGGAATGGGTGCCCGACGGTCCCTTCGCCGACTATCGGGGCCAGGTCCGGACCCCCGGCTATGCGCTGATCGGCGTCACCGGCGGCGCGACGGTCGCGAATGGAATCGACGCCTTCGTCGATGTCCGTAACATCACCGGCAAGAAGGCGATCGGCGATATCAGCGCCGCAATTACCGTTACGCCGACGTCGGCAATCTATTATCCGGTCGAACGCCGCGCGATCTCCGCCGGTATCCGCGCGCGGTTTTAGGGAGGGCAGGGGATGACCGACATCAATCGCGTTCCGCTCTATCGCACGATCTGGCGCTGGCATTTCTACGCCGGGTTGTTCGTCATCCCCTTCGTGCTTCTGCTGTCGGCGACGGGCGCCGCCTATCTGTTCAAGCCTGAGCTCGACCGGTGGGAGGAGCGCGCATGGCGCGACCTCCCGACGGCAGGCGCGGTCGACGCGGATGCGCAGGTCGCCGCCGCGCTCGCCGCCAATCCGGGCGCGGGTTTCCATTACTACCGCATCCCCGAGGCGCCGGGTGACGCCGCAGTCGTCCATATCGGCCTGCCGGGCGGCGCAATGCGCGACGTCGCCGTCTCTCCGCAGGGCCGCGTGATCGGCGCGGCCGACCCCGACCAGCGCATCTCGGCCTGGCTGTCGCGCATCCACGGCACGCTCCTGATCGGTCGCACCGGCCGCCTGCTCGTCGAACTCGCAGCAAGCTGGGCGATCGTGATGATCCTCACCGGCCTCTATCTCTGGTGGCCGCGCGGGCGTGGGCTCGCGGGTGTTGTCTGGCCGCGCCTGTCGCTCGGTGGCCGCGCGGCGCTGCGCGATCTCCATGCCGTTACGGGTTTCTGGGTCTCGGGCCTCGCGCTCCTCCTGCTCTTCACCGCGCTGCCATGGACCGAGGTCTGGGCGAGCGGGCTTCGCACCGTCCGCGCCGAAATGGGCTGGGTCTCGGGCGTGCAGGACTGGAAAAGCGGCGCCGACCCGCACGCGGCGCACGATCATCATGCGATGGCGGCGGCGCAGCCCGCGGGGCCTCCACCGCGCGCGCGCCTCGACTATATCCTGCTCCGCGCCCGCAGCGAGCATATGCCCGCCCCCGCGATCATCCAGCCGCCCGGCGCGCCCAACGCCTTCGGTCCGCCGAACGGCAATGTCTGGACGCTGACCACCCTCACGCAAAATCGCCCGCTGGTCCGCAAGGTCAGCTACGACCCCGAAACCAGCCTCGAAGTCGCGCGCAGCGGCTTTGCCGACAAACATGCGATCGATCGCGCCGTCGGTTATGGCATCGCGTGGCACGAAGGGCAGCTCTTCGGCCTCGCCAACCAGCTGATCGGCGTTGCCACCGCGCTCGCGCTCTTCACGCTCGCGATATCGGGTTTCCTGATGTGGCGCCGCCGCAAGCCCGACGACGCGCTCGGGGCGCCGTCGCAGCCGCGCGATCCGGCGAAGCTCAAGGGTGTCGCTGCGCTGATCCTGATCCTCGCGGCATTGCTGCCTTTGCTCGCCGCCTCGCTGATCCTCCTCTGGATCGTCGAGCGCCTCATCATCCCCCGCCTACCGCGCACCGCACGCTGGCTTGGCGTTGCGACAACGGACCGCGCGCGCTTATAGGTTGCATATGGCTCGCGTCCTTCATCTGCTCGCCCTGCTGCTGGCGATTCTCCTCGCGCCCGTCGCGACGGCGCAGGAGCGCGGCCCGGTGGTGCTCGCGGCGGCCAGCCTTCAGGAGTCGCTGACCGAGGCGGCCAATGCTTGGGCGGCGAAGGGTCACGCCAAGCCCGTGCTCTCTTTCGCCGCTTCGTCGGCGCTCGCGCGGCAGGCGATCGCGGGCGCGCCCGCCGATATTTTCCTGTCGGCCGACGAGGAATGGATGGATGCGGTGGCAAAAGCGGGCCTGCTCCGCGCCGGCACGCGCACCACCTTGCTCGGCAACCGCCTTGTGCTGATCGCGCCGACTTCGAGCAAGGTCCGCCTGACCCCTGCACGCGGGTTCGCGCTCGCCAAGGCGCTCGGCGGGGGCCGCCTCGCACTCGCCGATCCCGACGCCGTGCCCGCGGGCAAATATGCGAAGGCGGCGCTCACGCATCTCGGCGTCTGGGCCGGCGTCGCCGGCAAGGTCGCTCCGGCAGAAAATGTCCGCGCCGCGATGGCGCTCGTCGAACGCGGCGCCGCACCGTTCGGCATCGTCTATGCGACCGACGCGCGCGCTTCGAAGGCGGTGCGCGTCGTCGGCACCTTTCCTGCCGCCAGCCACCCGCCGATACGCTATCCCGTCGCACTGCTGAAGGCTTCGCGGCACAAGGACGCCGCAGGCTTTCGTGCCTTCCTCCTGTCGAAACAGGGCCGCGCGATCTTCGCCCGCCACGGCTTCTCGGCGCCTTGATGCTGTCTCCCGAGGAGTGGGGGATCGTCGCGCTGTCGCTGAAGGTCGGCGGCGTCGCGGTGCTTGCCACGCTTCCCATTTCCTTCGCGCTCGCCTGGCTTCTCGCGCGTTATCGTTTCCCCGGGCGCGTTCTGCTCGATGCGCTCGTCCATCTGCCGCTCGTCCTGCCGCCTGTTGTCACCGGCTGGCTGCTGCTCATCGCCTTCGGCCCGCTAGGCCCTGTCGGGCGTTGGCTCGAAAGCTGGTTCGGGGTCAGCCTGATGTTCCGCTGGACCGGCGCCGCGCTCGCGGCGGCGATCATGGCGCTGCCGCTGATGGTGCGCGCGATGCGGCTGTCGATCGAGGGCATCGACCGGCGATTGGAAGGTGCGGCGCGCACGCTCGGCGCCGGGCCGTGGCACAGTTTCTGGACGGTCAGCCTGCCGCTCGCGCTCCCCGGCATCCTCGCCGCGCTCGTCCTTGGCTTCGCACGCTCGATCGGCGAGTTCGGCGCGACGATCACCTTCGTCTCGAACATTCCGGGCGAAACGCGCACGCTGCCGCTCGCCATCTATTCGGCGCTGCAGGTGCCGGGCGGCGAGGCGATGGTGACGCGGCTCGCGCTGCTGTCGGTCG
>PNJO01000025.1 GCA_013821905.1 Sphingopyxis sp. | reverse complement strand
CGCCGGTAGCGCGGGTCTTTCCGGTATAGACGATGGTCTGTGACATGATGGTCATTCCTGTGTTCGGGGGGAGATCAAGCGGCCAGATAGCGCGCCGCAGGAGCGCTGGTGGACAGTTCGCCCGCCATCGCCTGCCGCGCCGCTTCGAAGACGCTCCAGCGACTTTCGTCGTGAAGGCCGGGAATGGTGACAGTCTCGCCGCGCGCGAGAGCGACGAGCGCGGCATCGACCATCGCGTCGGCGCGCATGACGATCTCGCCGGGCAGATGGTCGACGGGCGTGCCCGCGACCTCCCAGAAATCGGTCGCGGTCGCGCCGGGCAGCACCGCCTGGACGTGGACGCCGGTTCCGGCGAGTTCGTGCTGGAGATTCTGGCTGAAGGCGAGGACGAATGCCTTGGTGCCGCCATAGACGCCGTTGAAGACTTCGGGCGCAACCGCGACGATCGAGGCGATGTTGACGATCGTCCCGCGGCCGCGCGCGACGAAGGCGGGAACCGCGGCATAGCTCAGCCGCATCAGTGCCTCGACATTGAGCGCGACCATCGCGCTCATCGTATCGACATTGGCGTCGAGAGCGCGCGCGGTCGATCCGATGCCGGCATTGTTGACGAGCAGGGTGATCGCGCGGTCGTTGGTCAGGCGCGCCTCGATCTGGCGAAGGTCGCCGGTGTTGGCGAGGTCGGCGGCCAGCGCCTCGACATGGCCGCCGGTGGCCTCGCGGATCGTCTTTGCGACCTGGTCCAGCTTTGCGGCGTTGCGCGCCACCAGGATCAGGTCATAGCCTTGGCGGGCCAGACGATCGGCATAGATGGCGCCGATTCCGCTCGACGCGCCGGTGATGAGGGCCGTGCCCTTTGCTTCGTTCATCGCTCTTCCTTTTCGAGATGGATGCCGGCCGGCCGGGAAGGCGCGGCCTTCGGGAGCGATCTAGGCGGCGAGGAAAACGGCCAGTAGCCGGGCAAAGCGAGAGCGAGCCTCTCATCCCCCGCAAGGGAGGATCAGGGGCAGTTGAAGCCCGTGCAGGCGGCGCGCAGCCGCGGCGTCGCCCAGTCGATGAAGGCGCGCACCTTCAGCGGCAGCAAGCCCTGACGCGGATAGACGATGTGGACGGGACGCGGCTCGCCGTCGTCGTCGGGCAGCAGGCGGATGAGGGCGCCCGACCCGATCTGCCCCGACAGCTGATAGTCGAACAGCCGCGCGATCCCGACCCCCGCGAGCGCGGCGGCGAGATTGCCCGCCGCGCTGTTGACCGAGATGCGCGTGTGCGGCACGCATATCCGGTCCTCGCCATCGACCCGGAAATTCCAGAACAGCGGCGGCGGGCCGAAGGCTATGCCGTCATGCCCGGCAAGCTCGGCGGGGCTGGCAGGCGCCCCGCGGCGGTCGAGATAGGCGGGGCTCGCACAGGTGATGAGGTGGAACTCGCCCGCCTTGACGGCATAGAGGCCGCTGTCCGCGAGATGGCCGAGGCGGATCGCGACATCGACCTGTTCGTCGACCAGATGGACGAGCCGGTCGGAGGTGACGAGGTTCAGCCTGACCTCCGGATATTCCGCCATGAAGGACAGCGCGACCGGCATCACGTGGCGCGCGCCGAACTCGACGGGCATGGTCACCGTCAGCTCGCCGCGCGGAGTCTGATATTCGCCCGACGCGCGCCGTTCGGCCTCGTCGAGATCGGCGATGATCCGCCGTGCCGCCTCGACATAGTCGCGTCCGGCGTCGGTGAGCTGGACATTGCGGCTGGTGCGGACGAGAAGATTGGTGCCGAGGAAGCGTTCGAGCTCGGCGACCTTGCGGCTGACGCTGGGCAGCGGCGCGCCGAGCTTGCGGCTGCCCGCCGACAGGCTGCCGGCATCGACGACGGCAAGGATGACGCGCATCGCATCGAGACGATCCATTCGGGCTTGCTCCTTCGGGGCGGAAATATCAGGTCGAACGGATCGACGCGACGGGATTGATCGCCCGAAACCGCAATCGGCGCGCACCGGAGTGCGCGCCGACGCGAGGGGGCAGGTGCCGACTGCCTAGCGGAGCGAGCGGAAACCGGCGCGGATCTCGTCCGACAGCGCGGCCGGCTGTTCCCACGCCGCGAAATGCCCGCCCTTGTCCATCCTGTTATAGTGGATGAGGTTGGGATAGGCCTTTTCGGCCCACGACCGCGGCGTCTGGTAGAGCTCGTCGGGGAAGGCGCTGACCGCGACCGGCACCTTGACGCCCTTGGGTGCGAAAAAGGCGAGCTTGTTTTCCCAATAGAGGCGCGACGCCGAAACCCCGGTGTTGGTGAGCCAGAACAGCGTGACATTGTCGAGGAAATCGTCGCGCGACAGCCCCTCTTTCACGCCGTCGAACGCCCGGGCGATCAGCTCGAGGCTGCGCGCGTCATGGTCGAGCATGAAGGTGGCGAGGCCCAGCGGCGAGTCGGCGAGGGCGGTGAGCGTCTGCGGACGCGTTCCCATGAAGAAGGCGTAATAGACATTCTTGTAGAAGGCGACGAGCTGGTCATAGGTCGCCCGCTCCTCGTCGCTCAGCCCCGCGGGTGCCGGCAGCCCGGCGAGCGCGGCCTGGTCGACCTCCGCAGGGATCGCGCCGGGCATGTTGCTGTGGATGCCGAGCAGTTCGGGCGGTGCCTGGACGCCGATCATGTCGGTGACCACTGCACCCCAGTCGCCGCCCTGCGCCACGAAACGGTCATAGCCGAGCCGGCGCATCAGCGTGGTCCAGGCGCGCGCGATGCGCTCCGGGCCCCAGCCGGTCGCGGTCGGCTTGCCCGAAAAGCCGTAGCCGGGCATCGACGGGATCACGACGTGGAAGGCGTCTTCGGCCGACCCGCCGTGCGCGGTGGGATCGGTCAGCGGGCCGATGAGCTTGAGCTGCTCGACGATCGACCCCGGCCAGCCGTGGGTGACGATCAGCGGCAGCGCGTTTTCATGCTTCGAGCGGACATGGATGAAGTGGATGTCGAGCCCGTCGATTTCGGTCAGGAAGTTCGGCACCGCATTCAGCCGCGCCTCGACTTTCCGCCAGTCATAGTCGGTCTGCCAGTAACGCAGGATCTGTTCGACCGTCTTCAGCGGTACGCCCTGCGAGAAGTCGTCGACCGGCTCCTTTTCGGGCAGGCGCGCATTGGCGAGGCGATAGCGCAGATCCTCCAGATCGGCTTCGGGGAAGGCGATGCGGAAGGGGCGGATCGCGTCGCGGGTGTCGGTGCGGTCGAGGGTTTCGATGCTCATGGTCATTCTCCTTGGCTGTTCTCACCGGATCATCCGGCGGATGCGGAGGGAATAGATTGACGGCGGGGGTGGCAGAATTCGTCGATAGAGAGAAGCGGCCTCTCTGATTCCGATAGGGTGGCGGGCCTGCTATGATGCGCGGGTTTCGGGAGGGCTGACCGGATGGACCGACTGGATGCGATGCAGGTGCTGTTGGCTGTCGTCGATGCGGGCAGCCTGTCGGCGGCGAGCCGCGCGCTGAACACGCCGCTGCCCAACGTCAGCCGCCGGGTCGCCGAGCTCGAACAGCGGCTGGGCACCACGCTGCTGATCCGCACCCATCGCAATATCCAGCTGACCGATGCCGGGCGCGACTATGTCGATGCGATCCGCCCCGTGGTCGAACAGCTCGAGGCGGCCGAGCGCCGCGCCGCGGGCGAATATTCGGCGCCGCGCGGTGAGCTGCGGCTGACCACCTCGATCGAGTTCGGACGGCTCGTGATGATGCCGCTGCTGATGCCCTTCCTCGACGAATATCCCCAGATCACGGTCAACATCGTGTCGGTCGACGGGACGCTCCAGCTGGTCGAGGACCATATCGACGTCGCCGTGCGCATCGGGCCGCTCGCCGACAGCGGGCTGTTCGCGGTCAAGGTCGGCGACGTCAGCCCGCTGACCTGCGCGAGCCCCGCCTATCTGGAACGGCGTGGACGGCCCGAGCGGCCCGAGGATCTCGCCGCGCACGACGGGGCGCTGTTCGGCAAGCTCAACGAGGGATGGTGGAAATACCGGGTCGCGGGCGAGACGATCGAGGCAAAGCCGCAGCCGCGGCTGCGCGGCAATACCGCCGCCGCGTCGATCACTGCGGCGCTGGCCGGCATCGGCATCACACGCGCGCTCGATTTCCAGGTCGCCGAACATCTACGCTCGGGTGCGCTTGTCCGCATTCTCGAAGATTATGAGGTCGCACCCTTTCCCGTGCACCTTCTTTATGTCCGGCAGGGGCTGCTGCCGCTGAAGCTGCGCGCCTTCCTCGACTGGGTCACGCCGCGGCTGCGCGAACGGCTGAGGGAGCTGGCCGATCTTCCCTGACCGCTTTCGGTCAGACGCAAGAATGCCACGGCCCGTCATGGGCGGGGCGGGGGGCGATTGACGGCCCGGGACGCAGCACACAAGCGGCTATCAGGGAGTTCTGACATGCCCGGGGGGGCGGCGGGCCGACGACTCGATAGTTAATCAAGGCACCGCCCAGGGATGAACATTCTTCAACGCTTCGCTTCCACCGCGAACGATATCGCCATCGATCTTGGCACCGTGAACACCGTCATTTACGTTCGCGGCAAGGGGATCGTGCTCAACGAACCCTCGGTCATCGCGCTCGAAACGCAGAACGGCGTCCGCCGCGTCAAGGTCGTCGGCGACGAGGCGAAACTGATGATGGGCAAGACGCCCGCGAATATCCAGGCGCTGCGCCCGCTGCGCGACGGGGTGATCGCCGACATCGACATCGCCGAACAGATGCTGAAGCACTTCATCGACAAGGCGCTCGGCGGCGCGAGCCGTTTCCGGTCGCGCAGCAACGTCGTCGTCTGCATCCCGTCGAGCTCGACCCCGGTCGAACGCCGCGCGATCCGCGACGCCGCGACCAACGCGGGCGCGGTGAATGTCCAGCTGATCGAGGAACCGCTGGCGGCGGCGATCGGCGCGGGGCTGCCTGTGACCGAGCCGCGCGGCGCGATGGTCGTCGATATCGGCGGCGGCACGACCGAGGTCGCGGTGCTGTCGCTCAGCGGCATCGCCTACAGCAATTCGGTGCGCATCGGCGGCGACAAGATGGACGACATGATCAGCAGCTATATCCGCCGCAAGCATAATATGATGATCGGCGAGATGACGTCCGAACGGGTGAAGCTGACGATCGGCACCGCGGTGCCCCCCGACGGCGACGGCATGGTGATGGCGGTCAAGGGGCGCGACCTCGTCAACGGGCGCCCGTCGGAGGTGCAGGTGTCCGAAGCCGAGGTGGCCGAGGCGCTCGCCGAGCCGGTGGGCACGATCGTCAGCGCGGTGATGGCGGCGCTCGAACATACGCCGCCCGAACTGTCGGCCGACATCATCGACGAGGGCATCACGCTCACCGGTGGCGGCGCGCTGCTCCGGCGGATCGACGAGGCGATCGCCAAGCGCACCGGGCTGCAGGTGACGATCGCCGACGATCCGCTGATCTGCGTCGCGATGGGCGCGGGGCAGGCGTTCGAGGATCGCGCCTATCAGGGCGCGCTGATGGCGGCTTAGGGTCAGGACCCTGGCCGCCCCCACGGCCTATTTCTTCTCGACCAGTTCGCGCGTCAGGAAACCGTGGAGCATTGCGGCGCGCACCGCATCCTCGGCATGGTCGGCGCCGACCGAATGGCCGCCTTCCAGATATTCGTGATAATAGACGCGGTTGCCATATTCGCCGAGCCGTGCCGCGAATTTGCGCGCATGGCCGGGGTGGACGCGGTCGTCCTTGGTCGAGAGATAGAGGAAGATCGGCGGATATTTCACGCCCTTGCGGACGTTCTGATAGGGCGAATATTTCGACAGGAAGGCCCAGTCGCCGGGGACGTCGGGATCGCCATATTCGGCGACCCACGAAGCACCCGCGAGCATCTTGTCATAGCGCCACATGTCCTTGATCGGCGAGCCCGAGATCACCGCGCCGTAAAGGTCGGGACGCTGCGTCATCGCCGCGCCGACGAGCACGCCGCCGTTCGAGCGGCCGGAAATCGCGATCCTGCCCTTGGCGCTGACCCCGGTCCGGACCAGATCCTCGGCGACCGCGTGCAGATCGTCGAAGCTGTTCTGGCGTTTCTCGCGGAGCGCCGCCTGATGCCAGGCGGGGCCATATTCGCCGCCGCCGCGGATGTTGGCGAGCACATAGGCATTGCCGTCCTCGACCCAGAAGAGGCCGAGCGGGCCGGCGCGATAGGGCTGGCCGGTCAGATAGCCCGGCGTCTGCGCGGAGCGGAAGCCGCCATAGGCGTGGATCAGCGCCGGCACCGGCGCTTCGCTGTCCGATTTCTTGCGGACGAGGAAATAGGGGATTCTGGTGCCGTCCTTCGACGTGGCGAAGCGCTTCTCGACGAGCATCTCCTTCGCATCGAAGGTTGCGGGCAGGCTCTGGACCGGGCGGGGTGCTCCGTCATCCCGCACCGCATAGAGCGTCGGCGGCATCAGCATCGTCTCGGCGGTCGCGAAGACGGTGTCGCGCTTGCCGATCGTGCCGGCGATGCTCACCGTCGCATTGGCCGCGAGCGGCACCTCCCTCTGGCTCCACTTGCCGGTCGCCGGATCGCGGCGCAGCGCGAACAATTTGCCCTCGACGTCGTCGAGGGCCTTCACCCACAGGATATTGTCGGTCGCCGCGACATTCTCGATCGCCTGCGCCTTTGTCGGCGTCATCGTGGTGACGATCGGCACCTGCCGGCCCGCCGCCATGTCGGCGAGCGACAGCGAGACGAGCGAACCCGCGGCGACGCCCGCCCACTCTTTGTTGAGGAAGATGACAAGCTGGCCGTCGATGACGTCGCGGACGCTCGCACTGTCGGGGATGATCGTCGAGATATAGCGCGAGCCGTCGCTGTTCGGCAGCTTGGTGTCGGCGGTATAGAAGGTCTTGCCGCGGCTGATCATCGGCCAGCGCCTGTCGCCGTCGGTGAAGGCAAAGACGCTCATGCCGACATCCTCGGCTTCGCCCTCCGCGACGATTTCGGCAGAGGCGAGCGGCGTGCCGCGTTTCCAGCGCTTGACGATGCGCGGATAGCCCGACGCGGTCATGCTGCCCTCGCCGAAATCGGTCGCGACGAGCAGCGCGTCGGCATTTTCCCAAGTCACGCTGCTCTTCGCCTGCGGCAGGGTGAAGCCGCCGTCGACGAAGCTTTTGGTCGTGCGGTCCCATTCGCGGACGATATCGGCGTCGGTGCCGCCCGGGCTGACCGACACGAGGCAGCGTTGGTAGTCGGGCGCGAGACAGTCGGCGCCGTGCCAGACCCAGCTCTGTTTCTCGGCCCTGCCGAGCGCGTCGACGTCGATCAGCGTCGTCCATTCGGGCTTGCCCGCCAGATAGGCGTCGAGCGGGCTTTGCCGCCACAACCCGCGCGGATTTTTCGCGTCGCGCCAGAAATTGGTGATGACGTCGCCCATCACCTCGCCGGGGCCGGCGATCTGGCGGTCGTCGTCGAGGATGGCGCGCGCCCGCTGGCGGTCGGCCTCGAAGCCGGCGCGTCCGCGCAGCAGCTTGTCGGTCGCCGCATTCTCTTTCCGGACCCAGTCGAGCGCCTTCGCGCCCTCGATATCCTCGAGCCACAGATAGGGATCGCGATCTTCCGATGCGGCGACTGCGACGACGGCGAAGGAACAGCTGAGGGCAAGCGCGGCGAGGCTGGCGCGGATCATTTCATTCTCCCGAAGGGGTGTGGCGGCGCTGTGCTAGCACCGTCAGACACCCCGATGGAAGAGCCCTATTGATCGATGATCAGCGTGCCCGGATGATGCTTGTCGAGGTGGCGCTTGATGATCTTGAGGTTGCGCGTGTTCGACCGGAACATGAAGTCGAACGCGTCGCCGACGAGCGGGATGGCGCCGAGCGCCGTATCGACGCCGAGGTTGCCCATCATGCGCCAGATCTTCCACTTCGGCATGCCGAGATTGCGCGCCTCCCAGATCAGATAGGCGCCCATCACCGCGGTGATTACGTCGCCCACGACGGGGACAAGGCCGGCGATCGCGTCGAGGCCGACGGGACGGTTGATGCCGGGGATGACGAAGCTGCGTTCGAGGATGATTTCGAGCGTTTCGACGCGCTTGCGCAGCGCCACCGGGTCGCGCCGGTTCGGAATCAGCGAATCGAAAAGGGCATCGGTGTCGGGGGTAGAAGGGGCCATCAGGGTCCTTTCGGAAGCGCTCGAAAGCGAAGCGCCATCGGTTTAGTTGGGGGGGGCGATCACGCGATTCAATGGGTGCTGCGCGCGCGCGTTGGCGCGCAGCCCTGTGAGCCGCTGCGACGCGACCGACCAGCGCAGCGGCGTCGCGAGCGGGATGAAGGGCGCATAGCGTATCAGCACCGCCTCCGCCTCGGTGACCTGCACCGCGCGCTGGCCGGCGTCGATGTTGACCGTCGCGAAGTCGATCAGTTCCTGTGCCTCGCGGTTGCAGAGCGTATCGCGCCGGCACGACAGGCGGCGCAGCGCCCAGAGCGGATCGTCGTTCGGCATCACCTCGTCGATCAGGCGCAGGTCGGCGGCGGCGGCCATGCCGACGCGCCGGCTCGGCACGCCGATTGCGGCGAAATCGGCGGCGACATAGGCATAGAGGATCCGTCCGCCCGGTGAATCGGGGACTGCGATGCGCAGCGGCTCGATTTCGCGCCCACCGCTGCGCCACGCATCGACAGCGCGGCGCGCCTGCGCCTGCCGCGATGCTTCGTCATAGTCGTTCCAAGCGGGGACCAGCGGGGCAGGGGCGCTGCCCCGCGTGTAGAGTGCGGGACGCAGCGTCACCTGCGGCTGCCATTCGACGAGCCCGAAGGCCTGGATCAGCCGGTCGCGGCGGATTGCCCGATTGAGGGCATCGCGATTGGCGTCGGTCGCAAGGAAGCCATCGGCACGGACGAAGGAGAGGCCGAACAAGCCGGGCGCCGGATCGACGACGAGCCGCGAGCGGGCGATGTTCGAGGCGGCGAAATAGGGCAGGGTCGAAAAGCGGCCGCCGACGACACCGTCGGCATAGCCGTTCTTGAAGCGCGCCAGCGCGCGCGGCGCGGTGAGGCCGAACAGCTCGATCGACGCGGCGGGATCGTTCGCGGCGGCCTCGGCAGCCGCCTGATCCTCGGCGAGCGGGTCGGGGACGGGCGACAGCAACATCGCGCGCCCGATTCGCTTCGCGCGCATCGGGCCCCAGCCCCGATCGCGGCCGACGATCGCCATCGAGGGCTGCGCGAGCAGCTCGAGAATCCCCGGCTGCGGCACCGAGAGCCGGATTTCGATGACGCTGTCGGTCATCGCCTTGATCGTTTCGATCTCCGGGAAATCGTCTTTCAGCAGATGGCGGCTGGCGGGGGCGAGATAGGATCGCAGATTCGCCGCGACATCCTCTGCCGTCACCTTGCGCCCGTCGGCCCATTTCGCCTCGCGGAGGCGGAAGATATAGCTGCGGCCGTCGGTGGTGACGGTCCAGCGGTCGGCGAGTCCGGGTTCGATCTGCCCTTCGCTGTCGTAGCTGGCGAGGCCCTGCGACGTGGCGTCGAGTAGCGCGGCATTGGCGGCCGAAAGCTCGCCGTTGACCGGGCTGGCGGCGGGATTGAGCGGGCCGATCGCCGCGACGCGTACCGGGCCGCGTTCGCCGAACAGGTCGCATCCCGACAGCATCGGGGCGAGGCTCGCCACCGCCGCCAGCAATGCCGCGGTCCGCCCGAATCTGCCTCGTACCGTCATTCTCCGCCTTTTCGTTCGCGTCTCGTAAGCCAATCATAACCATGTGCTGCGAAACGGGAATAGGGCTATCGAACTTGTGGGGCGGGCATGGGCCGTCGGGACGATCAAGGGGACGGCGAAACCGTCGCGCTGCGCATCGACGTTGCGGGGCGGACGCTCGGCCATGTCCGGCGGCGGCTGCGGGTCGTGCCGCACGCGCTCGACCGGCTGTTGGCCGAGGATACCGGCGACGTGCCGCCCGCGGGGCGCGACGGCTGGTTGCTCCGTTCGCTGCCGCAAGCGCATTTGCCGGCATGGACGGCGCGCAGCGACGGCTGGCTGGTCGCGGTGCGCCAGCGCTATCCGCGCCACTATATTCCGATGGCGGGGACGGGGTTCGACGATTGGTGGCAGGGATTTTCGCCCAAGACGCGATCGACCCTGACGCGCAAGGCGCGCCGACTCGCCGAGCAGTTCGACGGCGGCTTTTCGGTGTGTGCCTATCGGACCGCGGCCGAGGTGGCGGACTTCATGGCGATCGCCGGCGCACTGTCGGGCCGCACCTATCAGGCGCGGCTGATGCAGGCCGGGCTGCCGACGGGCAAGGCCGAGGTCGCCGCGGCGGTCGCAGCGGCGGCGGCGGACAATATCCGCGCCTTCCTGCTGTTCGCGGGCGACCGCGCGATCGCCTATCTCTATCTGCCGGTCGAGCGCGACATATTGGTCTACGCCCATCTCGGTTACGACCCCGATTTCGCCGGTCTGTCGCCGGGCACCGTCCTGCACGTCGAGGCGATGCGCACGCTTTACGACGAGGGGCGTTTTCGTGCCTTCGATTTCACCGAGGGCGACGGCGCACACAAGGCGCAGTTCGGTCGCGCCTCGATCGATTGCGCCGATGCCCTCGTCCTGCGCCCGACGCTGCGCAATCGCGCCGCGCTGGCGGTGATGGACGGGATCGACGGCACAGCGGCGCGTGGCAAGGCGCTGCTCGACCGCATGGGGCTGCGCGCCCGGGCGAGGGCGCTGCTGCGGGGCTGATGCCCCGGGCTGGCTGGTGCGGACGGCGGGACTTGAACCCGCATACCCAGAGGATGGCAGATTTTAAGTCTGCTGCGTCTACCGATTTCGCCACGTCCGCTTGCTCGCCCGGTCAAGCCGATGGGCCGGTGGCGGTCAAGTGATGTTTGACGCTTCCCGCCGGCGGGCGCCTCGGCTAGAGGGGCGGGCATGACAGCGGTTCTCGAAATTTCCGGCCTCGGAAAGACGTACAAGAGCGGGCACCAGGCACTCTCGGGTGTCGACCTGACCATCAACAAGGGCGAGATTTTCGCGCTGCTCGGGCCGAACGGCGCGGGCAAGACGACGCTGATCAGCATCGTCTGCGGCATCGTCACGGCGAGCAGCGGCACGGTGACCGTCGGCGGCCACGACCATGCCCGCGACTATCGCGCGTCGCGCACGATGATCGGGCTGGTGCCGCAGGAACTCCACACCGACGCGTTCGAAAAGGTCATCACGACGGTGACCTTTTCGCGCGGGTTGTTCGGCAAGCCGAAGGACCCGGCCTTCATCGAGCAATTGCTGCGCGACCTGTCGCTGTGGGACAAGCGGAACAGCAAGATCATGGAATTGTCGGGCGGCATGAAGCGCCGCGTGATGATCGCCAAGGCGCTCAGCCACGAGCCCGAAATCCTGTTCCTCGACGAGCCGACCGCAGGGGTCGACGTCGAGCTGCGCCGCGACATGTGGAACATGGTGCGGTCGTTGCGCGAGCGCGGGGTCACGATCATTCTCACCACCCATTATATCGAGGAGGCCGAGGAAATGGCCGACCGGGTGGGGGTGATCAGCCACGGCAAGCTGATCCTGGTCGAGGAAAAGAACGCGCTGATCAAGAAGCTCGGCCGCAAGACGCTGACGCTCAACCTCGCCGAACCGCTCGCCGCGGTGCCCGACGAACTGGCGCAGTGGAAGCTGGCGCTCGCCGCCGAGGGCAACGAGCTGATCTATGAATTCGACAGCCACGCCGAGGCGACGGGCGTGCCCTCGCTGCTACGGCGGATGAGCGACATCGGGATCGCGTTCAAGGATCTCCACACCAGGCAGAGTTCGCTCGAGGATATTTTCGTCGGGCTGGTGCATGACGCAAAGCCCGACGCGGCAGAAATGGAGCCGTCTGCATGATTTCGAATTTCCGCGGCATCCGCTCGATCTATCTTTTCGAAATGGCGCGTTTCGGTCGGACTTTCTGGACCAGTCTGATGCTGCCCGTGATCACGACGACGCTCTATTTCGTCGTTTTCGGCTCGGCGATCGGCAGCCGGATGAGCGATGTCAGCACGGTGCCCTATGGCGCCTTCATCGTGCCGGGGCTGATGATGCTGACGATGTTCACCGAGAGCATCAGCAACGCGAGTTTCGGCATCTATATGCCCAAATGGACGGGAACGATCTACGAGATGCTGTCGGCGCCGATGTCGCCGCTCGAACTGCTGATCGCCTATGTCGGCGCGGCGGCGACCAAGTCGGTGATCATCGGCGCGATCATCTTTGCCACCGCGCATCTGTTCGTCGATGTGCAGGTCGCGCATCCGGTGCTGATGGTCGCGTTCATGGTGCTGATGGCGGTGACCTTCTGCCTGTTCGGTTTCATTATCGGCATCTGGGCGCAGAGCTTCGAGCAGCTGCAGGTGATACCGCTGCTCGTCGTCTATCCGCTGACCTTCCTCGGCGGCGCCTTTTATTCGCTCGACATGCTGCCCGCTGCGTGGCGCACGCTGACCCTGTTCAACCCGGTCGTCTATTTGATCAGCGGCTTTCGCTGGACCTTCTTCGGGCAGGGTGACGTCGGCATCGGCGTCAGCATGGGCGCGGTCGCGCTGTTCCTGACGCTCTGCCTCGCGGTGATCTTCTGGATGTTCCGCACCGGCTACCGGCTCAAGAACTGATGCCAGCGTCCTGAGCCGGGGGCGCCTATGGTGCGCGGTGTCAATCGTTCAGACGCTCGCGCATTTCCTTGCCGGGTTTGAAATAGGGGACGCTCTTGGCCTGTACGGCGACGGGCGTGCCGGTGCGCGGATTGCGACCGGTGCGCGATTCGCGACTGCGGGTCGAGAAAGCGCCAAAGCCGCGCAGTTCGACGCGGCCGCCGTCGGCAAGCTGCTGAACGATGGAATCGAAGAACGTGTCGACGATTCTTTCCACCTCTTCGAGGCGCAGGTCGTTGTTTTCGCTCGCGATCTTTTGAACCAGTTCCGACCGGATCATTTGCTTCCCCTTGTTATAGCCACGCGCACCCCGCGGATGCGAGATTACCCGGTCGTTGCCGGCACTCATGCGTGAGGACCCCTCCCTACGCGGCGCAAAGACTATCATGAAACACTGTCTGGTCAAAATATATCACTGAAAGAAAAAGGCCCGCGGAGGGACACTCCGCGGGCCTTTTCTGTCGCCAAATGGCGGAAAGAGGACTTAATCCTTCTTGCCGGCCTTCAGCGCTTCGCCGAGGATGTCGCCGAGCGACGCACCCGAGTCCGACGAACCATACTGTGCAACGGCCTGCTTCTCTTCGGCGATCTGCATCGCCTTGACCGAGAAGCTCGGCTTCTTCGAACGGTCGAAGCCGATGACCATCGCGTCGAACTTCTGGCCGACCTGGTAACGTTCGGCGCGCTGTTCGTCGCGGTCGCGACCGAGATCGGCGCGCTTGATGAAGCCGGTGGCGCCATCGTCGCCAGCCTGGACCTCGAGGCCATTGTCGCGGACTTCGAGGACCGAGACGGTGACGACGTCGTTTTTCTTCAGCGAACCCGCAGCAGCGGTGCCGCCGCCGACGGCCGGAGCGCCCTTTTCGAGCTGCTTGATGCCGAGGCTGATGCGTTCCTTCTCGACGTCGACGTCGAGAACGACGACCTGAACCTGCTCACCCTTGCGGTGGAGGTGCAGCGCTTCTTCGCCCGAGATGCCCCAAGCGATGTCCGACATGTGGACCATGCCGTCGACGTCGCCGGGCAGGCCGACGAACAGGCCGAACTCGGTGGCGTTCTTGACTTCGCCTTCGACGACCGAACCGACCGGATGAGCTTCAGCGAAGGCACCCCAGGGGTTCGACTGGGCCTGCTTGAGGCCGAGCGAGATGCGGCGCTTGTCGCTGTCGACTTCGAGGACGATGACGTCGACTTCCTGGCTGGTCGAAACGATCTTGCCGGGGTGGACGTTCTTCTTGACCCACGACATTTCGCTGACATGGACCAGGCCTTCGATGCCGGGTTCGAGTTCGACGAACGCACCGTAATCGGTGATGTTCGTGACGGTGCCCGACAGCTTCGCACCGACGGGGTACTTGGCGGCGACGCCTTCCCACGGATCGCTTTCGAGCTGCTTCATGCCGAGGCTGATGCGCTGCGTGTCGCGATTGATGCGGATGATCTGGACGCGGACGGTGTCACCGATGTTGATGACTTCGCTCGGGTGGTTGACGCGCTTGTAGCTCATGTCGGTGACATGGAGCAGGCCGTCGATGCCGCCGAGGTCGACGAACGCACCATAATCGGTGATGTTCTTGACCGCGCCTTCGATGATCTGACCCTCTTCGAGGTTCTGGATCAGGCCCGAACGCTGTTCGGCGCGCGTTTCCTCGAGGATGGCGCGACGCGACACGACGATGTTGCCGCGGCGGCGATCCATCTTGAGGATCTGGAAGGGCTGCGGCAGGTCCATGAGCGGGCCGACGTCGCGCACGGGGCGGATGTCGACCTGCGAACCCGGAAGGAACGCCACGGCGCCGCCGAGGTCGACGGTGAAGCCGCCCTTGACGCGGCCGAAGATGACGCCCTCGACGCGGGCTTCCTTGTTGAATTCTTCTTCCAGGCGGTCCCAGGCGGCTTCGCGGCGAGCACGGTCGCGCGACAGCATGGTTTCGCCATTGGCGTTTTCGACGCGGTCGACATAGACTTCGACTTCGTCGCCGACGTTGAGGTCGGCCTTCTGGCCCGGCATCGCGAATTCGCGAAGCGGCACGCGGCCTTCGCTCTTCAGGCCGATGTCGATCACTGCCAGGTCGTTTTCGATCGCGGTCACGGTGCCCTTGACGACGCGGCCTTCAAAGCCGCCGTCGGCACCACCCAGCGATTCGTCGAGCATCGCGGCGAAATCGTCGCGCGACGGAAAAGCCGTAGAGGCCATATGGGTTCTTCCTTACTTCATTTGTTCCGGCCAAGCGGTTGGTTCCGCTGGTCTTTTGGCCGATCCGCCACGCCCGCCGAATGCGATGCGCAGCATCCTTCGGACTGGTCGGGGGCGAGCCACGGGCAAAGCAAAAAGGGCGCGACGAGTGAGCCCCGTCGCGCCCGGCGCCGCTGTTTCGAGCGCCGGTTCAACCGTGTCTCGACCGGCGAAAAGCCCGTCGGACGGCGCGCATATATGGGGGAGGGGCCGAAAAAGCAAGGCGAAAGGCCATGTCTCGCCGCCTTCTCGGGGGCGACGCGCGGCCAATAAACCCCATCGTAAGACCTTCCTTGTAGATTCTCCCAAGCAATCGAGAGGGGTCTCATGCAGGCGAGGGTGCAAAGTCGGTTCGCCGATCCGGCGGTCGAGGCGCGTTTCCAGCGAACCGCGCGCACGCTGCGGTTGCCCTTCGTGCGCGTCTATGGCGTGCTCTTCATGCTTGTTGCGCTCGCCTATACGATCGCGAACCCGCTGTTCGTCCATCCGTACGACACCGCGCGGCTCGCGATCCTGTTCGGATGCACGCTGCTGGTCGCGGGCGCCTATCTCGGCAGCACCTTCTGGTCCCGCTATGTCGAACAGCCGGCGCTCGATTTCGCAGCATTGCTCGGCATCGCCTTTCTGATCGGGCACATCAACCTGATCCTGTTCGACGAGCTGATCGACATGCAGGAAGAGATGCACGCCGTCGGCGTCATCAACCGGCTGGCGGTCAGTGCTTTCGCCGCAGTCGCGCTCGCGGGGCGTCCGCGGCTGTTCCTGCTGTGGGTGGCGCTCGATTTCACCGTCTTTCTCGCCACCGTGCTGCCTGTGCAGACCCATGGCGCGGGGATGTGGTATGCGCTGCTGAGCTATACGAGCGGCGCGATCATCATGGTTGCGATCAACTTCGCGATCGACCGGTCGAGCCGCGGCGCCTTTGCGCTTGCCGAGGCGCTCGAGGCCGAGCGCAAGAAGAATGAGGACCTCGTCTATAACATGCTTCCATCGGCGGCGGTCGAGCGCATCCGCGACGGGCGGATGGTTGCCGATGCCTATGCCGACGCGAGCGTGATCTTCATCGACATGGCCGGTTTCACCGCCCTGACGAAGCGTGTGTCGCCGGGGCATCTGGTCGAGGTGCTCAACGCCTTTTTCAACCATGCCGATCGCTGCACCGCAAAGCACGGGATCGAGAAGGTGAAGACGATCGGCGACGCCTATCTGGCGATCGCGGGCGGGAATGTGGCGAGCGGCAACAGCGCCGATGCAGCGATCGCCTTTGCCCGCGACGTGCTGGCCGGGGTCGATGAGCTGCAACGCGTCGCCGGCACCGATGTCGGCCTGCGCGTCGGCATCCACAGCGGGCCGGTCGTCGGCGGCGTGATCGGCGCGACGCGCATGGCCTATGACTATTGGGGCGAGACGGTGAATATGGCGGCGCGGCTCGAAGGCACCGCGCCGCTCAACGGCATCGCGATCTCCGAAAGCACCTGGCTGCGCGCGAAAGACCGGGCGGCGTTCGGCCCGCCGCATAACGAGATGCTGAAGGGCGTCGGCGAGACCTGCGTCTATCGCGCCGGACCCGCGCCGGCGCGCGCCACGCTGCCCGATATCAGCTGGGTCGCCTGACCCGGCTTTCGACGAAGGCGATCGCGGCGGCGAGCGCGGCGTCGCGGTCCATCGCGCTGTTGTCGAGCAGCATCGCATCGTCGGCGCGCAGCAAGGGCGCGTCGGCGCGGCCGGTGTCGCGCGCGTCGCGGGAATGGATGTCCGCGAGCACCGCGTCGTAATTGATATCGACCCCCCGCGCGCGCATTTCGGCATGGCGGCGCCGCGCCCGCTCCTCGGCGTGGGCGGTGACGAACAGCTTGGCGTCGGCGTGCGGCGCGATCACGGTCCCGATATCGCGCCCGTCGAGCACCGCGCCGCCCGGCTGGTTGGCGAAATCGACCTGACGCTGAAACAGCGCCGCGCGCACCGCGGGATGGACCGACACGCGGCTCGCGAGGCTGCCCGTGCTTTCGAAGCGCAGCGCCGGATCATCGAGCAGGCTGTCGGGAAAATCGCAAGCCGCCAGCGCGTCGGCGGCATCGTCGGGATCGCCGTGGTTGAGCTGCGTCTGATAACCGACGGCGCGATAGAGCAGCCCGGTATCGAGCACAGGCAGGCCGAAATGCTGGCCGAGCTGGCGGGCGAGCGTGCCCTTGCCCGACGCCGTGGGGCCGTCGACCGCGATGATCATCGCTGCAGGCTTTCGAGAAGCGGCTCGAAATTGGGGAAGCTCGTCGCGACGGGGGCGATGTCGTCGATCGTCACCGGCGCCTTGCTGACGAGTCCGGCGATGGCGAAACTCATGCAGATGCGGTGGTCGAGATGGCCCGCGATGGTCGCGCCGCCGGGCAGCGGGTCGCCGCCGGTGCCGTGGATCACCAGCCCGTCCTCGCTTTCCTCGACGCGAACGCCGATCGCCTGAAGCCCGTTCGCCATAACGGCGAGACGGTCGCTTTCCTTGACGCGCAGTTCGTCGAGCCCGGTCGTGACGGTGCGCCCGTCGGCGAGCGCCGCGGCGACGAAGAGGATCGGGAATTCGTCGACCATGCTCGGCACGATGGCCGGATCGACCGCGATGCCCTTGAGCGCGCTGTGGCGGACGCGGAGGTCGGCGACGGGTTCGCCGCCGACTTCGCGCGCGTCGATCAGTTCGATATCGCCACCCATCGCTTTCAGCACCTCGACGAGGCCCGCGCGCGTCGGGTTGAGCCCGACATTGGCGATGACGATGTCCGATCCAGGGACAAGCAGCGCGGCGACGATGAAGAAGGCGGCCGACGACGGATCGCCGGGGACGACAATCGTCTGTGGTTTGAGCTCGGCCTCGCCGCGGATGCGGATGTGGCGGGCGCCGTCGGCGTCGGTGTCGACGCTGAGGTCGGCGCCGAAGCCTTTCAGCATCCGTTCGCTGTGGTCGCGCGTCGGAACCGGTTCGATCACCTCGGTGATCCCCGGAGTGTTGAGACCGGCGAGCAGTACCGCGCTCTTCACCTGCGCCGACGCCATCGGCAGGCGGTAGGAAAGGGGGATGGCGGGGGTGAGCCCGCGCACCATCAACGGCAGGCGGCCTCCGGGCGAAGCCGAGATATCGGCGCCCATCTGCGACAGCGGGTCGATGACGCGGCCCATCGGGCGGCCCGACAGGCTGGCGTCGCCGACGAAGGTCACGGTGATCGGGTGGCTGGCGACGAGGCCCATCAGCAGGCGGGTCGAGGTGCCGCTGTTCCCCATGTCGAGCGCTTCGCGCGGCTGGAGCAGCCCGCCGACGCCGACGCCGTGGACGAGCCACTCGCCATCGCCGCGCCGTTCGATGCCTGCACCCATCGCGCGCCCACCGCCGCCATCGGCGGCGGGCCTCTTCTCGATTTGCACGCCCATGGTGTGCAGGG
This sequence comes from Sphingopyxis sp., assembly GCA_013821905.1. Classification (GTDB taxonomy): domain Bacteria; phylum Pseudomonadota; class Alphaproteobacteria; order Sphingomonadales; family Sphingomonadaceae; genus Sphingopyxis. The sequence goes on along the minus strand of PNJO01000025.1, from coordinate 7,363 downwards.
CCGCCGCGGTCGCGAGCACGTCATGCCCCTCGAGCAGCCCGGTAATGCGGCTTTCGCCGACCGCGAGCGCCGACAGCATCAGCGAGCGGTGCGATATGCTCTTGTCCCCTGGGATCGCGATCCTACCTTTGAGCGGAGCGGAAGCGGAAAAGGCGCGCGGCGTGGCGGTTTGATCGGTCATGGCGTGCGGCTTTTGACAGCGCCCCAACAATCTGGCAAGGCGCACGCCGATTTGACGGATAGCTATTCAGATTCCGTCGCTCTTCCGATATTTTTATCCTGTTTCCAAAGGATTATGAGGCGTTTATGATCAAGGCTGAATGGGGCACGAAACGCAGCTGCCCGAAATGCGCCACGCGATTCTATGACCTGACCAAGGATGATCCGGTCGCGTGCATCAACTGCGGCTATGCCTGGATTCCGGAATCGGTGCTCAAATCGAAGCAGCCGATGCCGTTCGAGGAAGTCGAAAAGCCCGGCAAGGCTGCCAAGGAAGAGGTCTCGGTCGACGAGGATCTGGATCTGGACGTCGATGTCGACGAGGACAGCGATTCGCCCGATAACGACGTCGACCTGGGCGGCGACGACGATCTGGGCGTCGCGACCGGCGACGACGAGGACGACGAAGGCTGATTATTTTCGCGCCTGACGATTTTGGGGACCAAAAAAGCATCGCGAGATGCATTTGGCCCCTTGCATAACGGACGCGCGCTGGTAAAGGCGGCGTCCCGGTCGCAGTAGCCAAGGATATTGGCCAGGGCGACCATCGAAATGGAACGGGGCCTTAGCTCAGCTGGGAGAGCGCTACAATGGCATTGTAGAGGTCAGCGGTTCGATCCCGCTAGGCTCCACCATTTCCCGAAAGGCCCGCGAAAGCGGGCCTTTTTCTTTGCGCGAACGTCAAGCGGTCTCGGCTGCCCGCGCGACGGTTCGTGAGGCGATACGGAGCAGCGGCACCGTCAGCGTCGTCGAAACCAGCGCCAGCGTGACCAGCACCGCGAACACCATCGGCGTGATCAGGCCTGCCTGGACGAGGATGGTTGCGGCGACGATCTCCATCAGCCCCTTGCACTGCAACAACAGGCCGAGCCGCGTGCGCTCGGTCGCCGGCAGCGTCGCATCCGGCGGGGCGACATGCACCGCGGCAAGCTTGGCCGTACCGGCGAGCAGCAGCAGGATCAGCGACACGCCGATGGCCTCCGGGGTCACGACCGCGCCGTCGATGCTGAGCCCCCGGTGGGCGAAAAACAGCGGCGAGAGGCCGAACAGCGCGAGCTTGCCCAGCCGTTCGGGCTGCAGCCGTTCGGCCAACGCGCGTGGGGTCAGCGCGCCGGCGAAATAGGCGCCGAGCAGTTCGTGCAGGCCCAGCACCGTCGTCGCCCACGCTCCGGCAGCGAGATAGGCAAGACCGGTGACCACGGTCACCAGCCCGTGATCGGGAAGGAGGCGGTCGATCCGCCCGCGCTGCAGGATCATCGCCGCGAACAGGCCGAAAGCCGCGACATGCGTCCAACCGCCGGCGAACAGCGCGCCGCTCTCGCCCTTGTGCAGGAACAGCAGGACGGCGAGGCCGGTCCACAGGATCGCGTCGTCGAGCGCCGCGAGCCGCAGCGCCAGATTGCCGAGCGGCCGGTCGGCCAGCGGCAGTTCGCGCACGATCCCGACCAGCACCGGCAGCGCGCTGACCGCGAGGCAGAGCCCGATCGCGCCCGCCGACAGGAGGGGCGAGACGCCCTCGGGTCGCAGCAGCACCGCATCCATCGTCCCCGACAGCGCCACCGCGAGGCCGACCGCGAACGGCAGCGCGAGCGCCATCAGCGCGGAGGCGACCAGCCGGCCGCCGAGCGGCGGCGCGCCGTCCGAGGTGACGCGCGTCTCGAGCCCCGCGCTGAAGGCGAGCAGCAGCACGCCGCACCAGCCGATCATGTCCCCGGCCTGCGAGGGGCCGAGCAGCGACTTGTCGAAACCGAAGCGGTCGGCGGCGATGGCAATCGCGAGGCCGGTCAGGATCGGCAGCACCGCCATCGGTACGGCGCCGCGTACCAGCCGCCAGCAAAGCACCGGCACGACCAGAAAGCAGAGCAGATCGATCAGAAACCCCATGGGCGGAAGCCTATGCCCGGCGCGTGCGGCGTGCAAGTCCGTCCTGAGAACGTTCCCGCGCCTGCGGGGCGGCGGCTATTCGGCTGCCTCTTCCTTCTCGAACAGCGGTTCCATCTTGATCGGATCGGCAAGGGTGATGCGGTCGAGGATCGACGCGGTGTCGTCGCGCACTCTGAGCATCAGGCTGCGCAGCCGGCAGTCGATCTCGGGCAGGCAATTCTTGCAATGCTCGTGCGCGTTGCGCGCGGCGCAGGGCACCAGCGCGAGCGACCCGCGCGTCAGGCGAACGAGGTCGCCATAGCTGATATCGATCGGCGGCAGCGCCAGCTGATAGCCGCCGTCGCGCCCGCGCTGCGACAGCAGCAGGCCTTCGCGCGCCATTTCCGACAGGATCACGGTCAGGAATTTGGGTGGAATATTCTGCGCCTCGGCGATATCGGCAAGCTGCACCTGCCCCTTGCCCCAATGATCGGCAAGGTGCTGAAATGCGCGGATCGTGTAGCGGGTCTTCTGGGACAGCATGGAATATTCCTGTTACATATTCAGCCTTAATTCAACCTGTCTGCATGAGATTATGTTGTCAGGTTGATGAAAATCACAGCGGGTGGCATGAACCACCCCTACAGGGGTCGCATAGTTGCCCGGTTTCGGGCGCGACGAGGGTGATGCGATGATGCGTAAGATTTCGGCCGTTCCTGCCGTTTTGGCAGCCTGCTTGCTTGTCGTCGCGCCGGCGGAGGCGCAGTTCGGCGGCCTCTTGCGCAAGGTGACGACGCCCGCCCCCAAACCGACCGAGGACAAGAGCGGCGGCTGCCCCAAGGGCAAGAAGGGCAGCAGCATCGGCCGCAACATTCTGGGCAATGTGATCAACGACGCGGTCGGCGATGCGGCGAGCAAGGCCGGCGTGTACAGCTATGTGCCGATCGGCGAGGTCAGCGGCACGCTGACAGACGCGATCGCCTGCCGCCTCGATCCCGGCGAGCAGGTCCAGGCCGCGGCGGCGACCGAGGAGGTCACACGCGGCGAAGAGGTCGGCGCGACCGCCAACTGGACCAGCGCGACACGTCCGAACGTCAGCGGATCGTCGACCGTCGTCGCGCGCAACGACGAGGGCGGCGGGCGGCGCTGCATGAACGTCACCGACGTGATCATCGTCGAGGGCGAGGAAACGACCGTTTCGAAACGCATGTGCAAGGGGCCGGGGGATGCGCGCTATGTCATCGCGGCCTGATCTGCGGCGCCTGCTGCGCCCGGCGTCGGCGCTGGTGGCCGGGCTCGCACTGCTCGGCGCGACGCCGATGGATCCGGTCAACCGGACCTGCCCGGCCAATCCCGGCTGGTCGCTGAACAAGACGATGATGCTGACCGTGCGCCAGCAGGGCGGCCGCAAGGTCCTGCTCGCCGAAGGCCGCGTCGACGCGGGCCTCCCGGCGCGGCTGACCGCGACGCTCGCCGCCAATCCCGATGTCGAGGAAATCTGGGTGAGCTCGCCCGGCGGCGATGCGCGCGCGGGCAATGCCGCGGGGCGCATCATCCGCCAGAACCCTGGCATCCTGACCCGCATCCCCAAGAATTGGGTGTGCTTCAGCGCGTGCAATTTCGTCTTCATGGGCGGCCAGCTGCGCATCGTCGAGCCCGGCGGCATCTTCATGGTCCACATGTTCACGCGCACCGGCGACCGCGGCACGATCGACATGAGCGTCGCGATGGGCACCGAAGCGACGACCGAGCTGATCGGCGAGATCGAACAGGACGCAGCGCTCCTCGCCAGCGAGGACAATGACTTCCTGATCCGCATGGGCGTGTCGCGCAAATTGCTGACCGACGTCATGTACAGGCAAAAGGCGGTGGCAGGTCAGGGCGACGACAAGTCGACACGGCGCTGCCTGACGCAGACCGAGGTGCTGCAATATAATGTCGCGAACGCCTCTGCCGACTGAGGCGCCGCAGCCCTTTCGCACAGGTTGCAAACAGCAACGAATGACGTAGATTGTCTCCCGACAAGGAGAGGCTGCCATGAACGACATGACGCACGAGCATGCAACATTCCGGTCGATGATCGACGGGACGCAGGAAGACTGGAACATCATCGCGCGCGAGCAGAAGGAGTTCGCGCCGCAGAACGGCAAGCGCATCCTCGACCATCTGAAACTGCTCGGCGGCGACTATGGCGGCTTTCCGGTCGACCGGCTCGAACATTGCCTGCAGACCGCGACGCGCGCCCACCGGGACGGCCGCGACGAGGAATATGTCGTGATGGCGCTGCTCCACGACATCGGCGACACGCTCGGCGCGTTCAATCACCCCGATGTCGCCGCCGCGATCCTCAAGCCTTTCCTGTCAGAGGAAAATCTGTGGATCGTGCAGCATCACGGCATTTTCCAGGGCCACTATTTCTTCCACTATCTCGGGCTCGACCGCGACATGCGCGACCAGTTCAAGGATAGCCCGCACTATGCGGCATGCGCCGAATTCTGCGAAAAATATGACGCGCCGGCGTTCGACCCCGACTATGACAGCGAGAGCCTCGAATTTTTCGAGCCGATGGTGATGCGCCTCTGCTCCTACCCGCGCACGAGCATCTACAAGAAGGTGATGGTCGAGGAAGCGGCGGAGTAGGCTCCGCTTGGAATAGCTTTATCGTCACCCCGGCGAAGGCCGGGGTTTCGCCGTAGCACCAAGAACCATGGTCGAGATCCCGGCCTTCGCCGGGATGACGATGCGGGTTGGGCGGGGCCTACTTCCCCTTGAACTCGGTCTTGCGCTTCTGCTGGAAGGCCATGATCCCCTCCATCGCATCGGCGGTGCCGCCCGCGACGAACTGGCCCTTGGCCTCGGCGTCGAGCGTCGTCGAATAATCCTGCGACAGGCCGTCGCGCAGCACCTTGCGCATCGTACCGAGCGCGATCGTCGGGCCGCCCGCGAGCCGCGCCGCCAGCGCTTTCGCTTCGCCGATCAGGTCGGCGTCGTCGACACATTTGTAGATCATGCCCCAGTCGGCGGCCTGTTCGGCACCGATCTTTTCGCCGAGCATCATCATCTGCAGCGCGCGCGGTACGCCGATCAGGCGCGGCAGCAGCCACGACGAACCGCCGTCGGGGACCAGGCCGATGTTGACGAAGGCCTGGAGAAAATAGGCGCTCTTGCCCGCGATGGTGAAGTCGCCCGACAGCGCAAAGCTGCACCCGACGCCCGCCGCCGGGCCGTTGACCGCGACGACGACGGGGATGTCGAGATTGGCGAGCGCGAGCAGCATCGGGTTGTAGTGACCGCGCAGCGCGTTGCGGCTGCGCGCGCCGCCGCTGACCGCCCCACCCGCCGACCGGTCGCCGGCCAGGTCGGCGCCCGAACAGAAGCCGCGCCCCTCGCCGGTGATCAGCAGCGCCCGCGCGCCGAGCCCCGGCAGATGGTCGAGCGCTTCGCGAATGTCGTCGGCCATCGCGGGCGGCATCGAATTCAGCCGGTCGGGGCGGTTCAGCGTGATCGTCGCGACATTGTCGGCGATTTCGAGCTTGATCGTGTCGAAGGTCGGAAGGGTCATGGGGAAGAATCCTCTCGCGATTGCTTTACCTTTACGTTCACGTAAAGGTGTGACCCATTTGGAAAGCGAGCGCAAGAGGGAAGGCAGACGTCGGCGGGTCTCCGCCAGTCCGCCGTCGTCGCCGGAAGGCTGACCCGAGGCCGACCGGTCTTGACGGAAAAGGCGGGCTCCGGGTCAGGCCCGCGACGACGCATGTCTGAAAGCGGCGGGTTGCCGGCATGCCCTTGCCGGTCGATATGGCAGCGCCACCCCCAAACTCCACCACCATCGCGGTCGACGGTTACGCCAATATTTCCAAAATCCGTGCCGCCAGCCAGTCGCCGTCGTCCCCGGCAAAGCTGTGCGAGGCGCTGTCGAGACGCTCGACCGCACTACGTGCCAGGGCAGCGGGGCAATTGTCCATGAATGCCTGCGCGGTGCGGTCGCCCGTCGCGAGCAGGATCGTCGCCGGGCCGCGAAGGGCGCCGAGCGCTGCGTCGAGCCGGCCGGCAAGGCTGTCGGACGCGGCCGGGCGCCGCGACCCGCCGAGCGCCGAGAGGCCGCGCAGCAGCTTGCGGAGATCGACCTCCCCCTTGAACAGGCGCAGCAGGCTCCGCGGGTCCTTGAGCCGCGACAGATAGCGGGCGCGGATCGCCGATGCGGGGGGCAGGGCGGGCTCGGTCGCATCGGCTTCCGGTTCGTCCTCATAGGTCCAGGGATTGGCCAGGATCAGCGCGTCGATGGCAAAGGGCTGGTGCAGCAGCAGGGCGCTTGCCGCGTCGCAATTGCCGAAGGCGACGATGCGCGTCACCTGCGGCGCGGCCAGGCGGAAGGCGGTAATCGCCGCGGCGATGTCGGGGCCGCTGCTTTCGAAGCCGCCATTGTCGCCCTCGCTGTCGCCGATCCCGCGCCGGTCGAAACGGAAGACGGGGTGTCCCGCCGCTGCTACACGCTGCGCTAGCATGGCCATGCCGCGGTGCGCGCCGCTGCGGATTTCGTTGCCGCCCGACACGATCAGCAGGCCGGCAGCGCCCGCCGCATCGTCGAGCGTCGCGGCGAGCGCGGCGCCTTCGCAATCGAAGCTCAGCTGATGCCGCATGTCATGCTCCACGCGGCGATGTCGGCGGCGATGGCGGCGGCCATTGCGGCGTCTTCGCCGGGCTCGGCGCGCAGCCAGAGCGGCGTGCCCGCGATGGCGTCGGCGCCCAGGCCGACGCTGCGCAGCGGTTCGACCGGCTGTGCCTCGGCGGTGCCCAGTCCTGCGATCATCGCGGGCGACAGGGCGTTGCCGGCGAGCAGCAGCGCTTCGGATCGTGCGGCCTCCTGCAGGTTTTCCAGCGACGAGGTGACACCGGCCTCGCGGTCGGCCGCCACGCGGGCGCGGAGCAGGGTGCGAAGCAGCGAGGCGCCGCTGACGGGAGCGAGCCGCCACCAGGCCGCAGCGTTCGCGCGATGGTCGATCAGCGCGCCGCCGCGCACCGACGCGACGATCGCGCGCCCTTCGACCTCGGCAACGGTCGCGGCCAGCGCGTCCCGCCACCGGTCGAGATCGACGTCGGCGAGCGGAACGAGACTTTCATTCTGTCCAGGCAGGTCGGGTAGCAGCGCGGCGAAGCCGTGCGCGGAGAGCGCGCGCATCGCGAGCACGAGGGTCCGGCGTGTGCGGTTCGCTTCCTCGAACAGCGGCGGGACGACGATGACGGTGGCGCGCGGCGTGCCGGCGGGGGCGATGCGCAGGAT
>PNJO01000024.1 GCA_013821905.1 Sphingopyxis sp. | reverse complement strand
TATGACGAAGGTTGGTCGCGCCGGATCAACGAGGCGATCGACAGCGGGCTGACCGCGGAGGCGGCGATCGAACGCGTCCAGCAGCGCACCCGGATGCGGATGCGCCAGATCGACGACCCCTTGCTGCGCGACCGCATGCACGATCTGGAGGATCTGTCGAACCGCCTGATCCGCATCGTGTCCGGGCAGATGGGCACCGCAGCGCAAATGGGCCTGCGGCAGGATTCGATTCTGGTCGCGCGCAACCTCGGCCCCGCCGAACTGCTCGAATATGACCGCCGCCGGCTGAAAGGCGTCGTGCTCGAAGAAGGATCGCTCACCGCGCATGTCATCATCGTCGCGCGCGCGATGGGCGTGCCGGTCATCGGCCGCGTCGCCGATGTGCGCACGTCGATCCGCGAAGGCGATCTGCTGCTGCTCGACGCCGGCACAGGCGCGCTCCACGTCCGTCCGACGCAGGCCGTGCAGGATGCGTTCGACGCGAAGCTGGAAGTGTCGCAAAAGCGCCGCGCCAATCTTGCCGCGCTGCGCGACCTGCCCGCCGTTACCAAGGATGGCGTGCCGATCGAGTTGATGATCAACGCGGGGCTGCGCGAGGATATCGCGGCGCTCGACCTGACCGGCGCACGCGGGATCGGCCTGTTCCGCACCGAATTCCAGTTCCTCGTTTCGGCGACGCTGCCGCAGCGCGACCGCCAGCAGCGGCTCTATCGCGACGTGCTCGACGCCGCGGGCGACCGGCCGGTGATCTTCCGCACCGTCGATATCGGCGGCGACAAGGCGCTGCCCTATATGAACACCGACACGGCGCTGGAGGAAAATCCCGCGATGGGGTGGCGCGCGCTGCGCCTCGCGCTCGAACGCGAAGGCTTGCTGAAGGTCCAGGCGCGCGCGCTGATGGAAGCCGCGGCGGGCCGCACGCTCAACGTGATGTTCCCGATGGTGTCGGAGCCGTGGGAATATGAAGCGGCGCGCGATCTGTTCGTCGGCCAGCGCGCCTGGCTCGCAAGCCACAACAAGAAGCTGCCCGCAGCGATCCGCTATGGCGCGATGCTCGAAGTCCCCGGCCTGGTCGAAACGCTCGACCTGATGCTGCCGCATCTCGACTTCCTGTCGATCGGCACCAACGACCTGACCCAGTTCCTGTTCGCCGCCGACCGCGCGCATCCGCGGCTCGCCGAACGCTATGACTGGCTGTCGCCGACGGTGATGCGCTACCTCGCCCGCGTCGTGAAGATCGTCGCGGGAAGCAAGGTTGCGCTGGGCGTCTGCGGCGAAATGGGCGGGCGGCCGCTCGAGGCCATGGCGCTGCTCGGCGTCGGGATCGAACGGTTGTCGATCACCCCGGCGGGCGTCGGCCCGGTCAAGGCGATGATCCGCTCGCTCGACCTCGGCGCGCTGCGTGCCGACATGCCGGCGATCCTCGCCCAGCCCTCCTCCGACCCGCGCGGCCAGTATCGCGACTGGGCGCAGAAGCATCGGGTCGACCTCGGCGATTGACGTGCGCCGTCATTGCGCCGCTGCAAATGTTTATGTTATGTTCTTCATACTGGGACAAGGAGAACAGACATGAGCGATTCGACTTCGCGCGCCGGCGGCCAATGCCATTGCGGCGCCATCCGCTATTCGATGCCGACCGCGGTCGAGCATCACGCGCTGTGCCATTGCCAGGACTGCCGCCGCCACGCGGGCGCGCCGATGGTCGGCTGGGCGCTCGTCGACCGGGATGCGCTGGAGATGAGCGGCACGCCCAAAATCTATGCTTCGTCGGAACATGGCCGCCGCCATTTTTGCGCCGATTGCGGGACCGGTCTCTTCTACTCCAATGAAGCGGTCTTCCCCGGCCAGATCGACGTTCAGACGGCGACGCTCGACGATCCCGACCTGATTCCGGCGCAGGCGCAAATCCAGACCGCCGAGCGCATCGGCTGGATGGAGACGCTGAACGAATTGCCGGCCTTCAATCGCTATCCCGGGATGGATTAAGGTCTTCCCCGGGGAACGCGGTCAGCGCTGTTTGTCATCCGCCGCGACCACCGCGGCGACGAGTTTCGCGATGTCGAGCCTGTGCTTGTCGTCGTCATATCCCTGACGGACGATCACCAGCTGGCGCGACGGGATCACGACCAGATATTGGCCGCGATTGCCGAAGGCGCCGAAGGCATCGGCGGGCACACCCTCCGACTTGTCGAGCAGCCAGAAGCCCGCACCATAGCCGAAGGCACCGGCGGGTTGCGGGCCGCTGGGAGCGGTGACGAAGCCGCGCCAGTCCCCGGCGAACAGGCGCTGCCCCTGCCACATCCCGCCTTGCTGGTAGAGTAGTCCGAGCCGCGCCAGGTCACGTGCGGTCGTCCACACCTGGCTCGACAGGATATAGTCGCCATCCTTGTCATGCTCGACATAGGTCCGCGTCATGCCGAGCCGGTCGAAGAAGGCTATCGGATCGAACGGCTGGCCGGCGCGCGCGGTTGCGGCCTTCAGCGACAGCGCCGCGAGCAACGTGTCGTTGTTGGCATAACGATAGCGGGTTCCCGGCGGGTTCAGCAGCGGCCACCCCGTCGTCCACTGCCGCACCGACGCGCCGCCCATATAGATGGCGTCGGTGCGGTTGCCCGCGGTGTCGCTGGTCAGTCCGCTCGCCATGCGCATCAACTGCTCGGTGGTGATCGCGGCGCGCGGATCGCCTTGCGATTGCCATTCGGCGATCGCCGCCGTTGCCTTCACGTCGATCCAGCCATGATAGGCCGCATGCCCGATCAGCGTCGCGGCCATCGACTTCGCGACCGAAAAGGTGCGCTGCGCGGTGTGGACGCCGTGCCCCAGCCAATAGCGCTCGACCGATATCCTGCCCTTCTTGAGGATCAGCAGCGAGCTCGTCCGGCCGCCATGGCCGTCGATGTTCATCGCGGCGAGCTCTAAGGGCGTGTAGCCGCGCGGAACCGGGTTCCGGGCATCCTTGTCGCCCAGCGGCCACGGCTTGTCGTCCAGATTCGGGCGTGGTGCGAAGCGGGCGCTCGGCTGCGGAGCGGACCGCGCGCCGATCGGCAGCGTGACGCAGCCATCGCCACCGCGCCATTCGGCGATCCGCGGCGGCATGTCGTCGCGATATTTCACGCTGACGATCTTCGCCTGCGTATCGATATCAGCCGTCAAGGCACGGACATCGGACTCGATCTCGGGATAGATGCCCGTAAGTTCGTCGCGCTCGATCGCATCGAGCGGCTTACCCGCGCCGTTCCATAGCGACGAACAGGTGAAGGCAGCGCGATAGCCCGCGGCCCAGGCACGATTGATCTCTGCATTGGGCGCCGGCGTCTGCGCCTGGACCGGCAGCGCGGCGGCAGCCAGCGCAACACCCAGGACGGTCACCCGCGCCATCTCAGGGCCGTGCGCCAAAAGCCCGCCGCTGCGCCTTTTTCGCGCGATCCCACCAAGCACGGTGCAGGACGGTCGCGACCCTTTCGGGATCGTCGGAACCATATCGGACGAGGAGAGCGTGCCAGCCTTCGTAGTGCGGGGTCTGCCAGAAGGTGTCGGGATCGGTTTCAAGCAGGATTTCCTTCTCGTCGGGCTTGCACATCACCGCGAAACTGCCCGCCTCGCGGCCGGGCGACGCCAGCGCCTTGCCGTTGAGCTTCGGACAGGGCGTGCCATAGAAGGGAGCCATTTCGACATCGGGCAGCGCGCAGGCGAAGGCGACGACATCGTCCCAGTCGTCGAAGCGCAGCGCGGCGGTCATTCGTCCCTCAACGTCCGCCGGCGCTCGTCCCACCACGCCATGCGCTCGGCGATGCGCTTTTCGAAACCGCGATCGACGGGGCGATACAGTTCGGCAGGCGCCATGCCGTCGGGCCAGTAATTGTCGCCGGAAAAGCCGTCGGGCGCATCATGATCGTAGCTGTAGCCCGCGCCATAGCCGAGATCCTTCATCAGCTTGGTCGGAGCGTTGAGGATATTGGCCGGCGGCGCCAGCGACCCCGTCTCGCGCGCAGCGGCCCACGCGGCTTTCTGCGCGGCATAAGCCGCATTGGATTTGGGCGCGGTCGCGCAATAGAGGCACGCCTGCACGATCGCGAGCTCGCCTTCGGGCGAGCCGAGGAACTGATAGGCGTCCTTTGCGGCGAGGCATTGCACGAGCGCTTGCGGGTCGGCGAGACCGATATCCTCGCTCGCGAAGCGCGTGATCCGGCGCAGCACGTAGAGCGGCTCCTCGCCCGCCACCAGCATCCGCGCCAGCCAATAGAGCGACGCCTGCGGGTCCGAGCCGCGCAGTGCCTTGTGCAGCGCCGAAATCAGATTGTAGTGCCCGTCGCGGTCCTTGTCATAGACGGGCATCCGCCGGTGCAGGAATTGCGCGAGCTCGGCGGGATCGAGCGGCGCATCGAGCGCGGCGGAAAACAGGGTTTCGACCTGGTTGAGCAGGAAGCGGCCGTCGCCGTCGGCGCTGGCAACCAGCGCGGCGCGGGCATCGGCGGTGACGGGAAGCGCGCGCCCGACCTCTCCCTCGGCGCGTTCGACCAGCGTTTCGAGCGCTCCCTCGCCGAGCCGGTTCAGCACGAGCACCTGCGCCCGCGACAGGAGCGCCGCGTTGAGCGCGAAGCTGGGGTTCTCGGTCGTCGCGCCGACGAGCACGACGGTGCCGCGCTCGACATAGGGCAGGAACCCGTCCTGCTGCGCCCGATTGAAGCGATGGATTTCGTCGACGAAGAGCAGGGTTCGCTTGCCCGCCGCCGCCATTTTCTCGGCATCGGCAAAAGCCTGCCGCAGGTCGGCGACGCCCGAGAAGACCGCCGACAGCGGCGCGAAGCGCATCCCGACAGCCTCTGCGAGCAGGCGCGCGATCGTCGTCTTGCCCGTGCCCGGCGGTCCCCAGAGGATGATCGACGACAATTGCCCCGCCGCTACCATCCGGCCGATCGTGCCGTCGGGTCCGGTCAGATGCTCCTGCCCCACGACGTCGGCAAGGGTACGCGGGCGCAGCCGCTCGGCAAGCGGTACCGGGCCGCTCCCCGCCCCTTCGCGCCGGGCCGGCGCTTCGTCGCCGAACAGATCCCCGGCCATCGCGCGCTCAGCTCCGACGCCGCTGTTTCTGGCGGATCAGGCGGACATAAGTGTCGGCAACCGCCTGGTTGATCGCGTCCCATTGATAGGAGCCGCTTTCGAGCACCGCGGCGGTGCCGTGCTCGGCGCGCAGTTGCAGGTCGCGGCAATAGCGCTGGAGATGGTCGGCGAAGCCGGTGATCGAGCCGGGGGTGACGAGGTAGCCCGTCTGGCCGTGCTTGACGATGCTCGCGCTGCCCGTCGCGCGCGCCGCGACGACCGGCAGGCCGCACGCCATCGCCTCGAGCGTCACATTGCCGAACGTCTCGGTCACCGACGGGTTGAAGAAGATGTCGCACGAGGCGAGCGCATGGGCGAGATCCGCGCCGCCCTGGAAACCGACGAAGCTGGCGTCGGGCAGGCGCGATTCGAACCATTCGCCGGCAGGCCCCTCGCCGATGACGACCACCTTGTGCGGGACGCCGCGCCGCTGGAGCACGTCAATCGCGTCGGCGAAGACGTCGAGCCCCTTTTCCATGACCAGCCGACCGAGGAATGCGATGGTGGGCATATCGTCCTCGATCCCGAGCGAGCGGCGCCACGCCATGTCGCGGCGCGCGGGATTGAAAATCTCCTGCTCGACGCCGCGGGTCCAGATGCCGATGTCGTAATTCATGCGCTGTTCGCGCAGCACCTGCGCAAAGCTTTCGGACGGCGCGATCAGCGCGTCGCACTTGCGATACAGCTTGCGCAGCCAGGCGACCGCCAGCGGTTCAAGGAAGGACAGGTTGTAGTAGCGGACGTAGGTTTCGAAGCGCGTGTGCACCGAACAGGCGACCGGCAGCTTGCGCCGCCGCGCCCATGCCGCCGCCTGCCGCGCGACGCGGTCGGGGCTGGAAATATGGACGATGTTCGGCGCGAACTGGACGATATCCTCGCGGACCCGCGACGAGAAGGAGACGGGCACGCGATATTCGCTGCGGCCGGGAATGGCGATCGACGGCACGCTGACAAGGTCGCCGGTCGGCTCGAAATCGGGATGCTCGACGGTCGGCGAATAGACGCGCACCGCCGCGCCATGCGCCAGCAGATAGCCGACGAGGCGGTTGAGCGCCTTGTTCGCGCCGTCGGTGGTCATATTGTAGTTGCCGCTGAAAAGCGCGATGCGAAGGTCGGAAACGTCCATCCCGCCTCCGCTAGTCCCATCGGGCGGCAAAGGCAATTGCGCGGCACGACACCGCGCCCGCGGTCAATAATCCTCGGGGCGTTCCAGCGGAGCCTCCAGATCGACCTCCACCGGCGGGTGGAGCCGCAGATGGTGGACGCGCTTCTCGTCGGCCTCGGTCACCTCGATGCGCCAGCCGCTCGGGTGGTGGAGGATTTCGCCGACCTCGGGAACATGGCCCGCAAGCACGGCGGACAGCCCGCCGAGCGTGTCGACATCTTCCTCGACCTCGGCGAGCCGCGGGTCGATCGCCTCGCCGATATCGTCGAGCTCGGCGCGCGCATCGGCTTCCCAGCAGCCATTTTCGCCGGGCGCGAAGAGCGCGGTCGGTTCGTCGTCATGCTCGTCCTCGATCTCGCCGACGATTTCCTCGACCAGATCCTCGATCGTGACGAGACCCTCGGTTCCCGAATATTCGTCGATGACGATGGCGAGGTGGGTGCGCTCGGCGCGCATGTCGGCGAGCAGGTCGAGCACGCCCATCGATTGCGGCACATAAAGCGGCTGGCGGATCAGGTCGAGCAGCGGCGGCGGCGTCCGCCCTTCGGCGAGGACTGCAAAGACGTCCTTGACGTGGATCATGCCGACAACCTCGTCGAGCGTCTCGCGATAGACCGGCAGGCGGCTGTGCCCGGCGTCGGCGAAAATCGCGACGACCTCGTCGAACGTGGCGCTTTCGGATATCGCGACGATCTCGCCGCGCGGCACCGCGACGTCGTCGACGGTCTGTTCGCCGAAGTGGAGCAGGTTGCGCAGCATCTTGCGCTCGATCGGCGACAGGTCGCCGACAATGCTGCTGCCGCGACGTTCGGACCCATCTTCCTCGGCCTCGTCGATGACCTCTTCGATCTGCTCGCGCAGCGACGGTTCCTTGTCCCCGCCGAACAGCAAATGGCGGATACCGGCCCAAAGGCCGGATCTACTGTCCTCTTCCGATCGGTTCGAAGACCCCTGGTCGTCGGGCATGTGGCTTGGCTTTTCCCTGTTAGTCCTGATCCGCATATGGATTGGCGATGCCCAGCGATGCAAGCGCTTTCACCTCCATCGCCTCCATCGCCGCCGCCGAGGCGTCGTCCATATGGTCGTATCCGACCAGATGCAGCGTCCCGTGGACGATCAAGTGCGTCGCATGATCCTCCAGCGAAATCCCCTTCTCCCCGGCCTCGCGCGCGCAGGTTTCGCGCGCCAGCACGATGTCGCCGAGCAGAATTTCGCCGTCGTCGCTGTTGGCAAGGGTTTCGAGCAGATCGTCCTGCACCTGCGGGAAGGACAGCACGTTGGTCGGCTTGTCCTTGCCGCGAAAATCGCGGTTGAGGGCGTGAACCTCGTCATCACCGGTCAGGCGCACCGATATCTCGACCAGCGGCGCGGCATCGGCGAGCGACGCGAAGGGCGTCAGCGCGAGCGCCGCGGCGGCCGCCTCCCCTGCCCGCGCCTCCCAGTCGAGCGTGTCAGGCCACGGCTGCGCTTCATGGGTTTCGACGCTCAACATGAAAAACGGCGCCGGCGGAGAATGGCGGAAAACTGCGCAACTTCATTCGGAAATCGCATATCGGCGGCGAGGATGGATATCGGAGAGATCATGCCGGGACGCTATCGCGGCGCGGCATTGTAGGACAGCGAAAAGTTCGGATCGGCGCCGGGCTACAGGCGATCCATACGGAGCCAGCGGGTGTCGCCGAGCCACGCGCCCGCCAGCGCCTTGTCCGCTGCGGCCGCCTCGAGCTTGTGTCCCTGCGCCGCCTCGCTGCGCTTCAGCCCGTAGAGCGCCCAGCCATTGTTGGGGGCCTGCGCCAGCGCGCCGCGGAAGGCCTCGCTCGCCTCGCCATAGCGCTTCGCCTGAAAAAGCGCGGCGCCGAGCGACTGCTTGACCGGATAATACCAATAGGTCGGTTCCTGATAGGGAAGCCGGCCCTCGATCTCGATCGCCTGCCGATAGAAGGTGATCGCATCGTCGTACCGGCCGCGCGCGAAAGCGAAGCGGCCGCGCGCGACCTGTTCGGCGAGCATCACGAGGTCGGCGGCCGGCACGCCCTGGTCGATCATCGCCTGCATCGCCGCGGAACCGCGGATCTTCTCCATCGCGGCCACTTCGCGATCGAAGCCCGTCCGGTTGCGCTGCTGCGCATAGGCGATGGCGCGCGCATAGTGGCGCATCGCGGTCGGATAGGCGAGCCGCGCATCGGGCGCCGGCATCGCCAATATCTCCTTCGGTGCGGCAACCTGCGCCATCGCCATATAGGGCGCGGCGTCGATCGCCTGGATCCACGCGATCTTCGCCGAGGTTTCGGGGTCGAGCACAGTCCGCAAACGCCGGGCTTCGCGGATCGCGGTGGGCACGTCGCCCGCCATCTGTGCCGAGGTCACGATGAAATGGATATTGTGCGGATAATAGCCGTAGCGCACCAGGCCATGGTCGCCCGCATCGCGGATGAAGGCTTCGTCGGCGCGCGCCGCCGCGACATTCACGCGGATGGAATCGGCATGGCGCCCGCGTAGCTGATAGATATGCCCGGGCATGTGGACGAGATGAGCCGCGCTCGGCGCGAGCGGGTTGCCGAGCCGATCGGCAGCCGCCTCGGCGCGCTGCGGATCGACCGATTCCATCAGGTGGATGTAGAGATGGTTCGCCTGCACATGGTCGGGATTGCGGCGCAGCACGGCTTCGACGAGCCGCACCGCCTCGCCGCTACGGCCGACGGAGGTACGCTTGTCGGTCTCCCAATAATTCCAGGGGCTGGTATCCATCGCGGCCTCGGCCGCGAGCACCGCCACATCGTCATTGTCGGGGAAACGGCGCGCGACGTCGAGCATCGCATCGGCATAGGCAGCGTCGAGCGCGGCGCGGTCGGCCGCCGGATCACGCGAATAGCGCAGCGCCACGGCTTCGATCAGCGCGCGCTCCATCGGTGTCGCGCCGGTGCGCAGCGCCATCGCGCGGTCCATCGCGTCGAGCGCCGCGCCATGATCGCGGTCGTCCATGGGCGCGTTGATGTTCGGGCCGAGCGCGACCGCTTCGCCCCACCAGCACATGGCGCAGACGGGATCGCGGCGCTGCGCCTCGCGGAATGATCGCACGGCACCGGCGTGGTTGAAGCCATAGGTGAGCAGCAGCCCCTGGCTGAAATAGCCCTTCGCCTGCGCATCGCGCGTCGAAACGGGGAAAGGCGAGGAGGCGAGATCGGGAAAGAGCGGGATCGTCTTTCCCTCGCTTGCCGGAGCGGCATAGGCCGTGGCGATCAGGAGGTTCTGCGCGAGGCTGGAACCGGCGCGCCGGGCTCCGCAATAGAGGGACGCCAGGCGGCCAGGATCGAGCGCTTCGAGCGCGGCGACCGAAAAGCCGGGCGGCTCGGCAAGGCTGGACAGCGAAAATCCGGCGGCAATGATCGCGGCGACTCTGAACGGCTGGCGCATCACAATTCCCCTCTTCCCCGAAGGCGAACCCGAAACAGCGCGACTAGAGTAACATGAAACCTGTGGTCGAAAAACAATGTTGATTGCGACAAGCCTCCGCGGGCAATCCTAGATATTTGTCAAAAACTTCATTATTCCATAGGCTTGCTTGAACAACCCGCCTTCGCGGCAGCAGCCTTTATTTTGGTACCGGGCCGCACTGGCTGTGATCGCCGGCCTTGCAGGCGGCCACCGCGGCTTCCCATTTGGCCTGCGCTTCCCTTGCTTTACGATCAGTCTCAGCGATCAGCGCCTCGCGGTCGGCGAGCGCCTTGCGATAGGCGGCTTCCTTGGCCGCCTGCTCGTCCGCTATGCGCTTCTTTTGCGCTTCATATTCGGCGACTTCGCGCTTTGCCGCAACCGCCTGCTGCGCGTTGAGCGAACTGGTGGCAGCCTTCTCTTCCGCCGATGGATCGGGCTTTGCCGGTTGCGCGATTGTCGGCGCAGACTTGGCCCCCGGCCCCGTCGCCGCGCCGTTGCGGGTGTAGAACAGGCTCGATCCGCTTTCGGTCATGCGCTTTTTCACCGGGTCGATGGTGAGCGTGCAGGCGCGTTCGCGGCGGACGACGTTGCCGCTGACCGTGCGGTCATAGGTCGCACAGGTCGCCTTGAGCTTGCAGCTGCGGTCGCCACCCTCGCGATAGATGCCGGTGAATTTGGTCTGCCCCTTGGGCCACCAGCCCTCGGGGTGGTTGAACAGCAGCGCGTTGCCGCCCGGGCCGTTCTTGAAGACATGGACCCCGACGATCGGGACGTTCGCGCCGTCGCTGCGCCGCCAGTCGCCCTCGACATCCTCGCGGCTGCACACCGTCTCGACCGCCCTCGGCGTGGTGCGCGTCCACACGCGATCGGAGACGAACATCTGCGACCCGCCCTCGACCTTCAGCGTATTTTTCGCCGGATCGATCACCAGTTTGCACGCGTTGGCCGACGACAGGTTCGCCCCGCATTGCGCGTCGAAGGTGCAGCCGTCCCCGACCTGCCGGATCCGCGAGGCGACGACCGTGCCGTCGCCATAGGGCGCCGACGCAAAGCCGCGCGTCGATCCGACGGGCGCACTGGCGCCGCGTTCGGTCGCAAAGACGATCTGCACCTGCGGCTTTTGCCCGCCCTCGCCCTTGTGCTGCCACGCGCCGAGATAGGCGTCGGCCTTGCAGGCCTGCGGCGCGGCGCCCTTCAAAATCACCTTGCCCTTGCTGAGTTCATTCGCTTCGCCGCATGTGTCGAGCGTTACCGCGCTGACCGAATAACCCTTCTGCTCGGCAAATGTCTTCACGACGTCGGGAAGCTCGGTGCATTTTATGTTGGTCAGCGCCACATGGCCTTCCCATGTCACCGCAGGAAGCCGCCCCGAGACATTGGCTTCGGCGCGAACATAGATGCGGCCTGCGGAAATTTGCGCATTGTGAACCGTGGCCGCGACGCTCTTGCCCTGCGGGGTGGTCACCTCGCCCGCGCTGTCCGGCAGAATCCGTTCGATGCGTACCCGCGAGCCCGCGTCGAGCTCCACAGAACCATCCTGGTAAACCCAGCCAGGCGTATTTTTGTTACAATTACGGCCGTTAATCGACTTCACCCGGTACCCATGCCGACGTGCCAGTCCCCGCAATATCTTATAGCCAAAATCGCAGTCGTTGGCGAGGTCGGTTCTGAACCGGAGATCAAACGATACCGATTTAGGATCGACATTCGAGATGTCGTGCGGAATCCACAGGACAGCAAAGCCCTTTTGGCCCGTCTGTTGGACCACCGGTCCAAACTCGACCTGGAATTTCGTGACCTCGACGTGCCGAGGAAAAGAATGGGTTTCGAGCTTCTCGGAAAAAGCCGCATTCGGCAATGTTGCCGGATCGATTTCGCTTTCGCTGCCCTGCGCGAGCGCGATCACCGCCGCCGCCGCGAGCCCCAATGCAAGGCCTATCCGTCCGATCATCGCCGCCCCCCGACCAGTCCGTTTTCACGCGCGATCCTAACGTGGCGAATGGCGCGCGCAATATGCAAGCCGCAACCCCAAATCTTTTCGGGGCCCGGCCGCAGCCGGGCAACGCGCCGCGGCCAATCCCACGCCGATCTTCTTCAGCATGGTGGCCCACTATTCCGCGGTGCCGGTCACTTCGACCCCGGCGCGCGAATATTCGCGGCGATAACCCGAATCTCCGCCGACGGTCACCGTCAGTTTGCGCGCGACCGGATCGGCGCGCGCGGAACAGACGCTCGCGGCCTGCGCGCCGCACCGTCCGACCGCGATACAATTGTCCCTGACGCGAACCAGCGCGACCATGACGGGGCGCCCCGCGTCGCCGTGCTCGCCCGCCCGCCAGCGCAGGGCGGTCCCGCCATCGTCCCCTTCGATATCCGAAATGTTGAGCAATTCCCCGCTCTCGTCGGACCAGTAGCCTTCGATGTCGGCGAGGCTACACCGCTGCGCGGCGCCCGATGCGGGCGCGGCTTCCTGCGCGAGGCCGTGCGTCGGCGACAGCGCGACGAGCAACGGAATGAACCCCAGAACAAGCCGCATTTGCCCCCCACCCGCTGTGACGATGACAATCTTACACCAAGGAAGTCCATATGGCGCAATGGCTCAGTGCATATGCCGGAGTTTTTCGGGGTTTCGCATCACATAGATGCCGGTGACCTTGCCGTCCTCGATCTCGAGCGCGGTCGTCTGGAACTCGCCGTCGGCCTCGCGGGTGACGAAGCCCGGCAGGCCGTTTATCATGCCGGTGTGAACGAGCGTCGAGCCATATTTGCCGAACAGCACCGCCAGGCTGCGGTGCAGCTTCAGCACGATATCGTGGCCGAGGATCGGCCCCATCGCGGCGGGCCGTTTGCCGCCGCCGTCGGCCCACATGCCGACATCGGCGGCGAGCAACGCGCCGAGCGCGCCCATGTCGCCGCTGCGCGATGCCGCGAAAAAGGCGTTGGCGATTTCGAGCCCCTTTTCCTTTTCGAGCTTGTAGCGCGGGCGCGCCTCGCGGACGTGGGTGCGCGCGCGCGCGGCGAGCTGGCGCGTCGCGGCGGGATCGCGGTCGATCGTCTTTGCGACCTCGTCGAACCCGACGCCGAACACGTCGTGGAGCAGGAAGGCGGCGCGCTCGAGGGGCGAGAGCCGTTCGAGCGCGAGCATCAGCGGCAGCGTGACATCATCCTCCTCCTCCTCCTCGACCAGCGGGTCGGGGAGCCAGGGGCCGACGTAGGTCTCGCGCTGCGCGCGCGCCGACTTGATCTGGTCGAGGCAGAGCCGCGTCACCGTGCGGCGGAGGAACGCCGCCGGCTCGCGCACCGCGCTGCGGTCGGTGCCGAGCCAGCGGATGAAGGCATCCTGCACCACATCCTCGGCATCGGCGACCGAACCGAGCATGCGATAGGCGACGCGGGTGAGCAGCGGACGCAGCGGGTCGAAATCCGCCGCCGCGTCCGCCGCATCGGGCTCGCCACGGATGCCTCCGGGCGTCATCAGGCCGCTTTCGCCAGCACGCCGTTTTCATACCAGAGGTCGAAGCCGACCGCGATGCGATTCCAGCCGTTGATGACGTTGATCATCACGGTCAGGTTCACCTGTTCCTCCGGGGTGAAATGCGCTTCGAGCGCTTCCTTCGCGGCCTTTTGCGTGTGCCCTTCGGACAGCTTGGTCAGCGCGTCGGTCCAGGCGAGCGCGGCGCGTTCGCGAGGCGTGAAGACCGGCGCTTCGTGCCAGGCGGCGAGCAGGTAGATGCGCTGTTCGGTCTCGCCGTGCGCACGGGCGTCGATCGTGTGCATGTTGATGCAGTTCGCGCAGCCGTTGAGGATCGACGAGCGGATCTTCACCAGTTCGACGAGCGTCTTGTCGAGGCTCTTTTCGGCGGCCATGCTGGCGGCCATCCACTGCTTCATCAGCGCGGGAGCGGCGGCGTAGGGATCGGTAACCTTGGTCATGTCATATCTCCTTCGGGATTGTACCGACATGACGAGACAGGCGCGCCGGATGTGACATGGCGGGCGATTTTTTTTGGCGCGGCCTTAAACAGGGCGCGCCCGAACCGCGCCAAGTCACTGGAAACATATTGTTTCGGATAATGCGCTTTTCCCCGCCGCGATGCTCCCCTAGCATCGCCCCCTCTTCGACTTATGGGGGATTAATCATGAAATTTCTCGATGGTTTCGGCGAACAGGCCTATGCGCTGCTCCGCATCGTCGCGGGCCTCTTGTTCCTCGCGCATGGCGTGCAGAAATTCCTCAACTTCCCCGTGGCCTTTCCCTATCCGCTGAACCCGATGCTGCAAGCCGCGGGGGCGATCGAGCTGGTCGCCGGCGTGCTCATCGTCATCGGGCTGTTCACCCGCCCCGCCGCCTTCGTCGCGAGCGGCATGGCGGCGGTCGGCTATTGGGTCGCGCACGGCACCCAGGGCCCCTACCCGATCAGCAACGGCGGTGAGACGATCGCGCTCTACTGCTTTGTCTTCCTGTACATCGCGACGCGCGGTGCCGGCATCTGGAGCCTCGACGGCGCGAAGAAGTAACGGCGCGTTGCGCTATTATCTCGACGCCGAATTCAACGGGTTCGGGGGTGCGCTGATCTCGATCGCGCTCGTTCCCGAACCGGGGGGCAAGCCGCCCTTCTATGGCGCCGTCGCGTGCCGCGACCCGACGCCCTGGGTCGCGGCGCACGTCATGCCGAAACTCGACATCGCGCCGATATCCTACGACGCGCTCCAGGAAGCCTTCGCAGACTATCTGGCGGCGGATCCCGAGCCGGTTCTGGTCGCCGACTGGCCGGAGGATATCGTCCATGCGGCGCGCCTGCTCGTCACCGACGACGGGCGGCGGCTGATCCTGTCGGCGGTGCGGTTCGAACTGGCCGAGGTGGTCAATTTCTCGACTGCCGAGCTCAGCGAGGTTCCGCACAATGCCTATCACGACGCGGTCGCGCTCCGCACCTTCTGCATGGCGCGCCGCCACGCCCATATGAAGGAAGGGCATATAAAATAGGGGGCGACGCTTACGGGCCGCCCCCAGCCCAAGGGCTTCGCATGGTGAAGTCGGTTACAGCTTGCGCGTGTTCGTTTCGATGAGCTTCTTCGCCTCGGCGATCGCCTTCGCGGTCGTCAGCTTCTTCTCTTCGATTTCGTCGGCCATTTCGAGCAGGCGGCCGCTGATCACCGTGCCGGTGTCGGCCTTTTCGTCGATCGCGATGCCGCCCTTGGTCGCGGCGATGCGGTCCCATTCGGCGCGCACAGCGGCCCAATAATCCTTCGTCGCGGCCCAATAATCGTCGGCGGCCTTCACGTCATACTGGTCATATTTGATATAGCTGTTGAGGACATATTCCTGGACGATCGGCACGAGCTTGCCGTCCTTGATCCCCATCTTCGTATTGTCCTGCCAATGGACCCAGCCGTCGGGCGAGGGCTGGTGGCGGTTGATCGACAGATAGCGGTCATAGACCGGATTGCGCACGGCATCGCGGCGCGCGAGCGGGCGCCACGTCCAGTTCGACCGCCAGCGGCGCACGCCGCCCTGCGTTTCGAATTGGCCCCAGCCGGCATAACGCGGGCTGTCGTCGACCTGATAGACGGTCTGCGACCAGCGACCGGTGCGCATCCGTTCGGGAACGTCTTCCCACGCCCATATGTTGCGGTCGGAATAGACGAGCAGCTTCGCCGGCTCATATTCCCAGTCCTGGCGCCAATGCTTGATGATCATGCTCTTGTCGTCGTCGCCGGTGATGACGAGCATGTGCTGGAGCACGATCTTGCGCCCCGTATCCTCGATCACGCGCACGACCTCGTTGCCGCCCGAGCGCTTGGGTTCGAGAACCTCGTAGGTCGGGTCCCAGCGCGTCGATTCCTGCATGTTGAAGCTGACGCGGTAATTACCCGCCATCGCAAGAATGTCGGCGCGATCCTGTTCGAAGTTCGCGGCGGCGGCTTCGGCCGCGATCGGCGGATGCGCGGACGCGGCGACGGGAAGCGCGGCGGTGGCGAGCAACAGGCCCGCGGCGATTTTCCGGTAGATTGTCATCGTGGCAGTCCTTCTGTTTTGATTAGAAGCGGAAGCTCAGCGACACGCTCGCGTTTCGGCCGGGCTGGGTATAGGCGTCGGTGATCGTCGAGGTTTCCGCGAGGCCGCGGACGTCGCTCCACCAGCTGTATTTCTTGTCGAGGATGTTGAAGACGCCGGCGCGCAGCGTCAGCCCGTCGATCACGCGGACGAAAGCGGTCGCGTCGAGGATCGTGAACGCCTCCGGCCGGTAGCAGACCGAGCCGCTGCAAACCGTGGTCGGACGCCCGAGATCGTCGACGCCGACGGTGCGCGACAATTCCTTGCGCCCGCTGTGCGTCATGATGATCTGGCCGCCGAACCGCCCGTCGGCGGCGCGATAGCCGAGCCCCGCGACGAGCTTGAGCGGGTCGATCGACTGCAGCGGCACGCGTTCGAGCCCGAGCCCGGTCTGCGTGGCGGTAGCATAGGATAGGGCGAGCGTCGCATAGAGGCCGGAGGACGCCCGCCCCTCGAACCGTGCTTCGGCGCCTTTGACGCGGACACGATCGAGATTCACGAATTGATAGATGGCCGGATCGGCGGGCGTGAAGCTGCCGTCCACCACGTCCTGGCTGATGAAATCCTTGTAGCGCGCCGTGAAGGCGGTGAGGTCGAGGCTGACCGCGTTGCTCGAGAAGCGCAAACCGCCCTCGAAGCTTTCGCTGCGCTCGGGGCCGAGGTCGGGGTTCGGGATCGAGGTGTAGCCCGACGCGATGTTCGAGAAGAACTGGTTCACCTGCCCCGGTTCGGGCGCCTTGAATCCGGTCGCATAGTTGGCGAAGAGGCGAACCTCGTCGGTAATCTTCCACACCGCGCCGAATTTCGGCGACACGCGCGAGCCGTCCTGCTTGGCGCCGGCAAAGGCGGGCAGCAGCGGATCATTGTCGGGCGAGAGGTCGTACCAGTCGAAGCGCAGCGCCGGGTAGAGCAGCAGGCGGCCGTCGGCGATGCCGATCTCGTCACCGATGAACAGGCCGGCGCGCGTGAAATCGGTCGACGGGAAAGCCCGCGTCGGGAAGGTTTCGCCAAAGGGCGGCACGGTGCCGTCGCGCAGGCCGCGCTGGCGAGTCTTGCTGATGTCGCCGCCGAACACGATGCGGTGCGTGATCGCACCGGTCGAGAAATCGGCGCGGGCGTCGGCCGAGGCGCCGATCACGCGGTTCTCGAAAGTGTTGAGGCGCGTGCGGTCGGCGGTCGGCGTGCGGTCTTCCTCGGTATATTGCCGGTCTTCGCCGTCCTGCCAGTAAAGCGCGACGCGGGCGAAATCGATCGTCCCCTCGCCTTCCCAGCTCCAGTCGAACGACACACGCTTACGTTCTCCGCTGTCGAAGCCCTCGAGGCGGTCGACGCTGGATGTGACGAAGCCGGCCGGATTGCGCGTTGCGGTCACGCCGGTGAGCCCGTTGGCGTAGAGATGCGTGTCGAGATATTCGCCGGTCAGGCGCAGCTTGTGGCCGTTTGCGGGGTCATAGACGATGCGCGCGAGCGCGGCGTTCGATTTGCCGTCCTGCGGATTGGGCATCGTCCGCTGCGGGCCGGTGCCGGGGACGAGGCCCGAGGTCAGCGTCCCGGTGAGCGGATTGGGAAGCACGACGCCCGGGTTGGTTCCCTTGTTGTCGAGCTCCTGAAAGTCGCGGCGCGTATAGGCGGCCATGACCGACCAGTCGCCGCTGCGCCCGGCGAGAATTGCGGTTTCGGCGAACTCGTTGTCGGCGCTGCTGTAGGATGCGCGGGCAAGACCGCCGACCGACTTGCCGCCCTGAAGGAAGTCGGCGGGGTCGCTGGTGATGAAGCTGACCGCGCCAGCAAGGCCGTCGCTGCCGTAGAGCGCCGACGACGGACCGCGGAGGATCTCGACCGACTTGACGAGACCAAGGTCGACATAGTCGCCGCGGCCCGACGCCTGCGCGCCGAAGCTGAAACCATCGGGGACGCGTACGCCGTCGACCTGGATCAGCACGCGGTTGCCGCCGATGCCGCGAATGTTGAAGCTGTCGTTACCCGCGCGACCGGTCGCACCGAGCGCCGCGCCGAAACGCGCGGGCTGGCGCTGGACGCTGACGCCGGGTTCGAAACGGATGAGGTCGCGTATATCGGTCGCAAGCTCGTCGGCGATCTGTTCGTCGGTCTTGACCGTGACGGTGACCGGAATGTCCTCCGCCTTCACCGCGGTGCGCGTCGCGGTCACGACGATCTGGTTCTTGCGCGCCACCCAATAGTCGCCGTCATTGTCCTGCGCGAACGCCGGCTGCGCGGTCGCGGCGAGCGCGAGGACCAGGGCTGTACCGGCGACAAGGTGCGTGACGGACGGCGAACGATCGAGTGTCAAAATTCTTCCCCTTGTTGATTGCGACTGCCTCGCAATAGCGTCGCCTTAGGAGCAGGCCACACGGGGGTCAAGCATTATGCTATTGAGAATCGTTTTCGTTATGAATTCTGCCGCATCGGGGAAATCGGGGAGAAGGCGGCAGGCTTGAAATTAACCGAAGTTCAAGGCGGTGCTGCGATAAGCGGGCGACCAACCAAGGACCGCGAGCCTGCCATGCCGTTTCCCCAGGAGATCCAGTCGGCGCTGCTGTTCGATGCGCCCGTCGACCATCTCGAAGCCGTGATGCGCGGTTTCGTGAATATCGAGACCGCCCGCACGGGGGGTCGGATATAATCTGGTCGAGGCAAAGCCCGGCGTCTTCTATCGCCTGTTCGGCGGCGGCGAGCTGATGATCACGCTCGAATATGTCGCGGCTCCCGCGAATCCCGAGGTTTTCAGGCAAGCGGTCGAATCGGCGATCACGCGCATCTATTGCCCCGACATCGGCAACCGGTTGATGCGGCACAAGGCGCATATCCTGATCAACGTGTCGCACGGCGCGCTGGGCTCGACGCCCGAGATCGACAAGATGCTCGACCAGATCGGCTATGTCCGGCCGGGTTCGACGCTGGCGCAGTTCATGCGGCGGATCGAAGCCTGCACCCTGCTGACGCGCCTCGCGCAGGACGACACGCCGGCGAGCGTCGTGCACTGGACGCAGAGCAACCAGCTGTTTCCGGGCGAGATGTTCGACACGCTCGCCGCAGGCGCGGTGCCGGGGCCGCTGCACGTCCACCCCTATCTTTACGGCGGCGGGGAATCGCCCGGTGGCAAGGCGCTGGCGGGCATCCGCACCTTTGGCGCCGCGCATTTCGTCGACCGCGAGGTGCGCATCGAGCCGAGCGAGCTGCCCTGGTCGGCGAATTTCGAGACGATCCTCGCCTTCCTCCGCGTCGCGACGATACCGAACGGCTATATCATTCCCGACACCGACACGTTCGGACCCGAGGACGGGAGCCTGTCGTACCGCGTGCGCCACCTGCCCGCGACGGGCGACGATGTCACGCTCTATGAACTCGAACCGCTGATGTACCGCGAATATGATTTCCAGTCGGAAACCTATGTGCCGCGCGAGCGGGCCTTCGACGACCGGAACATGCCCGCCGATCTGACGCCCGAGGTTGCGAGCGAAAAGCAGGAATTGCTCGACGAATGGGGGGCGAAGCGCGCGATGGCCGAAGGCATCGGCGGCCGCTTCGAAGTCCGCGCGCGCAATCCGCAGCCGGGCGCGTCGCCGCCGCCGCAACCGACAGGCTTTGGCGTGCGGCGCGTGTTCGGGCGCAAGGCGGGTTAGCTGCCCGGCCCTTCATAGGCTTCGACGATCCGCCCGACGATCGGGTGGCGGACGACGTCGGCGCTGGTGAAGCGGCTGACATTGATCCCCTCGAGCCCTTCAAGCCGCGCCACCGCATCGGCGAGGCCCGAGGTCGCGGGCACCGGCAAGTCGACCTGTTTCGGGTCGCCGCAGATCACCATGCGGCTGTTCATGCCGAAGCGGGTCAGGAACATCTTCATCTGCGGGATCGTCGTATTCTGCGCCTCGTCGAGGATGATGAAGGCGTCGGCCAGCGTCCGCCCACGCATGAAGGCGAGCGGCGCGATTTCGATCTCTCCGCTCGCGATCCGGCGCTCGACCTGCTCGGCGGGCAGGCAGTCGTGGAGCGCGTCGTAGAGCGGGCGCAGATAGGGATCGACCTTTTCCTTCATGTCGCCGGGCAGAAAGCCCAGCTTTTCGCCCGCCTCGACCGCGGGGCGCGAGAGGATGAGGCGCTGGACGCTGCCGGTGATGAGCTGCGCGACCGCCTGCGCGACCGCGAGATAGGTCTTGCCCGTGCCCGCCGGGCCGAGCGCGAAGATCACGTCGTCGCGGGCGAGCGCCTGCATATAGGGGACCTGCGACGGCGCGCGCGGGACGATCGTTTTCTTGCGCGTGCGGATCATCACCGTCGGCGTTTCGCTGACGTCATGACGGATGATCCCCGCCAGCGTCGGCTGCGCCGACATCGCGATCACCGCGTCGACCAGCCCCGCGTCGGCTTCCTCGCCGCGTTCGATGCGGCCGTACAGTTCGGTCAGCACGTCGCGCGCCCGCGCCGCCGCTTCGGCCTCGCCCTCGATCTGCACGCGGTTGCCGCGCGCCGAGATATAGACACCGAGCCGATTCTCGATCGCGACGAGATTACGGTCGAATTCCCCGAACAGGATACCCAGTAGCTGCGTTCGCTCGAATTCCGCGGTCAGTTTGACACGGTCGCCGGGTTCGGCGGGGATGGCGGCAGTCAGGGGGCGTTTCGACACGTGGGCAGGTCTCCTTCAAAGGACGGCACAACTCTACTCCCGCGAGGGCGGGAGTCCATCACCGATGCTCTGGAAATTCGACGGACGGAGTGGAAAACTCCGAGGTCCATTCAGGCGACCGCTTCGACCAGCGGTTCGGCACCGAGACTGTTCGGGCCCGCCGAGGTGATCCGCACGTCGATCATCTCGCCTATCGCGAGGCCCGAGGCGGTGACGTGCACCGACTGGAGCCACGGCGACTTGCCGATGAGCTGGCCGTCGTGCTTGCCCTTGCGTTCGAGAAGCAGGCGCGTCGTGCGGCCGACGGTCGCAGCGTTGAACGCCTGCTGCTGCTCGTTGAGCAGCGCCTGCAGCCGCTGGAGCCGGTCATTCATCACGGCTTCGTCGACCTGATCGCCCATCGTCGCGGCGGGCGTGCCGGGGCGGCGCGAATATTTGAAGCTATACGCCATCGCATAATTTGTCGCACGGACGATATCGAGCGTCGCGAGGAAATCCTCTTCGCTCTCGCCGGGAAAGCCGACGATGAAGTCGCCCGAGATCGCGATGTCGGGGCGCACGGCGCGAACGCGTTCGATGACCCTGAGATAGCTGTCGACCGAATGGCTGCGGTTCATCGCGGCGAGGATGCGGTCGCTGCCCGCCTGCACCGGCAGGTGGAGGAAGGGCATCAGCTTCTCGACCTCGCCATGCGCGGCGATCAGTCCATCGGTCATGTCGTTCGGGTGGCTGGTCGTGTAGCGGATGCGTTCGAGGCCGTCCTCGCGCGCGAGTTCGCGGATCAGGCCGTCGAGCCCGATCGCGCGGCCCTTCTCGTCCTCGCCGTCCCACGCGTTGACGTTCTGGCCGAGCAGCGTGATCTCGCGCACCCCGCCCGCGACGAGCGCGCGCGCCTCGGCGACCAGATCGGCGAAGGGCCGGCTGATCTCGACACCGCGCGTATAGGGCACGACGCAATAGGTGCAGAATTTGTCGCAGCCCTCCTGCACCGTCAGGAAAGCGGTCGGGCGCTGGTTGCCGCTGCGCTTGGGCAATGCAGCGAACTTGCTTTCGAGCGGCATGTCGAGATCGACCGCCTTCTCGCCCTTTTCGGCGCGCGCGATCAGCTCGGGCAGGCGGTGATAGGCCTGCGGGCCGACGACGACATCGACGCTCGGCGCGCGGCGCGCAATCTCGGCACCCTCGGCCTGCGCGACACAGCCGGCGACCGCGATGGTGGGCGTGCTGCCGTCGGCGCGCTTCAGCCGGCCGATGTCGGAATAGACTTTCTCGGCCGCCTTTTCGCGGATGTGGCAGGTGTTGAGCACGACAAGATCGGCGTCGGCACCGTCGGCGGCCGCAACATAGCCTTGCGTGCCCAGCATCTCGGCCATGCGCTCGCCGTCATAGACGTTCATCTGGCAGCCGAAGGATTTGACGTGGAATGTTTTAGGGGAGTCGGATTTCATCGGCGCGCTATAGGCGAAGCGGCGCGCTGGCGGAAGACCGCGCGATTTCCGCCGCGATCGCGGCACGCGCCGCCTCCGCAAGCAGCTTGCGGTCGCCTTCGACGGCATCGGGAAGCGGGTCGAGATAATGGATCGCGAGGTGAATCGGGCGCTTGCGCGCGAGCAGCCGCTTGAAATTGTCGAGCCCGGATTCGGGATCGAGCCACGCGATGTCGTTCGCCTCGCGCCCGTAATCGAGAAACACCGGCTGCACCCGCAGCTTCGGCGGCGTCGGGATCACCGCCTGAAAAAGCGATGCGCGGAACGGCAGCAGCCCGTCGCCGGGGCCCGTCGTCCCTTCGGGAAACAGCGTCACCGGGCGCCCGCGCGCAAGCGCGTTGCGCAGGTCGTTGGCCTGATTGTGTATCTCGCGCCGCGCTTCGCGCTGGACATAGACGGTGTGGTTCTGGTCGGCGAGCCAGCCGACGAGCGGCGTCGTACCGACCTCGGCCTTCGACACGAATGCGGAGCGCGCCGCGCCGCCGAGCGCAAGGATGTCGAGCCAACTGACATGGTTCGACACAAACAGCACATCGCGCCGCAGCCGGGTTCCCGTCGTATGGATGCGCAGGCCCGCGATCCAGCCGACGGCGTTCATGAAAGCCATGACCATCGGCGACGGGCGGCCGACGGCGCGGTAGAGCAGGTGCGGAACGATCAGGAACAGCAGCACCAGCACCATCAGGACGAGACGGGCGACCGTCCGCCAGGTGATCGAGACGCGATCAGTCGCGCTTGCGATCGATGGCGACACCATAAAGCTCCATGCGATGGTCGACGAGGCGGAAGCCCAGCCGTTCGGCAATCACCTTCTGCAGCGCCTCGAGCTCGGGATCGACGAATTCGATCACCTTGCCCGTTTCGACGTCGATCAGATGGTCGTGATGCGCCTCGGGTGCGGCTTCGTAGCGCGAGCGGCCGTCGCCGAAATCGTGGCGGTCGAGGATGCCCGCCTCTTCGAACAGGCGGACGGTGCGATAGACGGTCGCGATCGAGATGCCGCTGTCGATCTTCGACGCGCGTTCATAGAGCGTCTCGACATCGGGATGGTCTTCGGAATCCGAAATGACGCGCGCGATGATGCGGCGCTGTTCGGTGATGCGCAGCCCCTTTTCATGGCACAATGCTTCGAGGTCGATGGTACCGGACATGCGGGCCTTTCCTGCTTATGCAGTCGTGTCTTTCATCTTGTCCCAACTGTATAGGATGGCACCCCGGATAGAACAAGGGCGGCACCTGCCGGTCCCGCCCCTTGCCGTTCGATATGGGTCAGGCCAACCTTCGTCAGGCCTTCTTGCGGCGGCGCCCGCCGCCCCGGCCCTTGGTGCCGAGACCGATTTCCTTGGCAAGCGCGCGGCGCTTTTCGGCATAGTTGGGCGCGACCATCGGATAGTCGGCGGGCAGGCCCCACTTGGCGCGATAGTCGTCGGGGGTCAGCCCGTAATGCGTCATCAGGTGACGGCGGAGCATCTTCAGCTTTTTGCCGTCCTCGAGGCAGACGATATAGTCGGGCTTCACCGAAGCGCGCACCGACACCGCCGGCACCGGCTTTTCCTCTTCGATGGGTTGATCGCCGAGATTGGAGAGCGCGGCATGGACATTGTTGATCAGTACGGCGAGGTCCGAAATGGCCACGCTATTGTTGCTGACATGTGCGGCGACAATATCGGCCGTGAGCGTGACGAGCATTTCATTGGTATCGGCTTGGTCGGACATTGCGATCCCTTATCTTTATACCCAGAAGGACGGGCGCGAAGCATCGCACCCCACGTTCGACCCGGCTTATTTATGCCATTTTGGTTCTATTTTCGCAATGACATATCGAACGGAAAGGCAAAGATTATTTCGACCGGCGCATGGTTATCGCGTCACGAACGACATTATCTCCACCCCGATAATAAGCAGGCCGGCGACCACATTCCGAAAAACCTTCGCGTTCGTAAAGATGAATCGCGTTATTATCGGCCCGCATTTCAAGAAAATAATCGTCGGCGCCCTGTTCTTTGGCCCATGACTGCCAGTCATTGAGCAGGCGCGCACCGATACCCTTGCCGCGTTCGGCCGGGTCGACCGCGAGCAACAGCAGTTCGCTTTCGGGTCCAGCGATGCGCGCCGCCGAGAAGCCGCACGGGCGTTCGCCGTCCCAGGCGAGGCGGACGCGCGCCGAGGGGAGCGCGAACAGCGTCAGGAGCTGCGCCGCGCTCCAGGCTTCGCCGAAAGCGGGATCGAAGGCGGCGTCCATCACGCGCATCACCGCCGACAGATCGCCGACGCGGGCGGTGGCAAGGCGGATCGGATCGTCGGTCATGCAGCCCTCGTCACTTCGGCGCCCGGGGTTTGGCGTCGGGCGCGCGGCCATAGATGGGGCTGGGGTCGTTGAACAGTGCTGTTTCGGGCAGACGCGACGCAAAGCGGGCATCGGGAAGCGTCGCGAGCGCCCGCCCGGTGCCGCGCAGCGCGACGAAGGGCTCGGCACGATTGCCGACGACCAGCGCCTCGCCGGCCGCGACCGCGTCGGCGGGGACGAGCGATCGCAGGTCCGCGGCCGGCACCAGATCGGGACCGAAGGGCTGGACGAACCATTGGCCGTGTCCGCCCTCCATCACTACCAGCGCGCCGCCGGCGGTCGCAATGTCGGGCGCGGCGGTCGCGGCGACGAGCGCGAGCGTCGAAAAGCCGCGCACCGGCACCTGCCAGCCGAGCGCGAGGCCGCGCCCCGCGGCGACGCCGATGCGAACGCCGGCAAAGCTGCCGGGACCGCAACCGACGAGGATGGCGTCGGCGCGGCCGCCGTCGGCAAGTTCCGCAATCAGCGGAACCAGCCGCTCGGCATGGCCGCGGCCGAGGATTTCATGGCGATGATCGACGACCGCCTCGCCCTCCAGCAACGCCACCGAGCAGGCCTCGCTCGCCGAATCGATGACCAGCTGTCGCATGGAAAGGGTGCGGGCCGCCCGCTCAGGCGATGCGATTGAAGCGGCCGAAATCCGGGCGCGGGCTGCGGCCGAAAATGCTCGCCGGATCGCCATAGCCGAGCGTCGAGATGAAATTGCTCTTCACCTTCGGCTGGTCGGCGAAGAATTCGCGGTCGACCGCTTCGTTGTTGAAGCCCGACATCGGCCCGGTATCGAGGCCGAGCGCGCGCGCCGCGAGGATGAAATAGGCGCCCTGCAGGCTCGAATTGCGAAAGGCGGTCGTGTGCGCGAGCGCTTCGTTGCCGGCGAACCAGCTCCGCGCATCGGCGTGCGGAAACAGTTCGGGCAGATGTTCGTAGAATTCTTCGTCCATCGCGACGATCGCGGTGACGGGCGCCTTCAATATCTTCTCGGCATTGGCGGGCAACGCGTGCGCGGCGAGCCGGGCCTTGGCCTCGTCCGACACGCACCAGACGATCCGCGCCGGCAGGCTGTTGGCGCTGGTCGGGCCGAATTTGACCAGATCCCAGATCGCGTGCAGCTGTTCCTGCGACACCGGACGGTCGAGATAGCCATTATAGGTGCGCGCAGTGCGAAACAGCTGGTCGAGAGCGCTGTCGGAAAGCGGCTCGCTCATGGGCTAACTCCTCGATGAAAAGATCAGACGGCGTGAACTGCCGTTACCTCGGGAACATAATGTTTCAAGAGGGACTCGATGCCATTCTTGAGCGTCGCGGTCGACGAGGGGCAACCGGCGCAGGCGCCCTGCATCTTGAGATAGACATTGCCCTTGTCGAAACCGCGATAGATGATGTCGCCGCCGTCGTTGGCGACCGCGGGGCGGACGCGCGTTTCGATCAGTTCCTTGATCTGGTCGATGATGTCGGCGTCGGCGGGATC